>JAMHZE010000105.1:0-1141 GCA_035909535.1 Rickettsiales bacterium | reverse complement strand
CCATCAACATGGATGGTACTGCGATATACCTTGGCATATGCGCGGTGTTCTTCAGCCAGCTTTACGGCGTAGAACTGACCTTTGAGAACTACCTGATGCTTATCGTAACCTGTACGCTTGGCTCTATCGGTGCTGCCGGTATACCTAGCGGTTCGATAATCTTCATGGGTATGGTACTGCACTCTGTGGGCCTGCCACTTGAAGGTATTGGTATAATACTTGGTATAGACCGTATCCTTGATATGTTCCGTACTACCGTTAACATTACCGGTGATGCCGCTATTACGCTTATCATTGATAAGACTGAAGGCAAAACCAATATGGAAATCTATAACTCTTAGTTATTTGTCAGGTAGCCGTTGCGTACAACGTAGCGGTTACCTGATGTATCTGTATAAATACCATCCGGCAATATCTCCCTACTATCCCCGCGTTGAATATACGCATTTCCGTTACTGACATGAACATCTTCTCCGGTGGAAAGCTTTATCACCTGTTTTTGGCTATCATCTATTTTTGTACGAAGCCCCTTTGCAACATCTATCATGGCATTGCCGGCGGTAAGAGGATTGCTGATACTTTGAGCTGCGGCAGGAAGTGAGGTCGCCGCAAGAATTAACATGATAATGCCTTTTTTCATACGCGCCCATTAAGGTTACATAAGCACATTCTAACACAACCCGATTTTGCTTGATATTAATTAATTTATAATCATTTATATAACCATTATTTTTCAGGAGTTAGCATGGCAGAACATTCCCTTTGGATGTGGGTAGGATTTTTAGTTATAGTGGCGTTCCTTCTCGCGCTGGATCTTGGCGTATTACACAGAAAAACCAAAGACATAGGCTTTAAAGATGCCGCGCGCATGGTTAGCTTTTATGTGTTCCTTGCCATCTGCTTCGGCTTTGGCGTTTACTACTTTATGGGTGCAGATAAAGGCACAGAGTTCTTTACCGGCTACCTTATCGAGCTGACGCTTTCGGTTGATAACGTATTTGTATTCGCACTGGTATTCGCGCATTTTGCCGTACCCAAACAGTATCAGTACCGCGTGCTATTCTGGGGCGTTCTAGGTGCGATAATAATGCGCTTTGCCTTTATAATGGTAGGCACAAGCCTGATAAAGGAATTCAGCTGG
>JAMHZE010000104.1:0-2513 GCA_035909535.1 Rickettsiales bacterium | reverse complement strand
TATACGTAACATTGCTGAGAAGCTTTCTATACCGGTATACCCGCATGAGAAGGTCGGCGGCAGATTCTCTATCTACAGTATGGTAGGCTTGATACCGGCACGCTTCGGCAAGATAAAGATAGATAAATTCCTGAAAGGCGCTGAAGAGGAAGTTCGCAGAACTTTTGTTGATAAACGCTCGCAGAGTATTACAGGAGCAGCGCTTAACCACGCACTTGCTGAAAGAGGAAACATTAACTCTACAGTAATGATGCCTTATGTGGACAGATTACGTAACTTTACCACTTGGTGGGCACAGATATGGGCTGAATCTCTTGGCAAGAACGATATTGCCACCACGCCGATAAGGTCCCTCGGCACGCTGGACCAGCATAGCCAGATGCAACTTTTTCTACAGGGAAGAAAGGATAAATTCTTCAACGTGATGTATGTAAAAAGCGGCAAAAAGGAATCTCCTATCACGCTTAATCAAGCGTTCCGCGAAGAAAACCTGGACTATATAAGCGGACGTAAATTCAGTGATGTGATGAACTCGGCAGCGCTTGCTTCCATAGAAACACTGGTGGAAAGCGGTAACCCTGTAAGAGTATTCGAGATAGATAAACTTGATGAACGCACGCTGGGTAGCCTGACCATGCATTTTATACTGGAAACAGTATTGCTGGCAAAGCTGTGGAAGCTGAACCCTTTTGACCAGCCCGCTGTTGAACGAGGTAAAAAACTGACCATAGAGATGCTGAAAAGATTATGAGCGTAATAAGAATATTACCGCCGGTAACCATAAACCGTATTGCTGCTGGTGAGGTGATAGAACGCCCATCTTCCGTAGTAAAGGAACTGGCCGAGAATTCCATAGATGCGGGTGCAACGAAAATTGAGATAGATATAGAAAGCGGCGGGAAGGATCTGATACGCATATCTGATAACGGCAAGGGCATGAACAAAGGCGACCTGCAGCTTGCCATACAGCGCCACGCCACTTCAAAACTTCCGGACGATGACCTGTTCAATATAAACTCATTCGGCTTCCGTGGTGAGGCTTTGCCTTCTATTGGCTCTATTGCGCGTATGTCTATCAGCTCCCGTACTAAGGGTACGAATGATGGCTGGCAGATAAATATTGAAGGCGGAGAAGTTGAAGAGATAAAACCTTCTGCTATTGCTAGCGGAACGGTGGTAGAGGTGCGCGACCTGTTTTATGCCACTCCGGCAAGACTGAAGTTTTTAAAAACAGACCAGACCGAAAAAGCCAGAATAATAGAGATGCTGAAACGCATGGCGATGGCAACTCCGGAAGTTGGCTTTGTACTGCGTGACAGTGGCAAGGAAGTGCTGAACTACCCTGCTGCAACAGATATGCTTGAGAAGCGTGCTCAGCGCCTGCGCGATGTTATTGGCAAAAGCTTTGTAGAGAACTCTGTTACGATAGATACAACACGCAATAATGCAAGGCTGGAAGGGCTTGTTTCTCTGCCGACATTTAACGCATCAACATCTGCTGCGCAGTATGTATTCGTGAATGGAAGGCCGGTAAAAGATCGGGTTCTGCTAGGTGCAATAAGAGGTGCCTATGCAGATTTTATGAGCAAAGACAGGCATTCTGTTGTGGCCCTGTTCATTACTCTGCCCTCGGAAGAAGTAGATGTGAACGTACACCCCGCTAAGGCAGAAGTACGCTTCCGTTTTGAAGCAGAGATACGCGGGCTGTTAGTAGGCAGCATAAAAAGCGTACTTGCTGGCGCCGGTTTTAGAGCATCATCCACAGTTTCTGATGCCGCACTGCTTTCATTCGCGCCGCAGACCATGCCTCTGCAACCAAGCGGAGGGGGTTCTTCATACAGCGGTGGTGGTGGCAGCTATTACGGCGGTAGAATGGCCGAAGCAGTTGGCGGCGGATACAGCGCACCATTAGCTTCCCGTCAGATATTTGAACCGCAGGAAACCATGCCTCAGGCACGCACAGAAGCGGAAGAACATGCTCAGGTACAGCTCGAGAATTTTCCACTTGGATCAGCAAGAACACAGCTTCATGAAACATATATAGTAGCACAAACCGCCGATGGCATGGTGCTGGTAGACCAGCACGCAGCGCATGAAAGACTGGTATATGAGAGAATGAAGAAACAGTATGATGCCAGCGGGATAAAGACCCAGAAGATGCTGATACCGGAAATAGTAGAGTTGGGCGAAGAGCGCGTGATAGAGCTGTGTAACCGCACAAACGAGCTTGCCGCATTTGGTCTGGTTATAGAAAAATTCGGCAACAGCGCAGTACAGGTGAAAGAGATGCCTGAGATATTATGCAATGGTAATGTAAAAAAACTGGTTGAAGATATATCTTCTGACATTGCGGAATATGGTGAGGAACTGGCACTTAAGGAAAGAATAGAGCATATTCTGGAGACGATGGCGTGCCACGGCTCGGTAAGAAGCGGCAGAACCCTGAACATAAGCGAAATGAATGCCCTGCTGCGAGAAATGGAAGCCACTCCTTATTCCGGACAGTGCAATCA
>JAMHZE010000103.1:0-29023 GCA_035909535.1 Rickettsiales bacterium | reverse complement strand
CTGAGCTTTGGTAAGCTGCGCTGCGGCCGGAGCCAGTGTAGCGCTTACGTTAATTTCCGGATTCACTGGTTCTGCCATGTGTTACATCCTTCCCTTGCCTTTTGGTTTAGAGCCGCCCTCGCCTTGTGCCGGAAAGCCATCAGCAGGGATAGATGATGCGCCACCAGGAGTTATCATAGCATTAACAAATTGTGGAGTTGGCGCAGCCATTGCAGCTTCTTCTTTAGTATAATTAGGGCCGTATTTACCTGCGTGTTCTATGGCAACGAAAAGCGCCCTTAGCGCCTCTGCCTCCGGCATACCACCCTGCATCAGCACCTTCTGGAATGCATATTCATCATCTTTGTTTCTGTAGTGCCTTCTGTTCTCAGAATGCTCGTATTTTATTTCCTCAGGATCTTGCGTACCAAGATATACGCCCTTGAACTTAGGGTCTACTCGGTCAAAAGCATCACCCGGCTGGTTTATCAGGCTGATAGCCTGCTTAACAAGTTCCTGACTGCCTTCTCCCCTCAATATACCATCTACCATACGGCGGCGTGGGCCATCCAGAGTTTTCATGTATTCTGTTATGTTGGTGCGCATTATGCTTTCGTAATCAACACCATCATCGAATTTTTTACCAGCAAGAGTTGCAGCATCCATCTCCACTGCCTTTGCCTGCACAGGGCTGCGCTGCGGTACACCGAACCTGCTTGAATAGTTTTCTTCGATGAATTCTGCAGCGCCTTTGACCAGCGGGTTACTGCTGCTGCGCTTAACTGCGTGAAGCATTGCTTCATCACCATTGCGCTGTACTGATGCAGCGGCCTCGTTAGTTGCTGCCACTATATTTGCATCGCCTGCTATAACGAACGGAGTATATTCTGCATTGGTATAAGCCTCTGCGAATTTTTTACCCGGTATGGTTATATTACCTTGTGATGTTGTAAGGGTGAAATCTCTGCCGCCCTTGCTGATAGCATCTGAAAGCGCAATGGAAGCCGCACCAAGCCTGCGCTTGGTATCATCCGGGTTTCCGCCGCGTGACATTGCCAGTATATCTTTAACGCCAAGCTGATCTGCAAGCTGCTCGAGCACCTGCGCATTATTCGCATCAAAACGCGCCCTGTCTGTTCCGGCAGCTGTTGCTATTACTTTTATAAGATCATCTGCTGCAGGGCTATTTGCATAATCCTGCATGAACTTAGTATAGGCCGGGCCATTTTGTGGCGCAGCAGGAGTATCTCCGCTAAGGCCGGCACCCAGTGCTTTTGCATCTTTTATAAGCTGATTTCTATAAGGGGCGCTATTTTCTGTCCTGGCCTTCTCCAGTAACTCTTGCGCTTCCGGGCTGAGATCTGCCGGTTGCTGGGCCTGTGGCGATGCAGGTGGAAGAGTTGCAGACGCTGGTTTAACAGCGGCTCTTTGAGCCTCCAGATCTTTTTGGGTAAGCGGGTTACCGGAACTGCCGTTAGCAGTATCCAGCATTGTTTGTTTTAGCTCTTCTTTAGAAAGCGGCGATTGCTGCGCAGGCTGAGCTGCTTTTTCAGCGGCGGCTTTCTCTGCTGCTGCTTTTTTCTCGGCTTCAACGGCGGCCTTTTCTGCTGCTAGCTTTTCAGCAGCGGCTTGCTTATCAGCATCTTTCTGGAGTTCTTTCTCGGTTTTTGCAGGACGGTATTTTTCTATTACACCAACAAGCTGCTTATCTGAAATATTAGCAACAAAAGTTTCGGTTATTGTTGAAACATACTCATCATATTTTTTGCCAAATTCTTCCTTACCTGTTTTCTGTACGGTATCTTCAACCGGCTTTTTAAGATCACCTATTCTGATTATTGTTTTCGGGTCTATTCTTATCTCCAGATTCTCAACATTTTCTCTTACAAAATCTTTAAAGCCCTGTGATGTTGCCTGCTCTGGCTTTGTAGCAATATACTGCTCCACCCATTTGCTGGTTACTTCTGCACCAAGAAAATCATCCGGAGTACGCTCGAGCTTGCCCCTTAATGTGGTTATGCTGTTTACGCCAACTTTTTTTGCACCCTTCTGGCTGGTGATATCATCCAGTAGTTCGATAGTAACTGTAGCAAGCCTGTTACCAAACTGTTTTATGCTTAATTCTTCTTTACCCGGCATAGCGACCCCTTAGCTTAAAAATACACAACGTGTTATAAACCCTGCACGTTACAGGATTGTTAAAATTTTATATAAATTGATTATATCACAAAATAGTTAAAAAAGTGTTAACAAAAACGCTTTTTTAATAAAAAATATCATATTGATATATAAGGATAAACCCTGCTAGTCACGCAGCAATTCGTTAATGCCGGTTTTAGAGCGGGTCTTCTCATCTACGCGCTTAACTATTACAGCGCAGTAGAGTGATGGGGCATCCGGTGTTTTGCCAGGTATGTTACCCGGTACAACCACCGAGTATGCAGGAACGCGGCCGTAGAACACTTCACCCGTTGCACGGTCTACTATCTTCGTGGAAGCGCCGATGTAAACGCCCATAGAGATAACGGAACCGGTTTCTACTATCACACCTTCAGCTATTTCTGAACGGGCGCCGATAAAGCAGTTATCTTCTATGATGACAGGGTTTGCCTGAAGGGGCTCGAGCACGCCGCCGATACCTGCACCACCTGAGATGTGGCAGTTTTTACCGATTTGAGCGCATGAGCCAATTGTTGCCCATGTATCGACCATTGTGCCTTCATCTACGAATGCACCAAGATTAACAAAAGAAGGCAGAAGCACCACGCCTTTGGAAATGTATGAGCCGTGACGCACAACAGCGCCAGGAACAGCACGGAAACCTGCCGCGCGGAAGTCTGCATCTTTCCAGTTAGCCCATTTAAGCGGAACTTTATCGAAAGCCTTATCGCCTGATTCTATCACTACGTTATCGTTAAGACGGAAGGAAAGAAGTATCGCCTTCTTCACCCACTCGTTAACAACCCAGCCATTTGCGCCTTTTTCTGCCACACGCAGCTTGCCGGAATCCAGCTGAGATAGAACGCTGTTCACTGTATCACGAACTTCGCCCTGAGTGTTCAGGTTAATATCGTTGCGGCCTTCCCATGCGGTTTCAATTATTTGCTTCTGAGTCATAGCTGATAGATTTTTATATTGATTGAAATAACTTGTGGAACTAACTAATCTATAATTGCTTATTATTCAATAGATAAAATGGCACCGCAACCATGGAAGAACTGATATTAATGGCCGAAAAAGTAGTGAACCACGCAATAGGCAAAGGCATAGTGCTGACAACCGCAGAAAGCGCCACAGGCGGGCTGGTTTCTTACGCTATTACGGCAGTGCCTGGAGCTTCTGATATATTTGACCAAGGATTTGTTACCTACTCTAATGAATCTAAAGTATCGGCGCTGAATGTTAGCAAGAACACCCTTAATACCGTTGGTTCTGTAAGTGAGCGTTGCGCCGAAGAAATGGTGATGGGCGCAATGAGGAATTCCCGCGCGCAGCTTGCCGTATCTATAACCGGCATTGCAGGCCCGGGCGGAGCAACTCCAACCAAACCTGTAGGGCTGGTATATTTTGGCTATTACGACAAGAAGCTGAACCTTATGCGCACGGAAGAAAGAAAGTTTGAGGGCGACAGATATAACGTAAGGCTACTTGCCGCCAAACGTGCGATGGAGCTTTTCATGGAGATGCTGCATGAAAATTAGGGTTTTCAAAGAACAGCTGGAATACGGCAGCACCGCAGCAAAAATGGAAGGCCTTGTTGAAGAGATAGTAGCAGGCAAAGCGCAGGACGAAGTTTGGTTTTTGGAGCATCAGCCGGTTTACACGGCGGGAACTTCATCTGACGAATCGGAGCTGAAGGACGCGAAATTTCCTGTGTTCAAAGTTGGTCGCGGCGGTAAGTACACTTATCATGGGCCGGGGCAGCGCGTGGTTTATTTTATGCTCGACCTGAAGAAGCATTATAAAACACCTGACCTGAAAAAATTTGTGTGTGACCTTGAACAATGGGTAATAGATAGTTTGAAGGAGCTTGGCATGGAAGCTTACCGCAAGCCGGGAATGATAGGCATTTGGACCAAAGACGAGAATTCTTTAGGTGGTGAAAGCAAGGTTGCAGCGATAGGCATACGCGTGCGAAAATGGGTGAGCTTTCATGGCGTCGCAATAAACCTGAACCCGAAACTTGCTGATTTTGACGGCATTGTTCCATGCGGCATAAATGAATTCGGCGTTACATCTATCAAGGCGCTTGGGCATGATGTAAGCTTTGAAAAGCTTGATGAGATTCTGGTGAAGAATTTGCCTTTCCGTAAAGCTGCGTAACTATGAAATATGATGCAAAGATAGACCTGCATGGGCTTACGCTGCAAGCAGCCTATAATGACTTTGCCGGATTTCTGGAAGAATGCGTTGAAGCAGAAGTTAAAGTTATGCTGGTGGTAACAGGCAAAAGTAACAAGCCCGAAGGCACGATAAATTACGAATTTCCGCATTGGTGCGAAAGCCCGAAATTAAACCGATATATAAAGAAGGTGAAGCATGCCGAGCTGAAACACGGCGGCAACGGTGCGTTTTACGTGATACTGAAATAGTTAATTGAGGCCTAGTTCGGCAGTGCCAAGGCGCGTGGCCCTTTCTTTAAAGCTGCGCTGCTGTAACTTACCTTTAACTGCAACTGCGTATTTTGAAGGGTCTGCATGGCCTTGTGAGGCGGCGCTATCGAATTCGAATGAGTAGCCGAGTTTGGCAAGACCGGCTTTTAGCTCTGCTGCGCTTGTGCTTGTGACCTGAAGCGGCTGGTTATTAAGCTCTGTAGTTGCGGGAGAGTCATAAAAATTGAACCTTATTTCGCTGCCCTTAGGAAGTTTTGCCAAGAATTTGAATATGCCCTCTGTGGCTTCTTTAGGCAGATGTGAGATGAGGCCATACATTATAACACAGGTTTTCTGGTTTACATCGAGGCCAGTGGCGTTGAATGCTTCATCCATTTTAGTTTTTGTGAGATCTGCACCTGTGAAGTTTATGCTACGAGCCATGCCATCTGCAAATGAGTATTTGAGCTCTGAGACTTCCGGCAGATCAATTTCAGCATGGCGAAGTTTAGGATTTATAAGCGTGCTCATTATTGTGCTTGGATCGAAACCTGCGCCAAGATGCAATGCCTGAGTTGTGCCGTTACCTGCAGCGGCTGTTATTTGCTGAAGTGCGTTATCAGAACGGCGGAAATATTTGAGGTCGTGCTCGAGCTTTTTCGGGTCGCTGTATATTTCATTCACCTGATCTTGTGTAAGGGGAGTGTAGCCAGCTTCTATTGCTTTGCTGTAAACATTCTTCATCGCTTCATGCAGGATCTTTTCTGCATTGGTGGGCATATAGCCTTTTTCCAGAGAGTAAGAAAAACTTGTGACGGAACGTTCCAGACAATGAAAGGCGACGTGGCCGCTTTCATTGGCATTAGGTTTTTGACCATCTGTTGGAGCTTTGCTCATACAATATATATTATACCGCAAAATGCTTAAAAAACCGTTAACGTAACCGCATTAAAATAAACAAGCCTTTTCAGTATATTACCTAGGCTATCGCGCCATGGCACTGCTTGTATTTTTTCTCGGAGCCGCACGGGCATATATCGTTACGGCCAACTTTACCCCAACTTGATGGGTCTGCCGGATTACGATCTTCTGCTTTTACGTGAGTACGGATTGTTACACGCGGAGCACCACCCATTGCCGGGTTGTGGTGCATTGCACTACCCATTGTGGCAGGGTCTTGCGTGGTTTCATGCATGCGTTGCTGCTGGCGCATTGCCATAAGCTTTTCAGCATCATCACCCATATGTATCTGTACGTGGAATAACCTGTCGAGATATTTCTCGTTCAGAATTTTCAGCATTGATGTGAAGGCTGCAAAGGCTTCCTGCTTGTATTCGTTAAGCGGATCTTTCTGGGCGTAAGCACGCAGGTTGATACCGTGACGAAGAGAATCGAGGAAGTGCAGATGCTCTTTCCATATCTCATCAAGCGTGAACAGCATCATGCGCTTTTCGATGAGCTTCATCTGCTTTTCGCCGAATTGCTCATCACGTTTTTTGTGTTCTGTTTCCAGAATTTCCAGAATGCGCTCGAATATCTCTTGGTCGGCGACGCCTTCTTCTTTAGCCCATTCGCTTACAGGAACATGAACGCCGAATACGCGCATTACCTCGTGTTCAAGGGTTTCACTCTGCCATTGTTCGGAATAAGAGTTAGCCGGGATATACGCAGTTACAAAATCATCCACCTGAGATTCCAGCATCTCAGTGAATTTCGCGCGAACATCTTCCGCCTTCATTATCTCCAGGCGCTGGCCGTATATCGCCTTACGCTGTTCGTTCATTACGTCATCGAACTTAAGCAGGTTTTTACGTATCTCGAAGTTGCGGCCTTCTACCTTACCCTGCGCCTTTTCCATTACGCGGGTTAGCATTGGGTGCTCAACCGCTTCACCCGGAGAACCCATTTTACCGAGTATCCAGTCCATTTTTTTATCTGCGCCGAATATACGGATAAGATCATCTTCCGCGGAGAGATAGAAACGAGAATAACCCGGATCACCCTGACGGCCCGAACGGCCACGCAGCTGGTTATCGATACGGCGTGATTCGTGACGTTCTGTACCCAGAACGCAAAGACCGCCCGCCGCGAGTACGGTTTGTTTATCTTGCGCTACCTGAGCTTTTATCTCTTCAGTTACGCGGGCGATGAAACCTGTATCTGTATTATCGCCGATACGTTCTTTCACCAGAAGTTCTACGTTACCGCCAAGCTGTATATCTGTACCGCGGCCTGCCATGTTGGTTGCAACGGTTACCATACCAGGGCGACCAGCCTGCGCTATTGTTAGCGCTTCGCGGTCGTGTTGTTTGGCGTTAAGTATGTTGTGCTTGATGCCGGCTTTTTTAAGATGCTTGGAAAGAAGCTCGGATTTTTCAACCGATGCAGTACCTGCAAGAACAGGCTGACCTTTTTTATTGGCAGCTATTATCACCTGCGTGATGGCATCAAACTGTTCGGTCTCGCCGCGATAGATAAGATCTTCATCATCTATACGCTGAACGGGAACGTTGGTTGGTATATCCACCACCTGAAGTTTGTATATCTCTTCAAACTCGGAGGCTTCTGTCATCGCTGTACCTGTCATACCCGAAAGTTTCGGGTAAAGACGGAAGTAATTCTGGTAGGTGATGGATGCGAGGGTTTGGTTCTCGTTCTCTATTCTAACGCCTTCTTTCGCTTCCAGCGCCTGATGCAGGCCATCGGAATAGCGGCGACCTTCCATTACACGGCCAGTAAATTCATCAATGATGTAAACTTTCCCGTCTTTCACCAGATAGTCTTTATCGCGTGTCATCATTGTATGGGCGCGCAGGGCGTTGTTAGCATGATGCAGAACTTTTATGTTCTCGAGATCATACAGGGATGATGTTTCAGAGATTATGCCATCTTCACGCAGCAGGCTTTCAACATGCGACTGGCCTTCTTCCGTGAACATTACCTGACTGGCTTTTTCGTCCTTCTCGTAATCTGCCGCTACTATACGAGGCATGATCTTGTTTATTTTAACGTAGAGGTCTGTTCTATCTTCCACCGGGCCTGAGATGATTAGCGGAGTACGGGCCTCGTCTATCAGGATGGAATCTACTTCGTCTATTATCGCGAAGTTGAACGGACGCTGAACCATCTCACCTATTTCGAACTTCATGTTATCGCGCAGATAATCGAAGCCGAATTCGTGGTTGGTGCCGTATGTGATATCTGACCTGTAGTGCTGTTGCTTTTCTGCGTGGTCTTGCCCGTGCAGGATAACACCTACGCTAAGGCCAAGGAATTTGAATATGCGACCCATCCATTCCGAGTCACGGCGGGCTAGGTAATCATTCACCGTTACAACGTGAACGCCCTTGCCTGTTAATGCGTTGAGATATGCAGGCAGGGTAGAAACAAGAGTTTTACCTTCACCTGTTCTCATCTCGGCGATTTTGCCTTCATGCAGAACCATACCGCCGACCATCTGAACATCGTAATGGCGCTGGCCGAGTGTACGTTTTGCAGCTTCTCGCACGGTGGCGAATGCTTCCACCATTATATCATCAAGTGATTCACCCTTCTCGAGGCGGGATTTGAATTCATCTGTCTTCGCACGAAGTGATTCATCTGAAAGAGCTTCGAATTCTTTTTCGAGAGCGTTTATTTTACCGACAATAGGTGAAAGGGATTTAACGTATCTTTCGTTAGAAGAACCGAATAGTTTTTTTAATAGCGCTGCCATTGCAATACTTTAATGTTAATGCGCCTGATATAGAGCATTAAATAACGGGAATCAATAGATAACAGTAAATTATATACCCTGCTATATGCCCTGAAGGAAGGCGCTTTCTATCAGGTTGCGGGTGTAGGGCTCCTGCGTGGCCTCGAAGATGTGCTGCCTGTCGCCCTCGGCTATTATGCGACCATTGCACATTACCAGTATATGGTGCGACACCGCCCTTATTACACGTAAGTCATGGCTGACGAATAGCACGCCGAGGCTGTATTCCTGCTGGAAGCGCAGAAGTATCTGTAATATTTCGGCCTGAGTGATGAGATCGAGCGCAGAGGTTGGCTCATCGAGCACCAGAATATCCGGCTTTAAAATAAGGCTGCGGGCAAGGCCGATACGCTGCTTTTCTCCGCCGGAGAGCTCATGCGGGTAACGGTTTTTATATTCCACCTTTAAGCCGAGCGAGAGCAGCATTTCATCTATCGCGGAGTCTATCTGCTTTGCGTTGAGGTTGCTGTGAATTTGCAGACCTTCCGCGATAATATTTTTTATCGTCATGCGCGGATTGAGAGAAGAATAAGGATCCTGGTAGACTATTTGTATATTGCGGCGATACGGCTTGAACTGCTTTTCGTTAAGCGGGGAAATGCTTTTGCCGTTGAGTTCTATATTGCCGTTGGAAGGAATAAGGCGGAGAATTGCCTTTGCCAGCGTGGATTTGCCGCTGCCGGATTCCCCTACTATGCCTATGGTTTGGCCCGCGAGCAGACGAAGCGAAGCGTTTTTTACCGCATCGAAATACTGTTTTTCGAAACCGAAGAAATTCTTACCGACAAGATAGGAAACGTTAAGGTCATCTACCTTCAGCACTTCTTTCGCATCTGCGGGAAGTGGCAGCGGAGTGCCTTTTGGCTCTGCGAGCAGAAGTTTTTTAGTGTATTCATGCTCCGGATTGCGGAATATTTCCTCAGCGGTTTTCATCTCGACTATCTTGCCGTGATTCATGACCCCTACCCTATCTGCAACGCGCTTTACTATGGTGAGATCATGCGTGATAAGCAGCATGCTTACGCCCTTTTCAAGCTGGAGTTTTTTAAGCAGTGCAAGAATTTCCTTCTGAACGGTGACATCTAACGCGGTGGTAGGTTCATCTGCGATGATGAGCTCCGGATCATTCGCGAGAGCCATTGCTATCATAACGCGCTGACGCTGGCCGCCCGAAAGCTGGTGAGGAAAATCAGCCAGACGGTCTTTCAATATATCGAGCTCTACCATCTCCAGCAGCTCTAATATTCGGGCGTGTACTTTTGCCTTACTGATATTCTGGTGAAGTTCTATCGCCTCTGTCAGCTGGCGTTCGATGCTGTGTAGCGGGTTAAGGCTTGTCATCGGGTCCTGGAATATCATGCCGATTTTGCCGCCGCGAATTTTACGAAGTTCGTTCTCGCTGAGTTGCAGGTTGTTTTTGCCGTTATATGATATTTCGCCGCTATAGGTGAAATTGCCGAGGAATGGCAGCAGGTTGAGTATGGAATATGCGGTTAAGCTTTTGCCGCTGCCGCTCTGGCCGACCAGCGCAAAAATTTCTCCCTTGTTTATTTGGAAGCTTATACTATCTATAAGCCTGCTATTCTTTATAGAAACGCTAAGATCATTTATTTTTACCAGTTCTGTCATGGGCAATATTTTTACTGTATCTACCGGTTTCATTACCGTTGCAGCACAACCGGAATACATGGAGCATGAGTCTTCTCCGGTTGATGGGCAACATGTGTGGATGTATCATATTAAAATTACCAATAACGGCAAGCACGCCGTGCAGTTAATGAACAGATACTGGCATATTACCGATGGCAAAGGCATGGTTCAGGAAGTGCGTGGCCCCGGTGTAGTTGGCTTGCAGCCTGTGATACTGCCAGATGAACATTTTGAATACACATCATCTGTTTCTTTAACGACATCTACCGGAATTATGCATGGAACCTACGAAATAAAGATGGTAGGCGGCGAAACCTATGAGGTGAATATTCCTGTATTTTCTCTGGATAGTGCCGAGGCTATACGTTTGGCGCATTAGCGCGTTCTTTCTGAAGAATCCCCGGAAAAGATATCTTTTACAAATTCTCTGACCTTTCTGACAAGGCCTTTGAAAGTGCTTTCTCCGTGAGAGCTGACCTTTGATGAAGGTTTAAGCAGAGTGGTGATAGAGTTAGCAAATGGAGTATACTCAACAAAATTAGTATTGGTTCTTTGCTCACCGACATTTATAACCGCTGCATTCAGCGCAGCTTTCCATTCATCTACGGTTGAGATTCCGGCAAAATCATTTATTACAGCTACACCTTTTATGCCGTGCTGCTTAAAGGCCTCTTTCATGGCGTATGTATCTGCCGTAGCTACGACAATGGCGATGCCCTTACCAAGATTGTTGTTTATAACATCTATATTACCAGCATTAACGCCGCCGTTAACTACCAGAATATCTGTTGGGGTTTTAAGCGTGCTGTCTTCATTGCATACTGCATCGCGGCTTCTTCCATAGGCGACCGTATCATAACGCGTGCCAGCTGGCCCATCTATGGCATTGAGCATACCCATATATCTATCCAGACCATCATGGCGGCCCGTATTCAACACTGTAACTGTTTTCGTATCTGGCATTATCCCCTCTACTATATGTTTGATATTATATATTAAAAACAATGGCAAGTCTGCCTTAAAGAACAACCTATTTACTCATTGATTTTTAGGGGTTTTTAGGTTATAACCCGCGCAGCATATGGAACTACAGAATAAATACGATGTTATAGTTATAGGCGGCGGGCATGCAGGCTGCGAAGCAGCTACGGCGGCGGCTCGTACCGGCGCGCGCAGTTTGCTGATAACGCACAAGAAAGAAACCATAGGCCAGATGAGCTGCAACCCTGCCATTGGCGGCGTTGCCAAAGGCACGCTGGTGAAAGAGATAGATGCGCTGGACGGCGTGATGGCGGTAGTTACCGATAAAGCAGGCATACATTACAAAATGCTGAATGCAAGCAAAGGCCCAGCAGTTTGGGGCCCGCGAGCGCAGGCTGACCGCAAGCTGTACAAGCAGGCCATGCAGGAAGTGATACTGGATTATGCCAACCTTGATGTGTTTGAAGATGGCGTTGATGATATTGAGTTTGATGCAGGCGCGGTAAAGGCAGTAGTTACCGAAAATGGCACGAGGTTTGAGACCGGGAATGTTGTGCTGACGACGGGTACGTTCCTGCGCGGGTTGATACATATCGGTCGCGAGAAGATTCCGGCCGGAAGGTTTGGTGAAGATAACAAGACAGAGAAACCGGCCAATAAACTTTCTGAGAGTTTGATGGGCATTGGCTTTGAACTTGGAAGATTAAAAACGGGTACGCCTCCGCGTATACTGAACAGCAGCATCAACTGGGAGATACTGGATAAACAGCCGGGTGATGCCACCCCTACCCCGTTCAGCTACATGACAGATGAAGTTAAAGTGCAGCAGATAAACTGCCATATAACTTTTACTAATGCGAAAACGCATAAGATAATTGCCGATAATATTCATCAGTCTGCAATGTATGCGGGCGAGATAAGCGGCACAGGCCCGCGCTACTGCCCTTCCATTGAAGATAAGATACACCGCTTTGCGGATAAGGAACGCCATCAGATATTTCTTGAGCCGGAAGGGCTGGACAGCGAACTGATATATCCGAACGGGCTTTCCACATCTCTGCCGAAAGATGTGCAGGATGAATATATGCGTTCCATTAAAGGTATGGAGAATTGCGTTATTACGCAATACGGCTACGCGATAGAATATGATTATATCGACCCGCGTGAGCTGAAGAATACGCTGGAGACCAAGAAGGTTGCAGGGCTGTTTCTGGCAGGCCAGATAAACGGCACAACAGGCTACGAAGAAGCCGGAGCGCAAGGCTTGATAGCGGGACTGAATGCAGGCTTACGCGCGCAGAATGAGGATGCTTTCACGCTCGACAGAAGCCAGGCTTATATTGGCGTGATGATAGATGATCTGATAACGCTTGGTACGAGTGAGCCTTACCGTATGTTCACATCTCGTGCAGAGTATCGCCTGAGCATGAGGGCGGATAACGCCGATCTACGACTTACCCCGCTTATTATGGAACGCGATATTATAAGCGAGCAGCGGGCTGCAAGGTTTGAAGATAAGATGAACGCGATAGGCCGTTTGAGCAGCGCGCTGGAAGAAGTAAGCCTGACACCGAACGAGGCCGAGAAGCATGGCATAAGGATAAATGCCGATGGCATACGCCGCAACGGCAAGCAGCTGCTTGCAATGCCGAATATAAATTTTGATATGCTGATGAGCATATGGCCAGAAAAACTGAGTGGCTTTACAAAAGATGTAATGGAGCAGATGAATATTCAGGCACTATATGCCGGATATCTTGAGCACCAGCAAGCAGAGATAAAACAGTTCCGCAAGGATGAATCTATACGAATACCGGAAGGGTTGGATTTTACCAGCGTGGATAGTTTATCGAACGAGATACGCGAGAAGCTGAACCGCTTCAAGCCAGGCACTATCGGCGCAGCAGGCAGGATACCGGGGGTTACTCCGGCAGCAACCACAGCCATACTTGTTTACCTGAAGAAATTAGAGAAAGAGAAAAAAGCAGCCTAATATGAAGCACACAGCAAGCAAAGGTTTTACCCTTATAGAACTGGCGATAGTAATAGTAATAATAGGGTTGATAATTGTTGGTGTGATGCAGGGCAATGAGCTTATCAAACAAGCCACTCTTAGAAAGCATATAAAATCTGTAAACGATATAACGCTGGCGGTTGCTACGTTTCAAACCAAGTATGACGGACTGCCGGGTGACCTTAAAAGGGCGGGACAGTTCTTTCCTTCATGCGTTGTTAATGGCAATACCGTAACCGGAGATGGTGATGGGATAATTGGCCGCAGGGCAGCCGATGGTATGCATGAGAACTGGTGCGTGTGGATGCATCTGAAGAATTCCGGCATGTATGATGCAGTGAAAACAAAGGCCAATACTATATTTGAACCTGATAGTGGCAACGCTGAACCGGCTTCTGATATGGATTTTATGACAACTGCATACCCATACAGCACATCTCCGGTTGATGCAGGTTTTGCTTTTGCTATCGGCTTTGGACATAACTGGTATTATGAATTTGATGGCAATGAAGACCCAGGCAACCCTAACTACCTTCTTCGGAATAAGAACTATCTATGGACAACCTCCGGTGCATTTTCAGGACAGGATCTGCAAAGTATAGATGCCAAACTTGACGATGGCAAAGCAGCAACCGGCAGGCTTACCGCTATGTACCAGTCGAAGATATCTGTAGATGCAGGTGGTTATTTAAATTATGTTTACGGACAGGAAGACTGCCTGACCACCACAGGCTGGACAACCGCCTGCATGATAACCGGGCTGTGCGCTGTTACTCATTCCATGGGCCCACCTGTTGGCGCTGCTGATTACAGCCTGATGGAAGGCCAAGGCAAAGGCTGCGCCCTTGTTTACGTACTTAACTAGAGAATCTTAGCTACAGCTTGAACGGTATTACGATGAGGTTGCGGTTTTTGTTGTGCATACGGCGCTGAAGGATGTAGCCCGTTTGGTTGTGCAGCCATTGTGTTATAAAGTTCTCGTTATCCGATATCATTTTTGAACAGAAGAATACCGTGCTCGGGAATTCTTCCGCGATGCGGTCGGTCAGCTCGGTAAGTTTATCGACAACGTCCGTTCCGTAGGCGTGGTAGTAGGTACTGCCATAGCCGTGCGTGTTGGCGTAATCTACATAACGCTTGAGCATTGCACGTGTATCGCGGCGCAGGTCGTTCCACTTTGTTTCATCCACGAATTCTTCCGTATCTATCTCTCCCACCGAAACGAAAATGAAGTTGCTGTATATTTTCGGGAAGAGTTTTTCTACCCAGTTTATCATTTTTAAACCTGAAGCAGATGTTTCAGAAACAAGGAAGCAGGCGGTTGGTTTTTCATATTCCAGCTTTGGCCTTTCGCATTTTTCTATCTCGTTATTAAGCACGCGGTCCATGCGGCTTTCTTCACGTTCTATTTTTGCCTGCACATACATATAGTGTCGGCGGATGCTGAGGCAGATAAGCGCTATACAGCCTGTTACGAACAGGGTTTTCCAACCGCCTTCATAGAACTTCTCGAACACGGTGATGCACAGCACCAGCAGCGATATGGTAAAGCCAAGGAACGGCACGAAGAACTTACGGACATGTACAAAACCGTTCTTAAAGTTCTGGATACGGTATTTGCAGATACCACCAAGTGAAAGCGTGAAGGCGATAAATACGTTAATAGCATATAGTATCACAAGGAATTCTACCTTACCGAAGGTAGCAACCACCGTAACAATTGCCGATATACCCATGAACATTATCGCGTTTTTAGTAACAAGGCGCGATGAGAGTGATGAGAATGCGTGCGGCATCCACCTATCTACCGCCATATTGGCGATGACCAGCGGGCCCGCGATGAAGCCGGTATTAGCCGCCGCAAGCAGTACACCTGCGGTTAGGGTCATTACCAGGCCGACAACATATATGGATATGTTATGCCCGAACAGAACCCAGTTGGCAGTTATGGCTTTATATGCAGTGGCGTTAAGGGTCTCGCCCTCTATCTTTTTAACATCCCATAACAGGTAGATAAGTATGATACCCGTAGCCATAAGCGCCAGCGATATGGCTATCGCCATCATGGTGTTCTTGCCGGTGCGAACTTTTGGTTCGGCCAGATTGCGCATGGCGTTTGAAACAGATTCAAGACCGGTATACGTACCGCCGCTGAGCGAGAACGCTTTGAAGAAAAGCGCAAGAGTGAAGAACCAGCCGAGGTCACTTACCAGATTATCTGTTTCGTTTATCGCATCAGGAATAATATCTTCCAGACCGTAAGAGTGATCGAAGATACCGTATAATATTATAACAAGAGAAAAAAGGAAGAAGCCAAGGAATACAGGCATCATCAACCTGATGGATTCCTTCACGCCGCGCAGATTTACATAGGTAAGGAAAAATATGATAAGACATTCCAGCGGCATTTTATATATCTGGTAATGCTTATCCATAAGCGAGAAAAGGGAATCTACCGCCGCCACAACAGAGATGGCAATGGTAAGGATGTAGTCTATCATCAGCGCAACGCCTGTAACAAGACCAGCACGCGGCCCAAGCAGAGTAGAAGCAACACGATAACCGCCACCGCCATTCGGGAAGAGTTCTATCACCTGAAGATAGGAAAGACCGATGATGAATACCGTGATACCGATAGCGAAGGCAAGGAAGATAGCAAGATGCGTGTACTGGCCAAGCGCCTTGAACGCTTCTTCAGGGCCGTAGCTTGATGATGAAAGGCCATCTGCGCCCAACCCTACCCATGCGAGAAAGGTTACAAGTAAGATATTGCTTCTGGCCTGCTTGTTGAACGGGTCAAGCGGTTTGCCCATGAAGAATCTTTTTATCTTTTCAGTACGAGACATAGCCTAGCTTTTAAGCGCGGGAGTGTAATACTATAAAAAGGAAAGTAAAGATGTATATCTTATTGAAAAATAAAGATTAAATACTTATGCGCAGGAATGGCAAAAGAAAAAGGAGATAATACCGTATGTGGGCATTATCTCCTTTGCTGTAGTTTGTATTAAATTACTGGTTCTCTTGAGCCAGTTTAGAATGACGGCGACCATACAGGAAGTACACCACCAGACCTATCAGGAAGTACAGTTTTAATGTAACGAATACATCCTTCAGGCCCCACATCAGGTACATACAGCATAGTATGCCCAGTATCGGGGTAACGTATGGAAGCGGTACGTTGAACGGCCTCTTTCTTTCCGGCTGTTTTACACGCAGGTAGAACACCGTGAAGCAGATTATGCAGAAGGCTGTAAGTGTACCAAGGCTCACCATGTCACCCAGAATGGATATTGGAGTGAAACCGGCCACCAGAGAAACCACCACTGCAAGTATCATGGTGTTTATCCAAGGTGTTTGGTATTTAGGATGTACCCTGCTGAATACAGGAGGTATCAGACCATCTTTCGACATAGCAAAGAATACGCGGCTTTGCGCATATAGCATTACCATCATTACCGAAGAAAGACCCGCGATAGCACCTATTTTTACCAGGAATGCCAGCCAACCAAGACCGATAGCATTAACACCTACCGCAATTGGATCTGGAACGTTAAGCATAGTGTATGGAACGATACCCACAAGTACCAGAGATACTACCATGTATAGTACGGTGCAGATAACCAGTGAACCCATGATACCGATAGGAACGGTTCTTTGCGGGTTCTTGGCTTCCTGAGCGGCAGTGGATACCGCCTCGAAACCGATATATGCGAAGAAGATAACACCGGCTGCACGAACTATGCCGTTATAACCGTATTTATCGCCCCCCTGATTTTCCGGGATGAACGGAGTTAAGTTTTCCCAGTTGATATGGCCGAGACCAAAGGCGATGAACAGAAGTATTACACCTACTTTGATAGCAACTATTATATTATTTACGTTAGCAGATTCTTTTACGCCGAAGATAAGAAGGCTTGAGCATATAAGAACTATAAGGAACGCAGGCAGGTTGAAGGTTGTACCAACTACCCATTTAACATCTGGCGTACCCATGTTGAGAACCTGGATGGTAGATGTTTTGAGCTCTGCCGGAATGTGCAGGCCAAACCCTCCAAGGAAGCTGCTTACATAACCAGACCAGCCTACCGCAACTGTTGCAGATGATATGCCGTATTCCAGAAGAAGGAGCCAGCCCATTACCCATGCAAGAAGTTCACCCATCGAAGCATATGCGTATGAATATGCTGAACCTGAAACGGGTATCATGGAAGAAAGTTCTGCGTAGCAAAGTGCTGCAAAGGCACAGCATATGCCTGCAAGTATGAATGATATCATGATAGCAGGGCCTGCGTAGTTGGCTGCGGCCTGACCTGTCATTACGAATATACCGGCACCGATGATACCGCCTACACCAAGCGAGGTAAGATTCCACGCGCCCAATGATCTTTTTAACTGTTGACCGTCTTCCGTCCCCTCGGACTGGGCGATGAGCGCCTCTACCGACTTTTTACGGAATACTGTGGATTTAGACATAAACTCTCCCTATAAGGATTCTCGAAAAACAAGGGGCGATGATATTGACTAAAATGGCAAAAGAAAACAAAAAATTTATAACAGCCATAATATTGGCCTCTTTAGCCAGTTTCATCTGGGCTTATAACTACATTCTGGCCAAACAGATAGCTCCGGAGATAAGGCCTATAGATATAGGATTCTGGCGCTGGGTGATTGCCGCAGCCGTGCTTTACCCCTTTGCACGCCCGCATTTTAAGGAAGGCATCCCTAAAATTAAACAAACCCCGCGTATATATTTTTATATGGGGTTTCTGGCGATATGCGTTTACAATATATTGTTCTTTACTGCGGCGCATCATACTTCAGCCAATAATATTGCGGTGCTTGGCACAACATCTTTCATCTGGACGATTGTTGTTGTCGCGATAGTAAAGATTGAGCGCATTACCATTGCCAAAGTGGCAGGCTGCCTGCTTGCCTTTGCCGGAGCGCTGGAAGTTGTAGCGAAAGGAAATTTAAGCAACCTGTACCTGACCGAGCTGAACTGGGGCGATTTGATGATGATACTGGCATCTGTAGCCTGGGGTATTTATGCCGTGCTGGTGAAAAAACGCCCGCACCAGCTTAACCAGCTTTTTCTGCTTTTTGTTATCGCGCTGATGGGGCTTATTCCACTTACCCCACTTTACCTTGCCAATATATATGTGCATGGCCTGCCCGAAGTTAGCACCAAAGGCTGGCTGGCATATATTTATGTGGGTGTGTTCGTTTCGGCGGTTTCGTGGGCGTGCTATAATTATGCCATAGAGGTGCTTGGGCCGGTGCGCACATCTGTGTTCTTCTACCTGCTGCCTATTATGGTTGCGGTTATGTCTGCCCTGATGCTTGATGAAAGTATAAAACAGTACCATATAATAGGCTTTGCACTGGTGATAAGCGGCATAGTGGTTTCTAACATGAGAAAGAAGATTGCAAAATAATAAGACATTGGTTGCGGCTACACTTTCGCTGCTGGCCTGTGTAGTTTGGAGCGGCAACTTTATTGTGGCGCGCGGCGTATATGAATGGATGCACCCTATCGGCTTTGCATTCTGGCGCTGGGTGGTTGCGGGCGTTGTGCTGCTGCCACTGGTGATGAAGCATTATAAGGCAGGCCTTGCGCAGTATCGCCAGAACAGGATGCCGTATATAATTATGGGCGCTTTGGGCGCGGGCGTGTTCAACACGCTTATATATTTTGCGGCACATCATACTTCAGCCAATAATATATCGCTGCTGGCGGCTACCAGCCCGATATGGACGCTGTTGCTGGCGGGCCTGCTTGGCTTTGACAGGCTGAACGGCTTTAAGGTGGTTGGTGTTATTGTGGCGTTTATCGGCGCGTTTACGGTTATACTGAAGGGCGATTACGAGCATATTCTGGAGATGAAGTTCAACATTGGCGACCTTATTGTGTTCATAGCCAGCTGGATATGGGCGCTGTACACGCTGATGGTGAAGAAGAAACACCCGGAGATGAGCCAGTGGTTTTTGATGGGGCTTATTGTGTTCTTCGGGCTGTGCGTACTTACGCCGCTATACGCGCTGGAGCTTGCCTTTGTGGGGCACACGCCGTTTACTATGCAGGCGCTGTACTGCTACCTGTATGTTGGTATCGGCGCGAGTGTTATAGCCTGGTACTGCTTTAACCGATCAGTTGAGCTGATGGGGCCGGTTAAGACATCTATTATATATTATACAATGCCGATATTCAGCGGGGTGCTTTCGGTGCTGTTTCTGGACGAGCATTTTTACAAGTACCATCTGGTAGGGTTTTTACTGGTGGTAGCGGGGATAATTATCTCTAATTTAAAGCCAAAAAGTGCTTGAAAAACCAATGAAATAGCATAAAATTACCTCTCTTAACGGTTTGTTAACCTTTTTGGGGTATAATCAGATAAAATTATAAGGGGTAGAACTATGGCAAAATTTCCACAAACACCAGATAAAGATTCAGCTAAAGATGCATCTGTAATTACCAGAACGCTTGATGTAAGCACTACTGTTGTTCAAGGAGATGGAGGCACAGCACCTTCCGGCGGTATGCCAGCGGCAGAGACACAGAGGCCGGGCAGCCATGATTCTGCGGTGGTGGTGACCAACCCTGTGGTTCGGGGTGACGACCAACGCACAGTAAGGCATGAACCCGCAGCAGAACCTGCGGCACCTACGGCGGAAACACCGGCAATAAAGCCGCTTAGAGATGATGAACTTGAGCCGAACAGAGGTGATTTCGATAAGAATGGCAGCAGCAGGGATACAGGCGGCAACGGCAAAACACGCAAAGCAAAGCTACCGGGTGGCAGCCTTGCAGATTTACAGGAAGATAAGTTACGAATTAGAGATGCTTATGACAATGAAGCAAGGGATGCAGAGTTGCGTAAGAAATATGCGGCTGAGGCGCTGAAAGGCCGTGAAGAAGCTGTGGCAGCTTATGGCCAACCGCCTGAGAATGACACCCCGCCAAAAGCCGGTAGTGTAGCTAGCAAAATAATAGCAGAAAAGGCTGCAACACCATCAGCTTCTCATGCCGAAAGGGTACAGTTTGACGAGCAGGAAAGGAAAGATCTGCCTCAAGGCGGCCCTGAAAGATAGCCGAAACGCAGCTAATTAAGCATAATATCCATTTTTCTCTGGCGTTTGTAGCCATTGTATAGTATATGCGCGCATCATTTTAAAGCCGCACAAATCAAGGATATATGCAGAACATACGTAACATCGCAATTATAGCGCACGTTGACCACGGTAAAACTACACTGGTTGATGGACTTCTTAAACAATCCGGCACGTTCCGCGACAACCAGAAGGTTGAAGACTGCGCGATGGACAGCAACGACCAGGAACGCGAACGCGGCATTACAATTCTTGCAAAACCTACTTCCATAACCTGGAAGGATCACAAGATAAACGTTATCGATACACCAGGCCACGCTGACTTTGGCGGCGAGGTTGAGCGTATTCTTAACATGGCGGATGGCGTTATACTTCTGTGCGATTCTGCGGAAGGCCCGCTGCCACAAACAAAATTCGTACTTGGCAAGGCTCTGCGCCAAGGCATACGCCCGATAGTGGTGATAAACAAAATAGACAGGAGCGATGCACGCCCTAATGAAGTTCTGGACGAAGTGTTTGACCTGTTTGTGAGCCTTGAAGCAAGCGATGAACAGCTTGATTTCCCGGTTATGTATGCTTCCGGTCGTAACGGCTGGGCAGTGCATGACCTGAACGAGCCACGCGAAAGCCTTTCTCCGCTGCTTGACCTTGTGCTTAAGCACGTTCCTGCACCTAAGGTTGATGACAGCGCACCGTTTGCGATGCTTTCTACGCTACTTGGTTATGATTCTTTCCTTGGCCGTACACTTACGGGGAAGGTTTACGCAGGTAAGGCTAAAGCCAATACCAACGTAAAAGCTATAAGCCTTGATGGCAAGCTGGTGGAAAACTTCCGCCTGACAAAACTTTTCGGCTTCCGCGGCCTTGATCGCGTTCCTATCGAAGAAGCAGTTGCAGGTGATATTATATGCGTTGCAGGTATGGAAAAAGTTTCCGTTTCCGATACTATATGTGACCCTGCGATAGAAACTCCGATAAAATCCACACCTATCGATCCTCCTACGATTTCCATAACTATTACGGTGAATGATTCTCCATTCGCAGGTCAGGAAGGTACCAAGGTTACATCTACACTAATACGCGAAAGACTGCTTGCTGAAGCTGAGACCAACGTTGCGATCAAAGTTCAGGAAGAAGCAGGCCGTGATGCGCTGACCGTTGCAGGACGTGGCGAGTTGCAGCTTGGCGTACTTATTGAGAATATGCGTCGTGAAGGTTTTGAGCTTTCTATCTCCCGTCCTAAAGTGGTTTTCCAGAAAGATGAGAAAGGCGCTGTGCTTGAGCCGGTTGAAGAAGTTGTGGTGGATGTTGATGAACAGTATTCCGGTACGGTTATCGATAAAATGAGCCGCCGTAAAGCCGAAATGAAAGAAATGAAGACCGCAGCCGGTGGCAAAACACGTATCGTGTTCAATGCACCTTCTCGCGGGCTTATAGGCTACCAAGGCGAATTCCTTACCGATACGAAAGGTACGGGTATCATGAACCGCCTGTTCCACGGCTACGCACCATTTAAAGGTGAAGTTGGCGAAAGGCAGAAAGGCGCGTTGATATCTACCGATATAGGCGAAGCAGTTGCATATGCGATATTCAACCTGCAGGATCGCGGCGTTATGTTCATTGGTCACCAGGAGAAGGTTTATCAGGGCATGATAGTTGGTGAACACAACCGTGATAACGACCTTGAGCTGAACGTACTGAAAGGTAAAAAACTTACCAACGTTCGCGCAAGCGGTGCTGACGAAGCAGTTGTACTTACACCTCCGCGCCGTATGACTCTTGAAGAAATGATGAGCTACATCAACGACGACGAGCTGGTTGAAGTTACTCCGAAATCTCTGCGTCTGCGTAAACGCCACCTTGATCCAAACCTTCGTAAGCGTATGGAAAAAGGCTCTAAGATGTCTGAAGCTGTTTAGTGAACATGTCGCAGAATAAAGTGGAAAGATTCATTGAAAGTGGCTTGTTTGCAAGCCGCTGGATAATGGCACCATTTTATATCGGCCTTGTTGGCGCGCTTTGCGTGCTGCTTTACACCTTCGCCGAAGAGCTTATACACCTGCTTTTAAACGTTACGACCATGGATGCCAATGATGCCATATTAGGCTGTCTGGCACTGGTTGATATATCGCTTGCGGGTAACCTGCTTATCATTGTTATATTTTCCGGCTACGAGAACTTTGTATCGAAGATAGATGTGGGTGACCATCAGGACCAACCGGAATGGAAAGGCACCGTAGATTTCAACACACTTAAACTTAAGCTGGTTGCATCTATTGTTGCCATATCAGGTATCCACCTGCTGAAAATATTCATGGATGTTAAGAAATACAGTGATAACGAAATACAATGGATGGTTATAATCCACTTGGTATTCGTAGTTTCCGGCGTAATGCTTGCGCTGATGGATTATGTGGCGACCAGCGCCAAAGCGAAGAAGAAATACTAACCTATTCTGGCAATGCCACCGGGATAATGACCTTCTTCATCCCCAATCTCTCTGGTGCCCTTAGCCTCTTTGACGTCATCTATTATGACCTGACCGTATGGCGCGTTACGCATGAAGCCATCTCCGATATGGATGTTGGCGACCTTTGCGAATTTATCAATGAACTCGGCTATCTTTAATTTTACGCTCCATGTATTGCGACCGATATTGCAGTACATTTCACGCTCTGGATCTTCCGTAAGATCTTTCTGAAATACGTGTATGGCATCCGGGAATTTGTGCATTACTGCCAAAGGGTCTTGCCTGCCCTTCATCGCGGTCTTTGCAATTTCGATATGGCCAAAATCATATTGATATTCTTTTGAATCAGGTAAAATGATGTGGTTAAGATAATCCTTTATTTCCGACATGGTATTACGGCCTTCAAAACTATATACCTCGGAAGTTCCTTGCATATGCAGGGCAACGCGTAGCTTTTTGCCTGATTTTTTATCAAAGCCCTTGAAGACCATTGTCTTAAGTTCATCTTCATATCTTATGGTCTCATCACCCAAAGCTGCCCTTCTGGCCTCTATGGCCTGATGGCAACCATTACTGAGTTCTTTACGGAAGAAAAGGAATTCTGCATTGTTATCCTGCAACCACTGAAGACCGAATGTTACCACTGCAGGAACTCTGGTTTCTGTGCCGCTCAGGTAATGACGCTGCTCTACCTGACTTAGCATATGCATCTCGGAGGTATCGAAATTGCAGGAAGGTGTTTTTGGTGAAACAGAAAGCAGCGATGCTGCGGCAGTGTTTATATCTACACCCGCATGTATATGCACAGCACTATGTAATAACTGTTTTTCCATCCCCCTAAGCCCAAACTATTCTGAGTTGAATTATAGCAAAATATTCATGAAAAGGATACTCTCAAGTGCAAACTTACGCTAAAAATAAACCATTATCTATCAAAAGGATAGCTAACCTTTAAGCTCTTCTGCCAGCAGGAAGGCGAGTTCCAGCGCCTGAGAAGCGTTAAGGCGTGGGTCGCAATGAGTGTGGTATCTGTTTTTGAGATCTACCTCGGTTATGGCCTGAGAACCACCAATACATTCCGTAACATCTTGTCCGGTCATCTCGAAATGCACGCCGCCAGGATACATGCCCTCACCTTCCACCACTTTGAAGAAGCTGTGAACTTCAGAGAGGATATCGTTGAACGGACGGGTTTTGTAACCGTTTGGTGATTTGATGGTGTTGCCGTGCATCGGGTCGCAGCTCCAGATGACGGACTTGCCGTGTTCTTTTACGGCACGAACCAGCGGCGGCAGAAGTTCTTCCACCTTGGCGTAACCCATACGGGAAATAAGCGTTAGCCTGCCCGGCTCGTTATGAGGGTTCAGCGCATCTATCAGCTTTTTGAGGTCATCCGTCTTCATGGAAGGGCCGACCTTACACGCGATAGGATTTGAGATACCGCGGAAGAATTCGATATGAGCTTCATCGAGATTGCGGGTACGGTCGCCTATCCACAGCATATGCGCGGAGCAGGCGAAATGTTCGCCGGTCTCTTCATCCTGCTGAACAAAGCATTCTTCATACGGAAGCAGCAGACCTTCATGAGAAATGAAGAAATCTGCCTCGCTCAGCTGTGACATGTTCTCGGTAGTGATGCCGCATGCGCGCATGAAATTCAGGCAACCATCTATAGATTGCACGATGGAAGCAAAACGCTGACCCTGAGTGGAACGCTGCACGAATTCATCATTCCAGCGGGATACGTTTTTCAGTGACGCAAAACCGCCAGTAGCAAGTGAGCGCAGGTAGTTGAGCGTTGCCGCAGACTGGTAGTAAGCACGCACCAGATTATCCGGGTTGTTCACACGGGCGGTGTCATCAAAATCTATACCGTTGATGATATCGCCGCGGTAAGAAGGCAGGGTTTTGCCATCTTTACTTTCGGTAGCATCTGAGCGCGGCTTGGCGAACTGGCCAGCCACACGGCCAACCTTTACAACCGGCTTGCCTGCGCCGTACATCAGCGCGTATGTCATTTGCAGGATGACCTTAAGGAGGTCTGAAACGTTCTCCTGCTTGAATTCTGCGAAGCTTTCAGCGCAATCGCCGCCCTGAAGCAGGAATGCCTTGCCATTAGCAACTTCTGCCAGATGGCCTTTTAGCGTGCGGATCTCGGCCGGAGTGACCAGCGCAGGGTAGCCTGAGAGATCACCAAGAACGGCCTGTAGCTTGGCGCTATCCTGATATTCCGGCTGCTGCTTTATAGGCAGCTTGCGCCATGAAGATGGTGACCAGTTTTCAGGTAGGTTATTTTTTTTGCTAGATGGCATTGTAAAAATTCATACTTATATTGACTAAAGCCTCATGAACCGATTATATAATGCAGATATGGCAGAAAACAAGGATATAATAGCATTTCAGGGCGTTGTAGGGGCAAATTCTGATGTGGCGTGCAGACAGGCATACCCATATATGCAGACATTGGCCTGCGCTGACTTTGAAAGCGCCTTCCGCGCTGTTGAAGAAGGCAAGGCAAAATACTGTATGATACCGGTAGGCAACAGCTATGCCGGCAGGGTTGCAGAGATACATAATATATTGCCGCATACGGGCCTGAGCATCATCTCTGAATATTTTCTCAAAATAGAACACCACCTTGTGGGCGTTAAAGGCACTACCGTGGCAGATGTGAAAGAAGTTTATTCCCACCCGCAGGCTTTGATGCAGTGCAACAAAACCCTGAAAGAAATGAAATTGCAGCCGATGTCTTACAGCAATACCGCTTATGCCGCGAAAGATGTGGCAGACTGGAAAGATAAGAGCAAGGCGGCGCTTTCTTCCAACCTGGCGGCGGAACTTTACGGGCTTGATGTGCTGAAAGCGAATATGGAAGATGCGAAGGATAATTCTACGCTGTTCCTTGTGTTCTCTAAAGAGGCGATAGACCCTGACCCGGCGAAAGAAAGGCTGGTGATAACTTCCATGATGTTCACCACGCGCAATATTCCTGCCGGGCTGTATAAGGCTTTGGGCGGGTTTGCCACGAATAACGTAAATATTATAAAACTGGAAAGCTACATTCCGGAAGGCGAAAGCGAAAGCGCACAGTTCTTCATCAGCTTTGAAGGAAGCCCGCGCGAGAAACACGTTCAGCGCGCTATTGAAGAGCTTGGCTTCTTCACCAGAAAAACAAAACTGCTGGGGGTTT
This sequence comes from Rickettsiales bacterium, assembly GCA_035909535.1. GTDB lineage: Bacteria > Pseudomonadota > Alphaproteobacteria > Rickettsiales > UBA8987 > JAMHZE01. Next base: position 3,286 of record JAMHZE010000103.1, on the reverse strand, counting down.
ATCCGGCTCATAAGAACAGGAAGGCAGGCTGATGAGCGGACTGGTATTTTCTGGCGTACAGCCAACCGGAAATCTTCACCTCGGTAATTATCTCGGCGCGATAAAGAACTGGGTGGATATTCAAAACAAGTATAATTCTATATTCTGCATTGTAGACCTGCACGCGATAACGCTGCCGCAGGATCCTGTGGCGCTTAGAGAAAGCACGCTGGAGCTGGCCGCGGTGTTTTTAGCCTGCGGAATTGACCCGAAGAGATCTGTAATATTTCCGCAGAGCGCGGTGAGCGGACATAGTGAACTAGCGTGGATTCTGGGCTGCAATACTCCGATGGGCTGGCTTAACCGCATGACGCAGTTCAAGGAAAAAGCGGGCAAGAAGAAAGAGAATGCTCCGCTTGGGCTGTATGGTTACCCTGTGCTGATGGCAGCCGATATATTATTATATAAGGCGACGCATGTGCCTGTGGGTGATGACCAGAAGCAGCACCTTGAACTGACACGCGAGATAGCTAACAGCTTTAACCATAAATACGGGCGTGAGATATTTCCGCAGCCTGAGCCTCTGATACTTGGTGAAGCAACGCGAGTGATGAGCCTGCGCGATGGCACAAAGAAGATGAGCAAGAGCGATGAGAGTGATTACTCGCGCATTAACCTTAGCGATACGGAAGAGAATATCCGCCTGAAGTTCCAGAAAGCGAAGAGCGATTCGCTGCCTGATATTACCTTTGACAGGGAAGCAAGGCCGGAAGTGGCGAACCTGCTGACGATATATGCAGCGCTGGAAGGTGTGAGCGTGAAAGAAGCAGAAGCAAGATTTGCAGGCAGCCAGTTCTCGCAGTTCAAAACCGCGCTTGCCGATAAGGCGGTTGAGAAGCTTGGCCCGATAACGGCGGAGTTTAACAGGCTGAAGGCCGATAAGGGCGAGCTGGAAAGAATTCTGCGCGATGGCGCTGAAAAAGCAAATGCGATAGCAGAAAAAAACCTGAAGGAGATAAAAGAAGTTGTCGGCTTCTTCATTTAGAATATGACAAAAAAATTCCACGTACATTTGATATCTGATTCTACCGGCGAGACGGTGAATTCGGTTATACGCTCGGTAATGAGCCAGTTTGAAGATGTTGATGTTGAAGAACATACATGGGCATTGGTGCGCACCAAAGGCCATTTAGAACGCGTGATAGAATCTATTATCGCGGAGCCCGGGCCAGTGCTGTTCACCATTGTTGACGGTGAATTACAAACCATGTTGGTGGATTTCTGCCGCAAGAACCGCCTGCCCTGCATTCCGGTTCTGCATCGCGCAACAAAGGAATTGCAGCTGTTCTTTGGAGTTAAAGCAAAAGCGCGCGTTGGCAGCCAGTACGAGCTGGATGATGAATATTTTGAGAAGATGGACGCAATACATTATACGCTTGCCCATGATGACGGACAGGAAACAGACACTCTGGACGAGGCGGATATTATACTTGTTGGCCCTTCCCGTACATCTAAAACACCGACCTGCGTTTACCTTTCTAACCGCAGCGTAAGTGCTGCGAACGTGCCGATTGTTACGGGAGTTCCGCTGCCCGAGATATTGTTTCAGGTAACCAAGCCGCTGATAATTGGCCTGACCATTGACCCAAAAAGACTGCGCCAGATACGCGAATCTCGCCTGCTTTCTCTGAACGAGAATAATAGTACAGATTATATCGATGAGGAAAGGATAGAAGCCGAAGTGCGCGAGGCGAAGAAACTTTACGCTCAGCATAAATGGCCGCATATTGATGTAACCCGCAAATCGGTTGAGGAAACCTGCGCTCAGATAATGCAGATGTATACAAGATTCAAAGAAGAAAGGGAGCAGGCTTGAGCAAAGATCGCAAAAAGAGCTCGATGATAAAAGGCGGACGCGCAGCCGAGAACACGCGACTGAAAAATAAAAAGAAGTTCAAGAAATCATCTCAGGATTGGCTGGAACGCCAGATAAACGACCCGTTCGTGAAGCAGGCCAAGAAAGATGGCTACAGAAGCCGCGCCGTATACAAACTGGTAGAAATGGACGAGCAGTTTAAACTGCTCGAACCGTGGCAGAAAGTAATAGATCTTGGCGCCGCTCCGGGAAGCTGGTGCGAGTACGTAACGCGCAAACTGCGTGGCCAGGTAAGCATTGTGGGTGTAGACCTGCTACCGATAAAGCCGGTTGAACATTGTATTTTTGTTGAAGGTGATTTTACCGAAGAGGATATTCTTGAAAAGATGGAAGCGCTGATGGGCAACGGCAAGGTTGATGTTGTGCTTTCTGACATGGCGCCGAATGCGACAGGACATTCTAAGACCGACCAGCTGCGCATAACATACATGCTGGAGCTGGCGCTGGATTTTGCAGTGAAACACCTGAAAGAAAATGGCAGCTTTGTATGCAAAATATTGCGCGGCGGTAGCGAAAAGCACCTGCTGGATATAACCAAAAAGCACTTTGCCAAAGTTAAGCACTTTAAACCGCAGGCCAGCAGGCAGGATTCTAAAGAGATGTTCCTTGTTGCTACAGGTTTCCGTCCGGAAAAATAGCCCCACAAAACAACTTCCGTATTTACAATAGCGCATGTTTTGTTCTAGAGTTTTAGCGAACTAAAACATAAGGAAGCACCATGAAAAAACTTACACTCGCACTTGCCCTGATACTTGCAGCAACAGCAGCACATGCACAGGAAGCGATAATGGACCCATCTGCTGATGTAGTGGAAAGCAGTAAAGCAATAAAAACCGCTGACATAGTAAATAACAAGAATGAGAAAATAGGTACGCTGAATGTTAAAGACGGCGGCGTAGGTGCATTGATACAGATAACCATTAATGCAGGTGGCCTGCCACAAGGCTGGCACGCAGCGCATTTTCACTCTGTGGGTGATTGCGCTGACCACGACCACTTTCACCATGCTAAAGCGCATATCTCTCTAAGCGGCAGGCAGCACGGCCTACTTAACCCAGATGGCCCTGAAGAAGGTGATCTGCCTAATATATTCATTCATGCTGATGGTTCCGGCGCGGCTGAATTCTATAGTAACCGTTTAAGGCTTGGCAGCGTTGCCGGCGCACTGGATGATGAAGATGGTTCTGCACTTATAATACACACCAACGCAGATGACCACTACAACCAGCCTATAGGAAATGCCGGCGCCAGACTGGCCTGCTCTATAATAAAGCGATAGATATCATATAGATATGCGACAAATAATACTGTCGCATATCTTGCAAAACAATACCAAAATGATATAATGACTATATGAACATGAAAGGTTTT
>JAMHZE010000102.1:0-13383 GCA_035909535.1 Rickettsiales bacterium | reverse complement strand
CTATAGATTTTGGCGCGGGTAACGACCTGGTATCGCTTTATGATGACTCTCTGACTATTACCGGCAGCCTTCTTAACCTAGAAAGAATAGAGCTGGATTACTACACCACCCTATTTGTTGATGCAGATCTCACCATCAGCGATTATATCCGCACGAATGGTGATTCAACCTTAAGAATTGGCGCAGGCCGCACTTTCCAAGCCGATTGGCACGATAGTGATAGCGCCTCTACGCTTATTATAGATGTAGCATCCCCAACAAGCGCTGGTATGTTCATACTTAACGATAGCATACTTGATTTCACCAACGTAACGGTTGAAGCCAATGTAACAGGCGCAGATAACCTGTTCTCTGACGGTACTACAATTAAAGTTGGTCAGGGCGATGGCGCACTTATCGGTTTTGATGGTAACGTTGGCCTTAATGCTACCGCTATTTATGAAGAGTCCGCTATGTTTGCGATCTACGCGATGGATGGCAGCAAGCTGGGCAACCCTATGTCTGCTGACGATCTTTACTTCGTATTCGACCAAGAGCAGACAATTGAAGAAGTTGCAGAAAGCACTAACAGCAAGCAGGTAGGTAAGGTGCTTGATAATATTTCTGGCACTGGTGATCCTGAGCTTTCAGACATTATTTCTAATATCAATGCAGGCAACCAGCAGCAGGTTAACGAGATAATATCAAAGCTTACCCCTACTCCAGATGTAATAGGTTCGGCAGCTTCTCAAAACTTCGTGAACAATACGCTTGATATCACTGCTCAAAGAATATCTACGCTAACCAATGGTCAAAGCGGTGAATCTTCCGGTGATAGCATGTCTGGCATGCGCCCTTGGATGCAGTTCCTGGGTCAAAGGGTAGATCAGGGTGAGCGTGGTGGCCAGGCAGGTTACGATGCAAAAACCTTTGGTGTAGCTATTGGTGTTGATACAGAAACTCTAGTAGAGAACGCAATAATAGGTGCGGTAATAAGCTATGGTGATACTGGTGTAGATAGCCGTAACGCCAACAGAACAGATACTGATATAAACAGCTATCAGCTTACTGCCTATGCTAACTACTCTCTGGAAAACGACAACTTCCTGAAGGGTATGGCTGCATATTCTTATAACGATATCAACTCTACCCGTCATGATGTAGGCGGCATAGGGCTGGATGCAAAAGGTGATTACGCTGCAAGTATCTACACATTGCGTACAGAAGCAGGCACTAATTACTATGAAGGCGATGCAAGAATAACCCCTAGCATAATGGTTCACTACAGCCATTATGATGCTGAAGGCTACACTGAAAGCGGTGCCGGTGGTGCTGGTCTAAGGGTTGGCAATAACAGCCTTAACGTGCTTGAAGTCGGCGCGGGTGTTGAAACCGGCTGGGATATAAAACTTGCTGATGGTGCAGTTCTGGCACCGGAAGTACGTGCTGGTTACCGTTATGATGTTATCGGTGATGAAGCTAATATCTCATCTTCATTCGTTGGCGGCGGCGGTAATTTCACTACGAACGGTGTTAAACCTGCTCGTGGCACAGTATCATTAGGTGGTGGCGTAACTTACTTCACCTCTTCTGACTGGGAATTCTCTGCTAACTACGAATTCGAGCATAAATCCGATTACACAAGTAACGCAGGTATCCTGCGTGCTGCTTATAAATTCTAGCAGCAAGGTTTAGTCTTTCAAAAGGCCGGATGTAAGCTATAGCTTCTCCGGCCTTTTTTATTGTTCTGGCTGTTTAAATAAGCTATCAACAGGTAATGGAACACAATCTTAAAAACGCCGTATGTCTTATCGGCCTGCCAGATAGCTGTGAGGTAACGGTACAAGGATACTCACCCGAAGGTAAACTCAGCCATAGCTGGAACGGTAACTCAGATTTTCATAACCATCTTGATGGCAGCTATATAAAAAAAACCTATCTGCCTATTATCTGGTTCAATCACCCTAACTTAAATCTAAAAAAACCGGATACCATCATTAACAATATTAACGATGCCGATATAGCCGGTAAAAGCCTTGCTCTTGCAACAAAAATGGCGACTGAAATAACCACAAAATGGCCAGAGATAAAGGTTTTCAACCATCCGCAAAAAATAGCTGATACCACTCGAGATCGCATCTACCAGCTGTATCAAGATATTGATGGCATACATATCCCTAAAACTGTTCGGGTAACTCCAACGGGCGTGTCAAATCTTATAGAACTTGCAAAGCAGCATATAGGCTTTCCTTTTCTTATACGTCAGGCAGGGGCGCACCAAAGCGAAGGTTTGCAGCTTATAAAATCGGAATCAGATGCCAAATTGCTGGAATGCTATTCCTACGATAACAAAGATTTCTACCTGACAGAATTTGTGGATTATAAAAGCCCAGATGGTCTTTATCACAAATGCCGTTTAGTTGTCATTGGCGGCAAAATACTCCCCCGCCATTACATGACAGGGCCAAACTGGCTGGTTCATGGCGACCTGCACAAAACTTACATGGCAGAAAACCAAGCAGCAAAAGAAGCAGAAGAGAACTTCATCAATAATTTTAAAGAAATTATTGGGCAGCCCCAGCTAGATGCACTGATGCAAATTTATAATAATTCCGGCCTTGATTACCTTGGCTTCGATTTCGCAATAAAGGCAGATGGCAGCCTGCTGGTATTCGAGGTAAATGCCGCGCAGAATAGCTTCCTGAAGCTGAATTTTGAAACCTTTCCGTATATGAAAAAGGTTCAGCATAATATAGTTGCTGCCCTCAATAGCTGCATTAAAGAAAAATTAAAGTAAGCCTATGCGCCTGCTAAAACTCAATATAATCACACTAGCTTTTCTTCTCTTCGCACTAAATGCCTGCTCATACTCCCCTGAAAGCCGCGTAAACTCTGGTTTGCAACTGGCCAAAAATAATGGCTGGCAACAGTATAAAATAGATGCGGCTCCCTTCCAACTCACCGCTTTTACACCTCAAAAATCTACCAACTCCAAAACGCTTTATATCTACATAGAAGGTGATGGTCTAGCGTGGAAAAGCCGCTCAACCCCGTCACAAAACCCTACGCCTAAAAACCCTATGGGTCTAAACCTTGCTATACAGCACGGCGGTGATGCCGTATATCTAGCAAGGCCATGCCAGTATCAGCTGAAAGATACCAATTGTGCAAGCAACAAATGGTGGACAAGCCACCGCTTCGCGCAGGAAGTTATCAACGCCACCAATATTGCAATTGATAAGCTCAAGCGTTCAAGGCAGGCGGATAATCTGGTGCTGGTTGGTTATTCTGGTGGTGGTGCAGTAGCGCTACTAGCCGCGGCAGAAAGAAGCGATGTTACAAAAATAATCACCGTTGCCGGTAATCTAGATACAGATAAATGGGTGGAATTAAAAAACATTTCACCTCTTTCAGGCTCACTCAACCCGGCAGATAAATGGCAAAAGCTTGCCGCTATACCGCAATTGCATCTGGTTGGGGGTAGTGATAAAGTGGTTCCGGCAGAGGTTGCGTATTCTTACGCGAGCAACTTCCCTATGGGGGCAAAGCCTCAAATTAGAGTAATAAAAGAATATGACCACCAGTGCTGCTGGGTAGAACAATGGAACAGCTTATTAAAACAACATTAATTTATCGAAGGTGATTATGGCTAATTTCTTACTTAAAGCAGGAATCTTGTTAATGTTTGCTGCGGGTATTTTTGTGGCGGCGGCATTTTTTATATTTGTAGTCTTTGCACTGCTGCTGCTTGCGCCTGGCATGCTTCTTTACAGCGCCGGTATAAGAACCATGTTCTCTAAAAGATCGGCTGAATTTTATAACAGCGATGGTATGAAGGTAATAGATGTTACCGAGCAAAGCTCTGATCAGAGCGTAGTTGCAAAGGGCAGGGGTATAATGAAATCTGCGGCCACAAAAGTAAGAAATTTTCTTAATAGATACGTCGATTAGATATATGCGGTTATCTGCACCCTTTAGAGGGCTTACGCGATACCATATTCCGCCTCATGCAGTCCATTATACTGTTGCGTAGCTCATCATCACCCAGATGTGAAAGCTGTGCCAGCATTTCACCCAGTGCAAGCGGTGCAGCATCTTGCGTGTGTCGGTTGATAAATCTCTCGCTCGCAGTTTCATGGTAGTTCATGCTTACAGCCCAATGCACCATCTCTTCTTTCGCGGCGCATAATATGCGCGCTGCAGTTCCCATTTCATGGGCAACAGCTTGTGCTATCAAAACATTAATGCCCGTTATCATAGAGCACATGGCATCATCCATTGTCTCTCGAGTTTCGTGTTGTACTGGCTTATGAGATTGTTTATTCCTTGTGCCTAAGGTGCCTGCCATACATATACCCTCATTTGATATAGTATGGTATATATTCAACCTTCAGTTGTCAATATCATAATGTATCCTAACAGTTTTTTGTACTACGGCAGATACTTTATCATTCAATAAAATTTTAGCTAATATCAAACAGTTAGTTTATAACTGACATTTATCTTTTAAATTTAAAATAGTATAATAATCTTAAATAAACAACTAAAAGGTGATTATATGATAAATAGTATCTTCGCGGGAATACCACTGGAAGGTGGGGGGGCTCGCCCTCTTGATGCTGATCTTTACGGTGCTGAACAGCAGGCAGTAGATATAGAGAATCTTTCTGCCACAGGCAATCTTAATATCGGCAAACTAATAATGTATGATGAAAATGCTCAAAGCATAATGGCCGGTACAGTACTCGAACATAGTGATGAATCTATATTCGCCGGTCAGAGGTTCAGCCATATAATAGATGTAAGCAATGGTATTTCCGGCAGTGCTGTAACAGCAGCAGAATCGGTGGCAGTAACTTCTCTTGCACCGTTTTCATCCGGCTCATCTCAAACAATGCTAGCGCAGAATTCTATTACCGGGGCGGAAGAAAATAAAGCTTCAGTAAAAGAATTCAGTCCATCATATTCAGATCCTGTAACACTTACTGCTGTTGCAGCACCTGCTATGGTAGCCAATGGCGGTAATACTACAAACAACACCAATAATACCAGCGTTACCAATATTTTTAATGAAGACCCCAACATCATAAATAATGTAGTGAACGAGGCATCTGATTTAATAGAACAGGTAGTTAATATTACTGAGAACATAGTTAACAACGTGGTTAACGAAGCTACCGATATCATCATTAATACAGTTAATATTGTGGGCGATGTTATAATCGGCACCGTTAGTATAGTAGAGCTGGTAGTAAATATAGTAGACAGCCAGGTTACAAATATACTCGAGCTTGTAGTAGATACCGGTACAACGCTTATAAATGTTGTAACCAATGTTACCGGCTCTGTCATAGAAACCGTTACTAATATAACCGAAGGTCTGCTCGAGCAGGTGATACAGGTTGTAGATAATACCATTACAAACATTACCGGAGAACTTAACCTGTATAATATTTTAACTCAGGTTACGCAGTGTAATATAGTAGAAACGGTAATAGGCGTAACAGAAGATATCACGGGTAATATAATAAACATAATAGATGCCCCTCTGGCAGATCTGAACCTTGCTGCATTAAAAGGTAATTTTGCCCAGGCAGATGATAGCGCCCTTATCAATGCGGATATCAATATACTTGGCCTCACAAACTTCTCGCCGGATAGCTCTGCGGGAACTGGTATCATCAATCTTGATGTCGCTGCGCTTAATCTTCATGAGGTTGCAGATATTAATGACGGTATTTCTCTTACGATAGATACCGCATCATTATTGCCGCAGCTGGATGTACCTGCCATCACTATAGATATACCTTTACCGCAGGCTTCTTGTATTCCGTTGCTGCCTCCGGTGCTTTCGTTAGCGGGGGATATATCTTCCACCCTGCAGGAAAGTCTAGCCGATCCGGTCATGGAACTTGCAATATTACCTCAACTTGAAAACACGCTGGCAATAGTAGATGCTGGCGCATTGTTCACCGGAGGTACAGCCATAGCGGGTGCATCTGATGCCGGGTTTGGAGAGCCTGTATTTGCTCTGCCGGATATTCAGCCAGTTCAGTTATTGCACGGTCTTTTCAGCTGATAATTACAACAGTTAAGCATCTAATACGCCTTTCAGCAAAAGATTATTCTGGCAAAGGTATAATTTCATGCTAAACTATAAGTTGTATTTCTTTTATAAATATCAAACCAAAAACATATGCCGTCAACAGCATATCTTATACGGCCACGATATTTCAGCCTGCTTCTGGTTGCGTCTCTTGCTATCAACATACTGGCTCTTGCCCTACCGTTAATGACAATGCAGGTTTATGACCGCGTTCTCTCCAGCCGCTCAGAAGATACGCTTCTGGTGCTTGCGCTGGGCGTTACATTAGCTGCATTGTTAGAATTTATTCTGCGTTGCTGTCGCAGCATGGCGGTGGGGGTGAACGCCGCTAATTTTGAACATCATGCTACAACTGCGGCGCTGCAACGCGCCCTGAATTCTGAGCCGCGTGATACCAACAATGCTTCTGCTGCTACCATAGTTCAGGATATTTCCGGCACTGCCCGTATGAGGGACCAGTACGGTGGCCAGATGGTGGTTACATTATGCATAGATGCCCCTTTCATTCTTATATTTCTGGCATTACAGGCATATATAGCAGGCTGGCTGGCGTTGGTTCCGTGTGTAGTGCTGGCGATATTTGTAGCAGTGTCATGGCATCGCGGTAATAACTTACGCGAGTTGATGAATCAGCGAGATGCGCAGGACGATGAGCGCTACAGTTTTATTACCCGTTCGCTGGGGGTGATACACAACATAAAAGCCCAGTGTCTGGAATCTCCAATGTCACGCCGCTTTGAGGAAGTGCAGCGTGAAAGCGGCAGGTTAAACCACCGTATAGCTTGCGCTTATGGTCAGGCAGGTTCATTAAGCTATGGCTTTGCACAGGGTATGACAGTAGCCGTGATATGTGCGGGCGTACCAATGGCAATATCGGGACAGATAACTGTCGGTTCACTTATAGCATGTGTTCTGCTTTCTGGTCAGGTAATGCAGCCGCTGCAGCGTGCCCTTGCCATGTGGATAAGGTTTCAGGATATCTATCTTGCTGGTCGCCGTTTTGATAAAATATTCTCCCTGCCGCAGCGTGATGAACTTTCCTTCGAGCAGCTTGGCACTAACCATGGAGAGCTTGAGCTCAAAAATATCTCCTTCGCTTTTGATCCTTCTCATATAGTGGCATCTGGTATCAACCTTAAAATAGCTCCCGGAGACGCGGTAGCAATAGGCGGAGTATCCGGCAGCGGTAAAACAGCACTGGCAGAACTCATAGCTGGTATCTACCGGCCGGATAGCGGGCAGGTGCTTATCTCCGGCATGGAGGCCAGCCGCATACCATGTTCAGAACGCCCGCATTACATCGCGCATCTTCCTATGAACGGCCTGATACTGCGTGGAAGTATAATGGATAACCTCACCGGTTTTGACCCGAAGCTGCGTGTGCAGGCGCGTCACGTTGCAGACCAGCTCGGCATAGAATCTGCGGTTGCACTTCTTCCTTCCGGATACGATACGCCACTGGAAGGTAACCATGCAGATGTTATCTCGCCGGGGCTTAAGCAGCGCATAAGCGTTGCGCGTGCATTGCTGCACAAACCGCGTCTGGTGATATTCGAAAATGCCGATCACGGTATGGATCATGAAAGCTACGCGCAGATATTTGAACTGATAGCAAAAATGAAAGGCCGTACAACTTTGGTAATAGTGTCGGAAGATATGAACATACTAAGTCTTGCTGACAGCATTTATGAACTTCATAACGGCGTGCTTTCACAAGTGGCTGAACCCTCAGCTTTGGTTGCAGATATGGCCGCCGTGCAGGAGGTCGCATCATGAACCTTACTATTACCGCAGAAAACGGCATGACAGCAGACTGGCTTAGCCGCCTGTCGCAGAACGGTGTGTTACGATGGCAGCATGGTGAAACAAATCTCGGGCTTCTACTTTCTCCGCTGCTAGAGGTAAATGGCTGGCAGGGCGATATACTTTCACTCTGTGATGCCTTGCCGCGTACTACGCGTGTTGTTACCGCTTCTGATATACTTGGCGTTATGGGAGCGCTTGGCTACCGCATAGAAAGTAAAAATATAAAGCTTGGCAGCCTAAAGCCGGAAGATACGCCTGGCTTGTTCATCAGCCGTGATAAAAAACAATGGCGTGAAGGTATCGTAATAAAAGAAGCCGGAAGTTTTGGCATGGTGTGGGAAGATGGAAGGGAGCAGCATCGCGGTAACCTGCCGGATATGGAAGGTGAGTTCTTCCGCTTTTACCGTATCACCGCTGAAGATGAGCCGGAAGAGCAGAGCTGGCTTGCCATGCTGTTCGAGCGGTTCCGTCCGGTAATGATGCATGCAGTGGCGCTAAGTTTTGTCATGCATATCTTTACCCTTGCCATGCCGCTATTCTCTATGGTGGTTTATGATCGTGTAATCTCTGCACGTTCACCGGAAACATTACTACCGCTTGTTGCAGGTGTTATACTTGCCCTTGGTGTAGAACATATTGTGCGCTGGCTACGCATAAGGCTTGCCGCATGGATAGGTGCGCGCAGCGCAGTGCTTGCCACTGGTGCAATGTTCGAAAGGCTGCTGTTCCTGCCTTCATCAATGATAGAGCAAGCCAGCGTTTCAGCGCAGCTTGCGCGTGTGCGTGCATTTGAATCAGTACGGGATTTCATTGCAGGACCTACCTTTTTAACCATTCTGGAAATTCCTTTCCTGTTCATTCTTATATTCGCAATTGCGTTACTTGCAGGGCCGGTTGCACTTATCGCAACCTTTATAGTGCTGTTGCAGATAGCAGTAGTGTTAATGCTTCGCCGTCACTGGAAGAATTTAGGTCGGGAATCTGCTCATGCCGCCGCAACACGCCAGCAGTTGATGATGGATATGATAACGCATAGAAGCAGCATCTACTCATCCGGCCTGAGTGATAAAATGATGCAGCGCTTCCGTCGTGCAAGCTGGCAGGCTGCTATTACAGGTTTTAAATTCAGCCGTAATTCTGCAATCTTGCAGCACTTCGCCGGGTTCCTTACCGTTGTTGCGGGCGTTGCCACAATAGCGTGGAGCATGCAGAGAATATGGCTGGGAGAGATGACAGGCGGCGCAATGGTAGCAACCATGATAATAACATGGCGCGTACTTTATCCGCTTCAGGCGCTTTGTGCCGTTATGCCGCAGCTGGAACAGATACGCGCTTCGCTGGATCAGGTGGCAAGCCTTATGTCGCTCGCGCCGGAGGCTCATGCTTCACCATCCGTGCTTGGGCAGCATCCTATCAACGGAAAAATAAGTATCCAGAATCTTGGTCTGCGCTATGGCAGAAAATCCGATCCGGTATTTCTTGGCCTTAATGCAGAGATAGAGAAGGGTGAGGTGGTAGCAATATATGGCGGCAACGGCACGGGTAAATCCAGTATATTGCGGCTGCTGCTTGGCCTTTACGCACCTGCGATGGGAACGGTGCGTTTCGATGGCGTTGATTATCGCCAGTTTGATCCGCGTTCGCTACGTCGCCAGATAGGCTATTTCTCGCAAGATCCGGAGCTTATTCCTGGTACTATATCAGATAATCTTCGCCTGCATGATCCTTTGGCAGAAGAACACAAGCTTCGCCATGCGTTGTTATGGGCAGATATATTAGATGCTGTAAAAGCCTTGCCGGAAGGAATGGAAACCGAGATAGGCGGAAGCTTTGTGCCTTCCAGTGGTTTTGCTGCGCGTCTTGCGCTGGCGCGTATCTACCTTTCGCAAAGGCCGGTTATATTATGCGATGAACTATCAGCGCAGGTACTTAACAGCTCCACTGGTTCGCTGTTCCGTAAATTTCTGGAAGAGTGCAGAGGCAAGCGTACGGTAATATTTGTAACCCACAGACATGACTGGCTTGCACTTGCAGATAAGGTGATATGGTTACGCCCGGATGCCCGCCCGCTGGTAACAACCCCGCAACAGATAAAAGATGCAGCATAGGAGAAATGATATGAAGAATATGAATTCATGGATGAACGATGACCTCAATAAAATGAACCAGTCTATGGAGCTGGCAGAAACAAGGCTGCCGATGTTGCTTAAACTTACAATGGTAACGCTTTCCGGTGCAGCATTACTTTTCCTGTTATGGTCGGCACTTACCCACGTAAAAGAACTCGCCCGCACAGAAGGGCAGGTGCTTCCTTCCGGCTACAGCCAGCTTGTACAGCATTTGGAAGGCGGACTAGTGCAAGAAATATTGGTGCATGAAGGCGACTTCGTAGAAAAGGATCAAATGCTTGTCCGTTTGGATGGCGCAGGTCTGGAGGAAGATTTTCGTGAACAGAAGCTGAATGTGAAAGCGCTCTCACTTCAGGCAGAGCGTATAAAAGCGATACTGGAAAAACGTGAGCCTGATTTCTCTGGCATGGGCGCATCACCGCAATCTGTGAATGAACAGCAGCGTGTATATGAAACAATGCTTGCTGCCCGTAATTCAGAACTTGCCGTTCTAGATCAGCAGATAGCTCAGCGTAAAACTGCGATAGGCAGGCTGCAGCGCGGCCTTGCTACTGCAAAAAGCAATATGCTTGTAGCAGAAGAAAGCAAAAGCATATACCAGAACCTTAACCAGAAGGGGCTTACTTCCCGTACCAATCTTCTCAAGCGAACGGAGGAATTTAATTCGCGCCACGGTCAGGTAGAGGCGAACACCGCGCAGATAGAGGAGGCCAAACGCGAGATGGATGAATTTATTCGTCGCCGCGAGGCAATAGTTGTTCAGCAGCGTGACAGCCTTTACACAGAGCAGCATCAAATAGAACTTCAGCTTGCGCAGGCAACGCAGAACCTCAAAAAGCGTAATGACCGTGTAGAAAGGCTGGAGGTTCGCGCTCCGGTTTCCGGCTACGTGCAGGATCTGCGCCTTAACACAATAGGTTCTGTAATACCTGCCGGACAAACCCTGATGAAAATAGTACCCATGGATGAAAAGCTGATTGTGGAGGCGCGCATCCTGCCGCAGCAGATAGGCCGCGTTGCACCCGGTCAGGAAGTTCAGGTGAAGATAGATTCCTATGACTATATCCGCTACGGCACAATACCTGCCGAGCTGGAATCTGTTTCTGCCATGACCTTTGTCGATGAATCTCGCCAGCAGGAATATTACAAAGGGCGTGTGCGTTTAAGCCGCAATTACGCGGGCCATAACGAAAAAGCAAATTTCATACTCCCGGGCATGACAGTAGATGCCGATATAGTAACAGGCGAAAAATCTGTACTCGGATATCTGCTCAAGCCGATACAGGTGGCCATACATAATTCAATGAGAGAACAATAGGAGGTTCTATGAACAGACAAGCGGTAACGGCATGGATTTCTGTTTCAGGCGTACCAATGCGCAAACCAACAGTATTAGTTGTAGATGACGACCGCACAATGTGCGCGGTACTGAAAGAGGTTCTGGAGAAGGGCGGCTATCGCCTGCTTCTTGCGCAGAACTCGGCAGAGGCATCTCGCCATCTTAACGAGCGTTATGAAGGCATAGATGTTATTCTATTGGACCATGAACTGCCAGATATGAATGGAATGGAACTTGCCGCGAAGGTAAAGAAAACGGCACATCTTGCGGGCATACCAATAATTATGCTTACAGGTACGGAAGATAAAGATAACTTCCGCCGCGGTGTAGAAACGGGAGTTTTCCAGTATCTAACCAAGCCGGTGGATAACAGTTTGTTAAAAACTGCTGTTGCTTCTGCACTGAACGAAAGTAACCAGAAGCGCGCGCTTACATCACAGCTTACACATCACACTGCTGCAATGCGGAATATGGTAACATGTAGCCTTTCAATAAAAACCATAAATGATGCCGAGGCCGCTGCATCGCTTATAGCATCATGCTTCCCCCGTCCGGAAGCCGCTGTTATGGGGCTGATGGAGCTGATGGTGAACGCTATAGAACATGGTAATCTTGGTATCACCCATGAAGAAAAAAGTAAACTGCTGGCAGAGGGTATATGGCGCACTGAGGTAGATAGGCGCGCTAACCTGCCGGAGAACGTAGAGCGTCGTACAGAAATATTATATCATAAAAGAGAAGGAAACCACTTGGTGCGTATTACAGATAGCGGCAAGGGGTTTGACTGGAAGCGCCATTGGCATGCAGACCCAGCCCGTGCGGAAGCCTCTCATGGCCGCGGCATAGTGCGTGCACGCCTTATGTCATTCGACCGTATGGAGTACAACGCTGCCGGAAATCAGGTAACGGTTTCTGTTTCAACAAAACAGGCTAATCATGTCGTGTGATGCAGTAAAAGCTGCATCCGCTGCTCAGCGCCGCATAATACTCAGCTATTGTGCAAACTCTTTCGGGTGCATCTTGCTTCTATTGTTTATATCGGTTGTTTCCATTTCTGTTTTGCAGGGGCAAAACCTTTTCTTAATACAAACAGAGCCTATAAAACTTATTGCCGCAATTGCTGTTCTGGCCATTTTACTTATCTTCGTTCTTACATTTTTTGTTTTTCAACCTGCTGCTAAAAAATTCACTGCTGCCCATAACAGTATAGAAAGCATAAACCGTGCCCGTGCAGAATTTCTTGCAAGCCAAAGCCATGAGATAAGAACTCCGATAGGCGGTATTACAGGCATTGCAGAAATTATCCTTACTACATCCCTTACTCAGCAACAGCGCGCGCATATAAAAATGCTTCAGAATTCCGCTGACCATCTTCTTGGCATAATTAACAACATACTCGATATTTCCAAGCTGGAAGCCGGGCAGATGGAACTGCAACAGCAGAAATTCAGCCTGCTATCTGCGGCAGAAGATGTGGTGAGCATACTTTCCGTGAAAGCGCAGGAAAAGAACATTGAGCTTATACTCAACTACTCTCCCGGTGCGCCGGAGAAAATAAACGGAGATGCAGGGCGTATAAAACAGGTGCTGTTCAACCTGCTTGGTAACGCCATAAAATTCACCGATAGCGGTTATGTTATGCTGCACATTAAAGCGGTAGAATCAGGCATGTTGGAAATAAAGGTAGAAGATACCGGAATTGGCATAGCAGAGCACAAGCTTCCGCTGCTGTTTGAAAGATTTGTGCAGGTAAGTGAAGGAGGCCGTGCGCACCAGGGTACAGGCCTGGGTCTTGCTATTACGCAAGATATCATCAGGCTTATGGGTGGCGATATAACCGCTATCAGTTCACCAGGGTATGGCAGCGCATTTATCTGCCGTATACCTCTTTCATGGTCTGGCAATGTCTTTTCCTATCCTTCTGCACATACAATCCTCCCTGGTCTGCGTGTGTTACTGGTAGAACCACTTGCACCTAACCGTGAGATATACGGTAATATACTAGCCGCCGCGGGCATAGAGTA
>JAMHZE010000101.1:0-21389 GCA_035909535.1 Rickettsiales bacterium | reverse complement strand
CCAGAGATGCATCGGATATGCGGACGGCATCTATAAGCGGGGTGTTACCTTCATTGTTGGCCGTGTTTACATCTGCGCCCGCATTAAGCAGGAATACGGATATCATGGTTTGGCGATTTGCAATAGCGCGGTGAAGCGGAGTGTAGCCCTGATCATCAAACGCGTTTATGCCAGCGCCAGAGCGTAGCAGCATTTGAGAAGTTTCCATTCCACCGGTGCGGGCAGAAAGATGCAGCGGGCTTGCGCCGCCGTAATCCTGTGCGTTAACATCAGCGCCGCTTTGAATAAGAAGATTAGTGAGTTCCGCATTGCCGGTAAAAGCTGCGCGGTGCAGGGCGGTTGTATCGAACTTGCCGGGCTGGTTAACATCTTCCCCGATGGAAAGCATGGCTTCCACTATTTCGGTATTACCGCTTTCTACCGCATCTATAAGGCGGTTGCCGAAGGATAATTTGCGTGGTTCATCAAAGCTGTAAGCAACTGATGACACAAGCAGAACTACTACCGGTAATGTAACGAACAGTTTGTTCTTCATCTGACCCTGAGAGGCTAAAATTTATATAGAATGTGAATAGATGTAATTCTTTAGCGAGTCAATATTATTAGGCATTATCTCATATTTTTCAGGGCGCTGCATCAGGCCGGAGAGGTGAGAAGGCAACGCAGGGTGAACACCTGTTGCGCTTTGTACAACATCCGGGAATTTGGCCGGAGCGGCTGTTGCAAGCGCTATCATAGGGGTTTGGGCGTTTCGAAGAGCTTGTGCCGCACGGGTGCCCGTAGCAGTATGCGGGCATACTAAGTAATTGTATTTTTTGTATATGCGTTCAATTTCTGCGCTTATCTGGGCATCGGAAGATGGCAGACTTTGGAATAGTGATTTAATTGATGCGTGAACATCTGGTGCAACGGAAAGTTTACCGTTTTTTGCAAAGCCGTTCATCAGCTGTGATATGGCTGCGCCATCGCGGCCATGTTCCAGATACAGCATGCGCTCAAAGTTGCTGGAGATTTGAATATCCATGGAAGGTGCGTGGGTTGGCACAACGCCGTTCTTGCTGTAATTGTTATCTGCTACAAAGCGGTGCAGGATGTCGTTAGTGTTGGTTGCAACTATAAGCTTTTCAACCGGCAGACCCATTTGCTTTGCAAGATAGCCCGCGAGAATATCACCGAAATTACCGCTAGGCACAGAGAATGAGACCGGCGCAGTAGCACCGTTTACCTGTAATGCAGCGTGGAAATAGTAAACTATTTGCGCCATTATGCGCGCCCAGTTGATGGAATTTACCGCAGAGAGTTTTTTACCTTTCATGAAAGCAGGTTCGCGGAACATTTCTTTCACCGCATCCTGACAATCATCGAACGAGCCTTCAACCGCAATGTTGTGGATATTAGGCGATTGTACGGTTGTCATCTGGCGGCGCTGTATATCGCTGGTGCGGCCTTTAGGGTGCAGCATGAAAAGCTGTATGCGCTCGCAGCTTTTTACGCCTTCTATAGCGGCAGAGCCTGTATCACCGGAAGTTGCACCGATGATGACGATGTTTTCATTGTTCTGCTGTAATATGTGGTTTTGCAGGCGGCCAAGAAGTTGCAGCGCAACATCTTTAAAGGCAAGGGTAGGGCCGTGGAAAAGTTCCAGAACATAGAGATTCTTCTCGAGTTCTTTAATGTTTGTAACATTGGCGGTATCGAATGTTGAATAAGCATCTTCCACCAGTTTTTTAAGCTGCGCCTGCGGAATGGTATCGCCCACGAAAGGAGAGATGATATTGAGCGCAAGCTGAGCGTAGGGAAGGTTCTTCCAGCTTTGAATGGTTGCGAGCGGAAAGCCTGGCAGGGTTTGCGGCATATACAGGCCGCCATCTGGTGCGAGGGCCGATATTGTAACATCTGTAAAGCTTTTTGCTTCCGCGTTGCCGCGTGTACTTGTGTACATCATGTTATTGCGCGTTGTTTATTGATGCAGGTGTTTGTGGTTCTGCCGGAGCAGCAGGCTGTGCCGGTACAGCAGGAGTGGCAGGTTCAGCGCCCATACCTTTGGTTGCGCCGCCCGTAACTTTATCAAGATCTAAACCGAAGCCGCGACCAAGATCACGTATCTGTTTTACTGCGCCATCTATGTCGTTGCCATCTAGCTTGATGCGAAGGTCTTTCAGCTGGATATTGCCCGCAGCATTGGTGATAGACTGGATGTTGCCGATAAGTGCATCGCCCACGCGAGGAGTGAAGCGGATGTTATCGAACGGGCCTACAGCCGCCAGAGGTATTTTAACTCGGGCAGAGGCTACATCTGCATCGATATCTAAATTAGCGCGCAGTGTTGAGGTGTTGAGATCTGCAATGCCGTGGCCAGTAATGTTGGCAAACTGGTTGCTGGCAAAGAATTCAGATATATTTACCGAACCTGAAGTGATGTTGAAAGTTGCATTGGCCTCTTTAACATCTATCTTCTTATCTTCGTTCTCCATCAGGCGGATTTCTTCAGGCGCGCCGATGAGTTCATTAAGATCTATGCCATAGATGGCAGCATCTTCCACCTTAACTTTGCCTGCGCCGTTGAGGTTCGCTTTTAGCGCAGTAGCATCTTTACCGATGGTGGTGAGTTTAAGTTCAACTTCGCCGCTGCCGGAAAGCAGGTTGAAATCACTTTTATTGTTGCCGAACTCTATCAGGCGGCGGATATCTTCAATGTTTTTGGAAGTTATAACGGTATCAAGCGCTATAGACTGGCCATCATTACCCATAACGGAAACTTTTGCATTGCCCTTTGCAGTAGTTTGTTTGTGAGTGATGGTGAAATCGTTCAGCGTGTAATCATTGCCATCTATTGCAACTACACCCTTAACCCTTAGGCGCATTGGCTCTTCCATGTTGATCACTATCGGAGAAGTGCCGTTATTGAGGAAACCTTTCTGGTCTTTTAAATGCAGACTGCCGGAATAGCGCTTATTGCCCATTTTGAAGGCGGTGGTGAAATCTATGCTCTGGTCGAACAGATCAAGCGTGGAGAAGTTGAAAGAGAAATCTTCCAGCACTTTGCGGCTGCCATCTGCATTGACTATAGAAGCCTTAGGAACACCAACGGAAGCGCGCGGGAAGATGCTGAAGTCTATATCGCCTTCAAGTTCCAGCTTGGCGTTATCTGGTAGTTCAACGCGTTTTTCAATGAAGCTGCGGATCTGGTCCTGTCTGACAAAGGTAGGTGCAGCAAGCAATGCAACGATAAGTATGATAAAAAATATCAGTAATGTGCGAAGGAATATTCTCATTTTTCAGGTAATTCTGGGTTCGATTTCTGATAAGGGTAAACTATTGTGCAGTCAAGGATATATTATCGCAGAGCACCCTCAGCCCAGTTTTCAAAGCTGAGCTCTATCTTATCTGCATTACCTGATACGGTTGTTATTTCCGGATCGATGAATATTTCACCGAAAGGGCCTATCTGGTCTTGCGGGATACGGATGCGGCTTTCCGCCATTATGCGGCCACCTTTACTGTAAACGCGAACGTTCATCGGCGGCAGGTTGCGGGTGCGGCTGGTGGTGTTGATAACTTTGCCACGCAGAAAGAAATCTAGCTTGTTATCTACGCGGTGGCTTTCTACCGAGAAATCGTGAAAGCGCAGGCCGTTATAGTTGGTAAGCTGAAGCTTTGCCCCAAGCGGCGGATAAATACCGGGCTGCTTAAGAAGCTGAATACCTGCCGCGCATAGCAGTAGCAGAAACAGGCAGGCAACATATGCATAGCTGAACTTTTGTTTTCTTCTGGCGGGAAGGTTAATACTTTCTTCCGCATCTACGCTTAAAAGATTTTCCAGCGCGGCTCTATCTACCTGAGCAGGTTCCTGAAACCAGACATGCGTGCACTTGCTGCATTTTACCTTACGGCCGGTAACACCGATTGCCTTTATAGGTACTGCAAATGTAGTTTTGCACTCCGGGCAGGAAATAAGCATGATAAAATTTCCGGTTTGTGATTCTAAATTGTATATGAATATATTTCGGTTTATAAGAATATCTACTGAAATAGTTAAAGAGAAATTTTATCCGCTAATGAAGTCGCTGATAAAGACACTTACCATAGCATTCGAAATGCTGCGTTCTGCCGTTATGATAGTGGTGCGGTTCGTTGCATGGTGCTTTACAAATAAATATTCTGCCACGGTGTTCACCATTATTGTGGTGGCGGCTTTCAGCTGGGGTGCCGGCTTTTTACTGTTCGTGAACGATATTCAGGAAACTCGCGGCGAGATGATATCTGATGTGCCGGATTTCAATAGCAGAACAGATGCGATAGTGGTTGTTACAGGCGGCAGCGAGCGCATACGCCATGCCATTTACCTGCTTGGCAGCGGCTATGCCGGCAAGCTGTTCGTATCTGGTGTGAACAAAGAGGTGAAACTGCATGAGCTGCTTATTCTGCACGGTTACGATAAAGTTCAGCAACAGCTTTTAAGCGATAGGATAGAGCTTGGATATTCTGCCGTGGATACGATACAGAACGCGCATGAGATAGCCGAATGGGTAAAGAAGAATAATATAAAGAGTATCCGACTGGTAACATCTAACTACCATTTAAAACGTGCATTGCTGGAACTGAAGCACGAGCTGCCGGATGCAGTTATAATTCCGCACGGCGTTGTGCCGATGAATATAAGGGTAGACAGATGGTGGGCCTATGAACCTACCCGCACACTGCTGGTGGCAGAGTATAATAAGTACCTGCTGGCGAACCTGCGCATAGTGCTGATGAATTTTGGCCTTTAGTTTTGCCTTCGCGGCACAAGTTCTTGACTATTACCAATATATGCATAGAAATCTGAGGCTATGAACATTACAGATACATCTAAAAAATCTAACCTTTGGGTCTGGAAAGAGGCCTGGAAACTTAAAGACAAATTCGAGAAAGCTCCGCCTGCCAAGGGCTATGTACTTTTTGAAACGGGCTACGGCCCAAGCGGCCTGCCGCATATAGGCACGTTTGGCGAGGTGTTCCGTACCACTATGGTGCGTCGCGCTTTTGAGAAGATATGCGATATACCAACAAGGCTTATCGCCTTTTCTGACGATATGGACGGGCTGCGCAAGATACCTGATAATATTCCGAACAAGGAAGTTGTGGCAGAGCACTTAGGCAAGCCGCTGACGAAAATTCCTGATCCATTCGGTACGCATGAAAGCTTCGGCCATCATAACAATGCGCGTTTAAGGGCGTTTCTGGATTCTTACGGGTTTCAGTACGAGTTCAAATCTGCCAGCGAGACATATGGCAGCGGCGAGTTTGATGCAACCTTGTTGAAAGTATTACAGAACTACGAGAAGATTCTGGACATAATGCTGCCGACTCTTGGTGAAGAGCGCAGGCAGACATATTCCCCGTTCCTTCCGGTTGATGCGGAAACAGGCAAAGTGCTGCAAGCCAAAGTGGTGAGCGTGGATAAGCAGAAAGGCACGATTGTTTACGAGAACGAAAGCGGCAAGGAAGTTGAGATTGCGGTTACCGGCGGTAAGTGCAAGTTGCAATGGAAGCCGGACTGGGGCATGCGCTGGGCTGCAATGGATGTGGATTACGAGATGCACGGTAAGGACCTTACGCCTTCTGTAGCGGTTTCTACCAAGATATGCAGGGCGATTGGCAGTACGCCGCCGACCACTTTTGTTTACGAGATGTTCCTCGATGAGAAGGGTGAGAAGATATCTAAATCGAAAGGTAACGGTATTTCTATTGATGAATGGCTGAAATACGGCACGCAGGAAAGCCTTTCACTGTATATGTTCAATGCTCCGCAAAAAGCAAAAAGGCTGCATTTTGATGTTATTCCGCAGCATGTGGATGATTTTTTAAAGCATTGCGAAGGCCTGAACAAACAGACCGAAGAGCAGAAGATAGATAACCCGGCATGGCATATAACAGCCGGTAAAGGTTTGGGCGAAAGCGTGCCTGTAACCTTCTCGCTGCTGCTGAACCTTGCAAGCGTTTGTAACCCTGAGAATAAGGAAGTTCTGTGGGCGTTCATATCGCAATATGCTGAAGGTGTATCGCCGCAAACCAACCCGCATATGGATAAATTATGCGAACTGGCAGTTAGGTATTACAACGACTTTGTTAAACCGCAGAGAAAGTATCATACCGCAAATGCAGATGAAAAAGCTTTGCTGCTGCAACTGAAGGGTTTCTTAGGCACGGTGGCGGCATCTGCCACGCCTGAAGAGATACAGAAAGGTATCTACGATATTGGTATGCAAAGCGTTTACAAAGAAAACCTAAAAGATTGGTTCAAGCTTATTTATATGGTATTATTAGGCAGTGAGCAGGGCCCGCGTATGGGTTCTTTCATTAAGCTTTACGGCACAGAAAAAACCATAAGCCTGATAGATGAAAAACTTGCCTAGAATATTCGCCTTTGTTTTTGCACTGATGTTCGCCTATGACGCGATTGCATCGGCTCCGAAAAGTGATGATGGCATGAAACGCGAGAAGCAGGATAATCTTTTTATAAGTGCGGAAGATCTGGACAAGATGAAGGAAAGCCAGCTGCTTACATATCTGCACAGCAACAATTACCAGTCATCGGAATATGCGGTTTACTACTTCGAGCAGAAGGGTAAGGAAGGTATTCCCGCGCTATTGCGCTACCTGCAACGAAATGAAAAAGATAAGAAGATAGCTTCTGCTGTACTTTATGCGTTGGGCAGGGTGGGCAAGAATGCATCTAAAGCCGCGCCTGTTGTGGGTAAGTTCATGGAGCATGAGGACATGGATGTAAGGCGTACAGCCATTGCCGCGCTCGGCAAAATGGGCAGGGCATCTGACCCGGCAGTGCCAAAGATAGCGGAATACCTGAATGACAGAAATGAATGGACAAGAACGCTGGCGCTACGAAGCCTGAAGGAGATAGATACACCGCAGGCACGAGCTGCGGTTACGCGTTACGAGAACAAACTGAAGCTGGAAGAGGCCCGCGATGAAGTGACGCCTGAAGCTACCACCCCGGCTGCTGCCGATTAATTTTCTACCCGTATGAATACCGGAGGGGTTACAATGTAGCCCTGCTGCGAGATTGCGGTGAGTGCGGTTTTGATATTCGCCTCTTTTACCTTATGGGTTATTACCACAATGTTTGCCTCGCCCGGTTTGTAAATTTCCTGATGGATCTTCTCGAAGCCGATAGAGTTGCTGCTTAAAATGCTGGCTATTGAAGAAAGCACGCCATCTGTATCTTTCACCGGGAAGCGGAGATAATACTCGCTTTTATGGCCTTCTATACCGATGAATTTGCCCGCCTGTAGTTTTGATGCCGGGTAGCAGAACGGATTGCCGAAACGGTTTGCCGCGATATCTATAACATCGGCCACAACAGCGGAAGCAGTAGGAAGCATGCCCGCGCCCGCGCCTGTAAGGAACAGCTCGCCCAGAGAATCGCAGCTTAGATTTACTGCGCCCATTGGGCCTTTAACCTGCGCCAGAGGGCTGCGTTTTGCCACAAGGCATGGATGAACGCGCTGTTCGATAGTGCCATTTGCATTGCGCTGCGCTATTGCCAGCAGGCGTATTTTATAGCCAAGGTGGCCCGCGTAGTTGATATCGTTAAGCGTTATATTGCGGATGCCTTCTATGTACGTGGCGCCAAGGTTTGGCTGTATACCGAAAGCAAGGGCGCTGAGAATAACAAGCTTATGTGCGGCATCAACGCCATCTATATCAAAGCTAGGGTCGGCTTCGGCATAGCCAAGCTTCTGGGCTTCTGCCAGAACGGCTGCAAAATCCTGCTTTTCTGCCGCCATTTTGGAAAGAATGAAATTGCACGTACCGTTAAGTATGCCCATTACCTTATTGATATGGTTGGCGCTTAAGCCTTCACGCATCTCTTTTATCACCGGAATACCACCTGCTACAGATGCCTCATACATCAGGGCGATGTTGTTTTTCTCCGCCAGAGCTGCGAGTTCTACACCAGCGCGGGCAAGTAGCGCCTTATTGGCAGTAACAACATGCTTGCCGTTATTGAGTGCCGCCCGTACCGTATCTGCCGCTATGCCTTCAGCGCCGCCGATGACCTCTACCACAACATCAACATTTTTATCCGCCGCGAGCTCCACAGCGTTATCGTACCATTTTATGCCATCCAGCTTCAGGCCGCGATCTTTGCTTTTATCGCGCGCAGAAACGGCGGTTATTTTGATATCTGCGCTGAACTTATCAGCAAAATGCTGCTGCTTTTCGCTGATGATGCGGAATACGCCCTGACCGACAGTTCCCAGACCCGCTATGCCTATGTTTAGTTTTTTCATATCGCTTTCTTTGTTATCATTCCTGAAGTTGGTGAAGAAGCATCGCCGAAGTTCTTTTTAGCCATGCGGCCTGCAAGGAATGCCATGCGGCCTGATTCTACAGCGAGCTTCATGGCGGAAGCCATAAGTATGGGATCTTTAGCTTCGGCTATAGCGGTATTTACCAGAACTGCATCGCAGCCCATTTCCATCGCCTGTGCGGCTTCGGAAGGAACGCCGACGCCTGCATCAACTAAAACCGGAACCTTAGATTGTTCAATTATAAATTTGATATTCAACGGATTTTGAATTCCAAGCCCGCTGCCTATCGGTGCACCTAAAGGCATGATGGCGCAGCAGCCAAGCTCTTCTAAACGGAGGGCTACTATAGGGTCATCAGAGGTGTAGACCATTACATCAAAACCATCTTTTATAAGAATTTCAGCGGCACGAACGGTTTCTATAACATTAGGGTATAGCGTTTTCTGGTCTGCCAGAACTTCCAGCTTAACAAGGTTCCAGCCACCTGCTTCGCGGGCAAGGCGTAGAGTGCGTATGGCATCTTCCGCAGTGAAGCAGCCCGCCGTGTTAGGCAGGTAGGTGTATTTTTTAGGATCGATGAAATCTTGCAGCATAGGCTCGGCAGCGTTCTGCACGTTAACGCGGCGTACTGCAACCGTAACGATCTCTGCGCCGCTGGCCACTACAGCCTGCGCGTTCTGTTCGAGGCTTTTGTATTTACCCGTACCTATAAGCAGGCGAGATGTAAAATCCCTTCCGGCTACCGTGAATTTATCTGTTTTTTGCATGCGCTAACTTATAAGCGCTTTTACGGCATTTTCAATATTTTCCTGCCTCATAAAGCTCTCGCCGATGAGGAAGGCGTGGAAGCCTGCGCTTGTCATGCTGAGGACATCTTCCTTCGTGGAGATGCCGCTTTCGCATACGCGGATGTGGGAATCTGGGATATTGGCGGCAAGTTTGCGGCCTGTTTCCAGGCTGACAGCCATTGTTTTAAGATTGCGGTTGTTGATGCCGAGGAGTGGGGATTTAAGCTTTAATGCGCGCTCCAGCTCGGCTTCATCATGAACTTCTATTAAAACATCCATATTAAGGGCGTGGGATACGGCTTCTAATTCCAGAGCCTGAGAATCAGACAGGGCGGCCATGATAAGCAGTATGCAATCAGCTCCTAAAGCGCGGCTTTCATAGATCTGGTATTCATCAAGCATGAAATCCTTCCGCAACAGCGGCAGGGAAACATGACGGCGGATCTCTGTTAGATATTCGTTCTTGCCATCAAAATATTTGCTGTCAGTGAGCACGGAGATGCAATCTGCACCGGCGGATTCATAAGATTTGGCAATTGCTATATGGTTGAAATCTGGCCGTATGATGCCTTTGCTTGGGCTTTTGCGTTTTACCTCGGCAATAAGGGCAGGGCGGTTAGCCTGTTTTTTAGCATTAAGCGCATTGATAAAGCCACGGGTTTGCGGCGCGCGTTTTTCAGCCAGAGCGCGTACAAGCGGCATAGAAAGGAACTGCTTGGCCTGTTCTATTTCATGTAGCTTGTTTTCACAAATTTCTTTTAACGTGTCGGACATTAAAACCCGCTATATTTTGTATAAATCTTCAAATTTCTGCGCTTCCAGTTCTCATTTAGTAAGCATAAACTCCGCTGCTGGTTCTCGAAAATTTTGATTTCTTCTAAAATCTAGCGAGTTTTTTATACTTAATTGTGAAGCACGTTTGTTTATTTCCTTATTTCTTCGCCCCATTCCTCCAGCAGCTCCTGCTGGAATTTTTCCATTCTCTTTACCATGTAACGGGATTTTATCTCAAGGAATATCATAGTTATTTTTGGTATAAGCAGAATTACGCTCCAGCCGAATATAGCAAAGCCGTAGACCAGTATCCAGGTATTGGGTGCGTGCAATATGGTTAGGGCAACGCTATCTGGCGTACCGCTTGAAGCGATTGCCAGAAGGAACGGGAACATGCCCGTTACGTTGAACGCCACCACTGTTTTTGAAGCAAAACGGCCGGGTTTTTTATCCCATACAATAGAAAGCAGCGCGGGCAGCAAGGCCAGCAGCAGGAAGAAGAACACGTTCTTCATGCCGATGGAGATAAAGCCAACACCAGCCAATGTTGCAATTATAACAATGAAGATAAGATTCTTGATAAAGCCGCGCGAACGCTGCTTGCGTAATTTTTCAACCTTATCCTTGATTGTACTTGATTCTGCCATAAATAACTATAAAAGCGAAATTGCGAGTATAATAGTAATATATTATATAGACCGCAGGCAATAAATACTTAATGGGAGTTATGAAACACACCATAAAATTAACAGCACTACTGGTATTATTGTCTGTCGCAGGGGCCTTTTCTGCTTTTGCAGCAGATAATGGGCAGAACAAACCGGAAACTGAGCAGAAAGCAGCGGCCAAGACCGCTGATAAAGCTGTTGAAAAAGCTACAGAAGAAAAAGCAGCTTCTGATAAGCCTAAGAGCATGAAAGCGAAAGAAGACGCCGATGCTGCAAAGGCTGTTGAGGCTACGGAAACTAAAGAAGTTACCGAAGAGACTTCTGCAAACGCTGAGCCGGTTGTTGAAGAAAAGAAAACCGTTCGCAAGAATGTATTCTTTGACGGTAAAACCCCGAATGAAAACTATACAAAGGCAATGGAATTTCTTTCTCAGGCGGATGGTAATGGCCTGAGCCGTCGTTACTATGACCTGACCGAGATACAGGAGCGTGTAGCGAAAGAAGATCAGAGCGCTGCGTTTGTTGCTAATACCGACAGGAAGATACACAGGCTTGTTTCTGAGATGATACAGCAGGTTGGTAACGGCCACAAGATATCTAAGGATATGAAGCTGCTTACATACATGGAAAGGCCGGTGCGCGTGAAAGATGCCGATGCCGCTGTAAGAGAATTTATTGCCGGTGAAGATGTGCTGGAGAAATATTCTCCTAAGCATCAGCAATATATAAACCTGCGTAAAGCGCTGCAAAGCTATATAAAGGAAAACAAGAACAGGCGTGACCTGCCTGATATTAAATACAGCCATGACCTTGTGCAAGGCATGAAGCACAACACAATAACCGAGATACGCAAGCGTATAGGCGTTCGCACATCTGCTAATCCTAAGTTCCGCGCGAATGAATACGACAAGCTGATGGTTGAAAAGGTGCATGAGTACCAGGAAAAATTCGGCCTTGAGAAGAATGGTGTTATCAATAAGGATTTCATCGACAGGCTGAACAGCCAGGATGACGATTATGTTTCGCGTATCAAAACGAATATGGAAAGATATCGCTGGCTGCCTGATGACCTGCCTGCAACGCGTATTGAAGTGAACATGGCAGACTTTAAGCTGGTTGCTTACCGCGATGGTAAGGAAGACTTTACCATGGGCGCAATTGTTGGGCGTGATGCTCACCAGACCCCGGTGATGAATACACGCATGTATCAGTTTAACCTTAACCCGTTCTGGACCGCGCCTAAGGGCTACTTCTTCCGCAATATGTTACCGCTGCTGAAGATAAACCCTAACTACGCGGAAGAGCAGAACTTTGACCTGATGCGCCTTGAAAAGAAAGGCTGGGTTAAAGTTAACCAGAAAGATATCGACTGGGAAAAAGTTACCCCAAACAACTATAATATAATTATGCGCCAGAAGCCGGGTAATATAAATATTCTTGGCCCGATAAAATTTGCCATAGTTAACCCTCATGAGATATTCCTGCACTTTACATCGGAGCCTTGGCTGTTTGAGAATTCGGCGCTGGCATTCTCATCTGGCTGCATACGTATTGAAGACCCTGTGAAGCTGGCTAAGTACGTTATAGAAGTTGGCGAGGCAGATATAAGCGAGGAGAAATTCCTTGAGATATACCATTACTACGATGCAAAAGATGGTATAGCTATGCCGCAGAACCCTGCCATGAATGACAAGGTTGGCAAGCTTAAAAAGCCGATACCGACGCTGACCAACTATTTTAGCGCATATGCAACAGATAGCGGCAGCGTAACATTCCATGATGATATATATCACCTGGATTACAACCAGGCCAGAGCGCTGGGTATGTAAGGCTGCTTAGGCCTTATACAAAATCCGTTTCGCTCAGAAGCGCATTCTGGATTATCATATGAGAGTTGCCATAGCTAATTAGAGTATCGTTGCCTACATGCGATATGCCAGAAGCTACCTGTGCATAAGTTGCTCCGTAGAAAGATACCTTATCTATACCTATCTCGAAATCTGTGACCGTATCTGTTCCTGCCATGCCTGAGGATGCCGAGAATACAAAGCGGTCTGCGCCTGAGCCACCTGACAGAGTGTCGTTTCCTCCAAAGCCATGCAGATAGTCATCACCTGTGCCTCCGTAAAGGAAGTCATCTCCGCCCTGACCGACAAGTATATCGTTGCCGCCTTCGCCGTATACATGTACCGCGTAAGTGTCATTGGTAGCGCAAAGGGTTGAAACTGTATCATTACCTTCACCACCATAGATAAAGTGGTCGCCATAGTGGCCGCCGCCGCCTTTCATGACTATATGGTCATTGCCGTTGCCAGCGTATACTGTATCGCCACCCCAATATATGGTGATGTGGTCGTTACCATCTCCGCCGTAGATCGTGTCGCGGCCGCTACCGGCATCTATGATATCATTGCCGTTACCACCGTAGATAATATCATCATCTGCTTGGCCACCGAGGCCTGCTTCAATAACGCTGCCGTAAATGATGTCGTTACCATCTCCGCCATAGATTGTATCATTACCGTAGCCGCCGTACAGAGTATCATTGCCGATCCCGCCATCAATAAAATCTGCGCCCCAGCCGCCATAGATTGTGTCATTACCGGCCTCGCCGTACAGAGTATCATCGCCACCATTATACATCTGGCCGTTGCTTGCCAGAAAGTCCAGTCCATAAGGTTGACCACTGCCCTCAGGGAGATCTACAGCATAATCATCGCCGTAGATTATATCGTCACCATCGCCGCCATATATAATGTCGCTGCCGTTAGCGGTATTCCAGCTTATGTCATCGTCGCCTACAAGTAGATCATTGCCTGCGCCGCCCAGAATGACATCATTATCCTCGCCGCCCAGTACTATATCATCGCCGTTATTGGCTATAACTATATCGTTGCCCTCTTGACCGAATACCACATCTCTGCCCGCACCGCCAAAAACTATATCGTTACCTGTGCCCGCAAATACAACACTTTGCTGACCTTTGCCCGATTGGGTAAGAATAAGATCGTTACCGCCACCGCCAACTAGAAGATCGTTAGGGCCGCCGCCGCCGAATATGGTATCGTTACCATCATTACCGAAAAGATTATCAATTCCCGAAGTGCCGAATATAACATCGCCATCGCCGGTGCCATGTACCACGATCTTGGTGCCGCCGGTCGGCTCTATGGTTACTTTATTTTCTTTAAGATAGCGCAGATAATTACTGCCAACTTCTTTTGTCAGAAGCGAGTTTACTTCTGTTGTAGAAGATTTTTTTGCTAAAACGCCTTTGCTGGTTGTAAGCTTAGGATCAAATTCCGGCTCTTTTAAAGCCAGTATGTCTTTTATATCTAATTTTGCGTTGAGAATAGATTCAACTTTTGGTGTGGTGTTCTTTGTGTTCTTATCAGCCATTTCTAACCCCTGCTTTTGTGGATGTTACTTTTACCCTAGCTTTATTATATTACAAAAAGGTTAACAATTAGTTAAGATTTGAATTAAATTTAAACTATAATATAACCCATTGAAATATAATATATCTGATGTTTCTTGATAAATATCAATGGCAAGGACAATCACCAAACAGGGGTGATAATAAATACCCAAATTTGCATTTTAGCCGCTTGTAGATGAGCCGTTTTGATGTATACTAACCCTCCCAGATGGTCGGATGGTCGCCGCGCAGAGTGTTTACACAATGCGGGGAGGAAAGTCCGGGCTCCACAGGGAAGGACGCTGGATAACTACCAGTCGGGGTGACCCGAAGGAAAGTGGTACAGAAAATAACCGCCAGGACAGTAAACTGATCTCCTTTTGTTGGTTGGTTTCACTAAAGGGTTTACAAGTCTGCAAGGCTGATGGAATTTAGTCGGTTGACTGACCTGGTAAGGGTGAAAAGGTGAGGTAAGAGCTCACCGCGCTGATAGTGATATGAGTGGCTGACAAAACCCCGTCCGGAGCAAGACCAAATAGGGGCAGTAAGCGCAAGCGGGTTTTTTCCTGAACCTTCTTTTAGATAGCTGCCCGGGTAGGTTGCTTGAGCGTTATGGTAACATAACGCCTAGATGAATGGCCATCGTAAGCTTTTAGCTTATACAGGACCCGGCTTACAGACCATCTGGATTTTAAACGATGACGATAAAAGAAAGAATTAATTCCCATATAAATTTTGCAATAGGCTTCGCCATTTATGTTATGGCGCGCCTGCTTATTGCAAGCTACCGCAAAACCATAATAACAACACCTGCCGCGCGTGAACTGCTGGATAGCGGCAAGCCAACTATATTCGCGTTCTGGCACGGGCGGATTTTGCCTATGTCGTTCATGAGGGAGCGTAACCGTGAGTATCGTGCGATAATTTCCCGCCATGGTGACGGCGAGGTATTTGCAACCATTATGAAGCTGAACGGTGTTGAGGCCGTGAGAGGTTCTGCCGAGCGTAAGGGTAAAGGTGTGCATCACGGGCTGCCGAGCAAGAACCGCGGTGGCGGTACAGCGATACGGGAATCTATACGCGCGTTGCAGAACGGCGAAAGCCTTGTGATAACGCCAGATGGCCCGCGCGGCCCGAAATTTATTTATAAAACGAATTCTATAAGAATAGCAGCAGGCTCAGCCGCGC
The DNA here is from genome assembly GCA_035909535.1 of Rickettsiales bacterium. Classification (GTDB taxonomy): domain Bacteria; phylum Pseudomonadota; class Alphaproteobacteria; order Rickettsiales; family UBA8987; genus JAMHZE01. The sequence goes on along the minus strand of JAMHZE010000101.1, from coordinate 6,235 downwards.
CGATCCTGCCTGCGAGCTTTTCGGCCAGTTGCGTTAAGGTGCTTGGCACATGGGACAGATTTGTAGTGCCGCTACCGTTCAGCAAGCTTACGCTGGAATATGGTGACCCGGTTTACGTGCCTGAAACAGATTCTGACGAGGAGTTTGACAAATACGGCAAACAGGTGGAAAACTGTTTGAATGAAATGACCGCGCGACTTGATGCGCAGTTCAACGTAAAGCTGGAAAAAGAAGTTGCATCTAAGCCTTAGAACATATCGTGCGGCGCAAACGCTGCTCGCACCGGTGATAGACCTTTACCTGTACTATCGCAGGAAAATAGGCAAGGAAGATGTATCGCGTTTCGGGGAAAGATTAGGCAAGACATCTGTAGCAAGGCCGCAGGGTTCGCTGCTATGGGTGCATGGGGCTTCTATCGGCGAGGCTGTTTCGGTGCTGCCGCTTATCACAAAGATAAAAGAAGAATATCCGGGTATCAATATTCTGGTGACCACGGGCACGGTGACATCTGCTAAAATGCTGGAGAAGAAACTACCGCGCGGAATGATACATCAGTTTGTACCGGTAGATAGCAGGCATGCGGTAAAAAGGTTTTTAGACCACTGGAGGCCAGACCTTGCGCTTTGGGTTGAATCTGAACTGTGGCCGAATTTGATATGCGATACCCATGCAAGCGGCTGCCCGATAGTGCTTGTTAATGCAAGAATGTCTGCCAGCAGCTTTGGTAAGTGGAAGCGCTACAGGCATTTTGCCGATGAGGTTTTTGGCTGCTTCAGCGCGTGCCTTGCGCAGAACGATGCCGAGGCAGAGAGGTTCGCGGGGGTAGGGGTGAATAACGTGACCACCGCAGGTAATTTGAAATACGAGGCTCCGCCGCTGCCTGCCGACCCGACAGAGATGGGCAGAATGGTTGCAATGACAGGCAACAGGCAGGTGTGGTTTGCAGCATCTACCAGCGAAGGCGAAGACGAGATGGTTGCCGCAGCGCATAAGAAGGCGGCAGAGAGCGTTGCAGGGCTGCTGACTGTTATTGCGCCAAGGCATCCGTATCGCGCGAAGGATATTGTAAAGATGCTTACCGAGCAGGGGTATAACGTGGCTCAGCGCAGCAAGCAGGGTAGAATAGAAGCCGATACACAGTTTTATATTGCCGATACGATAGGTGAGATGGGGATATTTTATCGTATGGCAGAGTTGGTTTTTGTGGGAGGTTCGCTGGTGCCGCATGGCGGGCAGAACCCGCTGGAACCCGCAAGGCTTGATTGCGCGATAATTACAGGCCCGCAAACGCATAACTTTCGCGAGATATATGCTGAGATGGAACACAGCGTTGCAGTGCTGCGTATAAATGATGCAGAAGCTTTGGTTGAAGCGGTGAGTGATATGCTTAATTCTCCTGAGCGCAGGAACAAGCTTGCATCTAACGCGCTGCATTTTGTAAATAGCAGAAGCGGTATTGTAGAAAGATATATGGAGACGCTTAAGCCTTATTTAAAGCCATTGGTGAGGGACGCAGTATGAGTATTGTAAAGAAAATAGGTGAGTCATCTCTGCTTAGCCGTAAAACGCCGGAGTTCTGGCATCAGGGCGGATTGATGCCGCAGCTTATGCTGCCGCTTTCTGTATTATATTTTTTGCTGAAAAGACTGTTTGTTAAGAAAGGCGCCCAGCAGGAGTTTGACGGAGTTAAGGTTATTTGCGTGGGCAATATTACCGCAGGCGGTGCGGGCAAAACCCCAGCCGCAATGGCAATATATAAAAGGCTGAATCAGGCAGGTGTGAATGCGTGCTTTATAACCACAGGGTTCAGAGGGCGCTTACGCGGCCCGCTACTGGTGGATCTGAACAAGCATAGCGGTGCAGATGTGGGCGATGAGGCCGCGCTGCTGGCCAAACACGGTAATGTGGTGATGTGCAAGAACAGGCTGGATGCCGTTAAGTTTGCCGCCGACCATGGGTTTAAAACACTGGTGCTGGATGATGGTATGCACGATACGCGCATTAAAAAGCACGTGGCGTTTTTAGTGATTGATGGCGCATACGGTTTTGGTAACGGCCTGCTTATGCCTGCCGGCCCGCTACGCGACAGGATAGATATCGCAGCGGCAGATGCCACGCATATTCTGCTTATAGGTGAAGATAAGCGTAAGGTAGTGCCCCGCGTAAACGATTTTTTAAAGAAGAAGCTGCCTTTGGTTAAAGCCTATATAACGCCTTTGAACGAGCCTAAGAAAGATACGCCTTACGTGGCATTTGCAGGGCTTGCAAGGCCGGAGAAGTTTTTTGATATGCTGAAAGGCATGGATGTGAATGTGGCTGAAAGGGTTGCATTACCCGATCATTATGATTACGGTAGCGAGGATGTGGAAACCCTGCGCAATATGGCAAAGCAGCACAAGGCAAGGCTTATAACCACAGCGAAAGATATGGTAAAGCTGCCAAAAGAATTCGCCGCTGAAGTTGAATGCATGAATATTGAACTGGCGTTCGAGGATAAAGGGATAGACAATATACTTGAGGGATAGAGGGCAATGGCAAGCAGTATAAAAAAGGTAGTAGCATCTACCATGATAGGCAATGGCCTTGAATGGTACGATTACGCGCTTTACGGGCATTTTGCCGCGCTTATCTCCATCCATTTTTTTCCTAAGGGTGACCCGACCGTAGCGCTACTGGCGACCTTCGGTATTTTTGCAGTGGGGTTCTTCATGCGGCCTTTGGGTGCGCTTTTCTTTGGCTATATTGGCGATAAATACGGGCGCAAGAACGCGCTGGCGCTTTCTATACTGATGATGGCGATACCAACGGCCTGTATTGGCCTGCTGCCGACCTACGAGACCATTGGCATTATGGCGCCGATACTGCTTACGCTGATAAGGCTGGTGCAGGGTATTGCTGTGGGCGGTGAATTTGGAGGCTGTATTGTTTATCTGGTAGAGCATGCGCATGAGGGGAATAAGAACTTTTTAGGCAGTGCATCTATTTCGAGCATGTTCTTTGGCGTGCTGCTTGGTGCGCTGGTTTCTACGCTGCTTTCTAACCTGATGAACAAGGAAGACTTCCTTTCATGGGGCTGGAGGATACCTTTCATTATGGGCTTTTTTATCGGCGTTGTGGGGCTTTACATACGTAACAAGCTGGATGAAAGCCCTGCGTTTTTAGATGCCAAGGAAACCGGACATCTTTCTGACAAGCCAGTGAAAGAGGCCATACGCACCAATTACCGTGAGATATTGCTGGCGATAGGTGTATACCTTGCCGTTACCATACCGTTCTATATACAGACGGTGTTCATGAAGACCTTTATGGTGAAGTATCTGGGTTTTGACGAGAATTCATCTTTCATTATTATAAGCGTGGTGCTTTCGCTGATGCTGGTGGTTACGCCTTTTGCGGCGCTTTTATGCGATAACTTCAATCGCGAAAAGATAATGAAGATAGTGCTGGCGGCCTATATAATATTCGCGCTGCCGTTCATTTACATGGCAGAGACCGCGCAGTTTGGCATTGTGCTGGCGGCGCAGCTGGTGTTTTCGGCCATACTGGCGTTTTACCTTGCGCCGATACCTGCGCTGCTGGTGGATATATTCCCGACGCGCACGCGCTATACGGGAATGAGCCTGGCGTGCAACCTTTCTGCGGCGATATTCGGCGGCACAACGCCAATGCTGCTGACATGGGCAATAACCAAGTATGACAGCTTTTACGTGATATCTATTGCTATTATATTCGCGGCGGTGGTTTCTATGTTCTGCCTGAGCAGGGTGAAGCTGGTGGGGAATTAAAAACGTAGCTTTAAATGGTGCGGATAAGAGGACTTGAACCTCCACTTCCTTGCGAAAACTAGTACCTGAAACTAGCGCGTCTGCCAATTCCGCCATATCCGCACATGTTAGAAATAATCGGCGAATCTGTTTAGCACTATATATCGCTTTTACAAGCAATATTAGGCGGTAAATGCCAAAATTGCAGCCATTATGGGTTTACTTGGCAGCCTGCTTTAGATACACTGTAGAGCATGAAAAACATAACCTTCGAGATCGGAGATGCCGCGCCGTGGTTCCGTTGCAGGGCGAGTAACAATCCGGCGTTCAATTTTGGCAGTGCGGCAGGCAGATATATTGTGCTGAGCTTTTTCGGGTCTGCGGGCAATGCGCAGGGTAAGCAGCTTATTGAAATTATAACGGGCGGCTTAAGGCATAATTTTGATGATATGAAGATATCGTTCTTTGGTGTTAGCGCCGATAAAGATGACGAGCTGCAACAGCGTGCCGTAGAGACGCTGCCGGGCATAAGATATTTTTGGGACAGCGCCGCGCAGGTAAGTATGCTTTACGGTGCGGCAGCAGAAGGCAGCAAAACCTACAGGCAGTTTACGCTGGTGCTTGACCCGTTTTTGCGGGTGATAGCGAATATTTCCATGAATGATATGGAGGCTCATAACAGGCAACTGGGCGAGGTGCTGAAAGCACTACCGCCGATAGATGACCATGCCGGTGTGCCTGTGCATGCGCCTGTGCTGGTGTTGCCGCGAGTTATAGAGCCTGAGATGTGCCGCAGGCTGATAGAGCTTTATGAAGCTCAAGGCGGCAAGGAATCCGGCTTTATGAGAGAGAAAGACGGTAATACCGTAGAGGTTATGGACCCGAATTTTAAGCGTCGCAGCGACTTTAATTTTGATATACAGGAAGAATTTACGCAACTGCGCGCAGAGCTGAATGCAAGGATTGTAAGGCGATTGCTGCCTGAGATATATAAAGCGTTCCAATTCAAGGTAACGCGTATAGAGCGCTATGTGGTTTCGTGCTATGCGGGTGAGGTTGGGGGATTTTTCCGTGCGCATAGGGATAATACCACCAAGGGTACGGCGCATCGCAAATTTGCATGCACGATAAACCTTAATGCCGATGAGTATGAAGGGGGCGATCTGCGCTTTCCTGAATTCGGTACGAAAACATACCGCGCGCCTACGGGTGGTGCGGTGGTTTTCTCGTGCTCGCTGCTGCATGAGGCGACACCTGTTACAAAAGGTGAGCGTTATGCGTTCCTGCCGTTCTTCTACGACGAGGAAGGGGCAAAGATACGTGAAAAGAATTTGAAGTATCTGGCTTAAACTACCCAAACAGAAAGAAGGGTAGTGGTGCGGATAAGAAGACTCGAACTTCCACGATGTTACTCGCTACCACCTCAAGGTAGTGCGTCTACCAATTCCGCCATATCCGCATATGCGGCAGGTTATATGCTATAGCCGTAATATGTTCAAGCATGAAATTTATGAATAAAAAAAGGGCCGCGAACAGCGACCCTTTTTGTTTTAAACGTGTAGAGGTTACTTGCCGCCAGAGCTAGTAACCAATGGACAGTTTTTGATACAGTTACCGCGTCCGTCATATTCAGGCAGGTCGCCGGTTGTTGCGCCTGCGCCGCTTGAGGAGCTACCGCCGCGAGGGTCAGGACAGTTTTTAACGCACTGGCCACGGTTATCGTATTGAGGCTCTGTGCCATCACAGCCATCTGTACAGTTACCATACTCGTCGTATTTTTTGTCGCCGCCACCTTTGCCATCGCCTTCCTCGGCGTCATCAGCTTTAGGGCAGTTATTAAGACAATTGCCGCTTTTATCGTATGAAGGCTCGGTGCCATCACAGCCATCTACACAGTTACCGTATTCGTCATAGGTCTTGCCATCACCTTTACCATCGCCTTTACCGTCATCTTTACCGCCACTTTTTCTGCTGGAGTAATCTCCTACTATATCATAGCCTGTGGAATATTTTATCAGAATAGGTTCGCTGGAAGAAAGACCACCGCCTTTACCGCCACCGCCCTGAGCGCCTTCGCCCTTAGCATGGCTTACGCTGCCTAGCGAAAGCGTAGCAGTAATAGCTAATGTTAATACTAAAAGTTTTTTTATCATATAACCCTCTACCCGGTTTTTAAAACTACGTCCGATTGTAGCATAGTAATACAGATGCTAAAACAGCTTTCGATTCGGATTTATTTAAAATTTTAGCCTGATTTAACCAGGCTAACTTATTAAAATTTAAGAATTATTCCGCAGGTATCGCGGGTTTTATCGTAAGGAAGATCTTTGTTTGCTGTGGCAAAATCAGCAAAGCTGTCGGTTTCTTCTGTGCAGGCGCTTATAAGCCTGCCTTTCAGCGGCCAGCCGTCATCTATCGCGGCATCTATCTCGGCAATATCTTCCCCGGTAAGGCTGCCGTTGAGATCCGGT
>JAMHZE010000100.1:0-11511 GCA_035909535.1 Rickettsiales bacterium | reverse complement strand
TAAGGGAGGTTAATAATAATATCATTAACCATTATGGCAAGCGCTTAAGGAAAAATAAAACGGATATTATTCAGCAGCAGCAGTTTCAGCTGTTTCAGCTTCAGCAGCAGGAGCCTCAGCAGGCTTTGCAGCAGCTTCACCTTCTTCCTGGCGGTCAGTTTCTGCGCGAACTGCAGATGCTTTAGAAACAAGGTCAGTGTTAGCTGTAGTAAGCTGCATTTCACCGGATTTGAACTTCCTTGCGTTTTCTTCAGCTTCACCTTCAGAACGTGCAACGTTCATGAAAATTTCAGTCAGAACACCTTCGCCCAGATCAACATCTATCTGATAAACACCGATGAATTTTATAGAGTAGTTAAGAACAACTTGTTTGCGGGAGATATCAGTACCGCATATTGCGTTCAGGCCATCAGCTATTTCAGCAGAGTTAACAGCACCGTAAAGTCTGCCATCATCACCAGCTTGTTTCACAACGTTAACAATCTTGTCTTTTACTTTTTTAGCAAGTTTTTGAGCTTCAGCTTCTTTCTTCTTGCTGTCTTCCATCAGTTCAGCTTTCTTTTCTTCGAAAAGAGTTACGTTAGACTTGGTAGCCTGTATAGCTTTACCATTAGGTATCAGGAAGTTACGCGCGAAACCACCTTTAACTTCTATCTGGTCACCTACATTGCCCAGCTTCTTATATTTTTCTACCAGTATAACTTTCATGGCTTTACTCTACTTACTTAAATTAAGGATTAATTGCTAACAAAAGGTATAAGCGCTATCATGCGCGCGTTCTTTATAGCCTTTGCAAGTTCTCTTTGCTTTTTGGCGCTAACAGAAGTTATCCTGCTAGGCATGATTTTGCCGCGCTCAGATATGAACTGCTTCAGCATACCAATGTTTTTGTAATCTATAGTAGCTGCATCTTTACCGGAAAGAGGGCATTTACGCACTCTTCTGGAAAATACCTGAGGCATCATGGCCGGGTTAGCTATATATTTAGATTCTCTGTTATTCTGGAAAGCCATCTTAAACTCCTGATCTATTCGAATTCTGTTGCATCTTTAGAGATGGTCTCAACCCTTATGGTCAGATCACGCAGAACATCTTCGCTGATCTTGAGCTTCCTTCTCAGTTCAGTAACTGTTTCAGCTTTGGCTTCGTAGCCATAGTGAACATAGTGACCTTTTTTGCTTTTATTGATCTTGTATGCAAGATCGCGCAGGCCCCAAAGTTCTTTCTTCTTTATAGAGCCGCCTGAATTTATCACTTCTTCAAAGTTGCCAGCAACCTTCTCAACTTCGTTAGAAGCGAGCTCCGGCCTTAGTATAAGTGTAGTTTCGTATAGTGCCATAATTCCAACAATTTGTTAAATGGAGCGCGATAATACATACAAGAAAGCCGTTTGCAACAAATATTTTTGACTTATATGACCAATACGTTATTTAATATATAGCTTTTACGCTGAAAATGGTTAAAAACCATGTTTAAAGCGTTGTTTTTGAGGAAATTATGTCTGACAAGCTCAGTTCAAAAGATGTTGAATTACTTACGAAAAGTAAGGACGTAAAGTCCAAGATCGAAGTTATCAACAAAATATCCAACCAGTACAGGGGCAAGGAGTTCGGCAATAAGGAACAAGGCCTTGCCGAAGAGATATTCCGCCTGCTGCTGCGCTATGCAGAAATTGGTGTGCGTAAATCTATCGCCGAGAACCTGATGAGCGCAGATTATGTGCCTCGGGATATACTACTTTCTCTCGCTAAGGATATAGATGATGTTTCCCGCCCGATACTGGAATTCTCGGAACTTCTGACCGATGATGACCTGATAGATATAGTAAGTACTACTTCCAGCACGGATTCTCAGGTGGCGGTTTCCCGCCGTAATTCTCTTTCAGAGGCTGTTTCTGCCGCACTGGTGAACACCGAGAAGGGCGAAGTTGTAGAAAGCCTGATGAATAACAACACGGCTGAGATAAACGATAAAAGCATGGTGAAGGTGATAGAATCCTTCTCCAACAAGGAAGAGGTTATAGAGGCGCTTATTACGCGAGGCTCTATACCACCGGAGTTGGTAGTACAGCTTACCAAAAAGGTTTCCAATGTTATCCAGGCGAAGCTGGAGAAAAAATATAACTGCTCGTTCGAGAAGATAAGCGGCCTGTTTGCTGAAGGCGGTGAGATAGCTGCGTTCCGCTTCGGTAACATGAAGATATTCGGTGATGACCTGATAGACCTGATAAACATGCTGGAAGCTAACGGCCAGCTGGAGCAGGCGCTTGATCCGCTTCATGGTAAGCTTACATTCATACTGAACGACCTGGAGCCGATCGGCCAGTTTGTGCCTATCTCTGCTATTGCGCTTGGCAACAAAACCATGTTCGAGATATGTATGTCTCGTATAACAGGTGTTAAGTACAGCAACATCAACAAGCTGGTGACAGACCTTGATACAGGCTTGAAAGCGCTGTTTCAGCGTGCTGCGCTGCCGGAAGCTCTGTTTGATGCAGTACGTTTTGCACTATATGTAATAAACCGCATGGATGAAGAAGCTTCCAAGTTCAGCACTCCACGTGCGCATGAAGACCTGCACGAATATATCAAGCAGCTAATAACCCAGTCTAAGGGTAAAAAGATACGTAACCTTTCGAGCTTTATCTCTATAGTGCGTAAGCATATAGAAAGGGCTCAGGGTGAATGGTGATTTGATTCCAAGATGTCTAAAACAAAACATTACCCACAAACAACCAGTAACCCTGATTTTCCTGCGGTAGAGCAGGAAACACTTAAATACTGGAACGAGAAGAAGATTTTCGAGAGATCGGTGGATAGCCTGCCGACCAAGAAAGATGGCGGTAATGAGTTCAGCTTTTTTGACGGCCCGCCATTTGCGAACGGCCTGCCGCATTACGGCCACCTGCTTACATCATGCGTGAAGGATATATTTGCCCGTTACCAGACCATGAAAGGCCGCCGCGCAGAGCGCGTGTTCGGTTGGGATTGCCATGGCCTGCCGGCTGAGATGGAAGTTGAGAAAGAACTTGGCATACGCGGCCAGCTTGCGATACAGGAATACGGTATAGGCAAGTTCAACGATGCCTGCCGTACTAGCGTAATGAAATATACGACAGAGTGGGAACATTATGTTAACCGCATCGGCCGCTGGGTAGATTTTGACAACGGTTATAAAACCATGGACAGAAACTACATGGAATCTGTTATGTGGGCGTTTTCTGAGCTGCATAAAAAAGGCCTGATATATGAAGGCCATAAGGTAATGCCATATTCATGGGCGGCAGAAACCCCGCTTTCCAACTTCGAGACCCGCCTTGATAACTCTTACCGTGAGAAGGTGAGCAAGTCGGCATATGTAGCTTTTGAATTGGAAGATGGCCGTAAGATACTGGCATGGACAACCACTCCGTGGACGCTTCCTTCTAACCTTGCTTTGGCAGTTGGCAAAGATGTGAAATACGCTGAAGTGGAGAAAGATGGCAGCACATATATAATGGCCGCAAGCTGCGTAACTAGGCTTTTAGGTGAGGAAGTCGCGCAGAAAGCTGAGTTAAGCGCGAGCAACCTGTTAGGTAAAAAATACAAACCGCTCTTCCCATACTTTGCTGATGATAAGCGCGGCGGCAAGAATGCCTTTACTATTATAGAAGGTGATTTTGTTTCTGATACTGATGGTACCGGTATAGTACATATCGCGCCGGGCTTTGGTGAAGATGACCAGCGCGTTGCAGAGGCTAACGGCATATGCCTGCCGGATAATGGCGGTATAATATGCCCTGTTGATGAGGCGGGTAAATACACATCAGAGATATTCGATATAAAATATCCTTCCGGCCGTACGCTTGCACTTGTTGGCCTGAACGTAATGCAGGATACTAATAAAACTGCGGAAGAGCCTTATAAAGAAGACCAGATGAAGAAGTATGGTCTGGCAAACCTCCGCATAATAGATTTCCTTAAGGAATCCGGCCTTTTGATAAAGCAGGAAGATTACACCCATAACTACCCGCATTGCTGGCGTACCGATACTCCGCTTATATATAAAGCGGTGCCAAGCTGGTATTTAAAGGTTACCGCCTTCAAAGAAAGAATGGTGGAGCTGAACCATAGCCAAATAAACTGGATACCTTCCCACATACGAGATGGGCAGTTTGGTAAATGGCTGGAAAACGCACATGACTGGGCAATATCGCGTAACCGCTTCTGGGGTTCGCCGATACCTATCTGGCGCAGCAATAATCCGGAAAACAAACAGCTATATGTGTTCGGTTCGATAAAAGAGCTGGAAGAATTCTTTGGTGTAAAGGTGGATGATCTGCACCGCCCGTTCATTGACACGCTAACTAAGCCAGACCCTAAAGATAGCAAATATACTATTTCCCGCGTTTCAGAAGTTCTGGATTGCTGGTTTGAATCTGGCGCGATGCCGTTTGCAGAGCTGCACTACCCGTTTGAGAATGTGGAGAAGTTTGAATGCCGCTTTCCAGCGGATTTCATCGTGGAATATGTGGCGCAGACGCGTGGCTGGTTTTACACGCTTATGGTGCTTTCAACCGCGCTGTTCGATAAAGCGCCGTTCAAGAACTGTATCTGCCACGGAGTGATACTTGGTGAGCCGGTGAAGAACCCTGATACTGGCAAGATGGAAAAGCAGAAGCTTTCCAAACGTCTGAAGAACTATCCTGACCCGATAAACGTGTTTGACACTATCGGCGCTGATTCCATGCGCTGGATGATGGTTTCAAGCCCGGTGATGAGCGGCGGTGAACTTACTGTTGCTAAAGACGGCACCGATATACGTGATGCTACAAGGCTTGTACTTAAGCCGATATGGAACGCATACCACTTCTTCTGCCTATATGCGAATAGTGATGGCATAAAAGCCGAGGAGAAATTTACATCAACTAACCTGATGGACAGGTATATTCTTTCCAAGCTGAAGGAAGCGGTGGGCAAAATAGAAGAATCACTCGATGGCTACCAGACCAATATCGCCTGCAAAGCGGTGGAAGATTTCTTTGAGGTGCTTAACAACTGGTATATACGCCGCAGCCGTGACCGCTTCTGGAGCGGTGGCGGTGATGCCGATAAAGTATCTGCATATAATACGTTGTACACCTGCCTTACCAATATGGCAAAGGCCGCTGCGCCGCTTGCACCATATCTGTTCGAAGCGGTGTTCCGTGGTTTAACCGCTAAGGAGTCCGTGCATCTGGAGAAATTCCCGAATGTTTCATCTGTAAAAGATGAAGCAGAACTGCTGGTAACAATGGATAAGGTGCGCGAGATATGTAACGCTGGCCTGGGCATACGTAACAAGGAAAACGCCAAAGTACGCCAGCCGCTTAACTCTGCGAATGTTATAGTTTCTGACAAGATAACCTATGATCTGAAACCGTTGGGCGACATAATAGCAGATGAGCTGAACGTGAAATCGGTCAATTTCTCTTACGATCTGGGTGAAAAGGCTGAGCTGAAGCTTAACCTAAACTTCCCGGTTCTGGGTAAGCGCCTGCCTCATAAGGTGAAGGAACTTATACCTGCCGTTAAACAGGGTAAGTGGAAAATGCTTGATAGCGGTGGTGTGGAAGTTTTAGGTGAGGTGCTGGAGACGGGTGAGTATGTGCTGAATCTTGAGCCGAAGAATAAAAAAGGTGCGGCATCTGTGTCCGGAAATGATGCAGTGATAGAGCTGGACCTGAACATTACCGACGAGCTACGTGATGAAGGAATTGCACGTGATGTTGTACGCGCAATACAGCAGGCGCGTAAAGATGCAGATCTTAACATTACCGACAGGATAGATGTTGCGCTACAAGTGCCGGCAGAGCTTGCTTCTGCGATACAGGCCAATACCGGTTACATATCGGAACAGACGCTGGCAAAAACCATATCGGTGGGTGGTAAGGCCTACTCCAGATTTAAAAATAACTACAAACTTGATGAAGCCGACATCGAAATATCTTTCGAGGTTGCGGCATAAATTTTATCGGTTATGGTACTACCATGCTAACACAGTTTGATGCCATAGTCGCCATAGGCGTTTTGATCTTCATGACACTGGGCTTCTTTAAAGGAGCCATAAAAAGCATATTGGGCCTTGGCAAATGGTATGGCGCAGGCGTACTTACCCTTTTATTCTACCCACAGGCCAGCGAGCTTGTAGCGCAGTACATGCAGCCCGGTATGATAGCTAACGGTATAGCTGTTTTCTTCACATATATCATTGCTCTTATAGGTCTTTCTGTCGTTATAGGCATATTGGTTGCCGCGCTGGGAGGAACGGTAGGGGGCCCGGGTGATAAGCTTTTGGGTGCAATAATAGGTGCAACAATAGGTATAATAATTGCTTCTACCGGTCATTATTTTATACGTAGTTTTGGCGGCGGTTCAGACCCGCAATGGCTGAAAGATGGCAAAACATATGATATAACGGCACAAGGTGCTGATAAGCTTCAGGGGTATTTTAAAGATGTTGTGCAGAATATGGGCACAGATATGGGCTTTGTAAGAGAGCTTGATCCATCCGGCGGCTTTGAGAAGAAGATACAGCAGGTACAACAGGCAACTGGTTCTCAGGTGGATTATGATAGTCTGAAAGAGGCTATTCGTATGATGAAAGAGAGCGGCTTAGCTCCTGAACAGATAAAAGACATGATAAACATACGTGATTATATGCAGTCGCCTTCTTTCGGTTCTTCTGATAACTCAGGCGCTACCTCTGGAAAAAGAGAAGCCAAAGGCTTTGAAGTAAAAACTCCTGAATAACTACTTATTCTTCTTTCCAGCCGCAACAAAGCTGGTAAACAGCGGATGTGGCGCGAACGGACGCGATTTGAATTCCGGGTGGAACTGTACACCGACGAACCAAGGGTGGTTTTTATGTTCTACTATTTCCGGCAGGTTGCCATCCGGTGAAAGGCCGGAGAATATAAGTCCTTTTGCTTCCAGCTGTTCACGGTAGTTTATATTAACCTCGTATCTGTGACGGTGGCGTTCGCTTATTTCGTTGCTGCCATATATTTCGTGTGCCTTCGTACCTTTTTGCAGTACGCAGTCATAAGAACCAAGCCTCATTGTGCCGCCTAAATTGCCACCAGCCTGACGGGTTTCCTTGCCATCATTGGTTTTCCATTCTGTCATCATACCAACTACAGGGTCTTTATGCGGTTTGAACTCTGTTGAGGTGGCATCTGCTATGCCGCACAGGTTGCGTGCAGCTTCAATAACGGCCATCTGCATACCAAAGCATATGCCAAGATATGGAACTTTGTTCTCCCTTGCGTATTTGGCAGCAGCTATTTTACCTTCTGCGCCTTCTTCACCGAATCCACCTGGAACAAGAATAGCATCAACACCTGTCATTTCATCTTTTGTACCTTCTTCAAGGAACTTACGGGAGTTAACCCATTTTATGCGCACCTTGGTTTCATTGGCGATACCGGCATGAGAAAGAGATTCCAGTATGGACTTGTAAGCATCTGAAAGAGTTACGTATTTACCAACTATTGCTACTGTTATCTCTGCTTTAGGGTTACGCACTTTGGTAACAATATCTTCCCATATCTTCAGGTTAGGTTTTTCTGAATGCGGCAGATTAAAGTATTTAAGTATCTGGGTATCCAGTCCTTCGTTATAGTAATTTACCGGTACGCCGTAGATGACATCTGTATCGAGCGCCTCAATAACGCAATCAGATTTTACGTTACAGAACAGTGCTATCTTCTGCTTTTCAGAGGCAGGTATTCTGTGTTCTGTACGGCATATAAGAATATCCGGCTGTATACCTATTGAACGAAGTTCTTTAACAGAGTGTTGCGTAGGTTTTGTTTTTAGCTCCTGCGCTGCGGCTACGTATGGCACAAGGGTTAGATGTGCGTATAGTGCGCGTTCTGTTCCCAGCTCATTACCTAATTGCCTTATGGCTTCAAAGAAGGGCAGGGCTTCGATATCGCCTACTGTGCCGCCTATCTCGCATATAACGAAATCTGTACCGGTAACATCAGCGGTAATGAATTCTTTTATCAGGTTGGTAACATGCGGTATCACCTGTACGGTTGCGCCAAGGTAATCACCCCTGCGCTCGCGTGCTATCAGGTCTGAATAGATTCTGCCCGTAGTTACGTTATCTGTGCGGCGCGCGTTAACATCCGTGAACCTTTCATAGTGGCCAAGGTCAAGATCTGTCTCTGCGCCATCTTCAGTAACAAACACTTCGCCATGCTGAATAGGGTTCATGGTACCAGGATCTACGTTCAGGTACGGGTCAAGCTTGCGTATACGCGTAGAATAACCACGGGTTTTAAGCAGCGCTGCCACGCTGGCAGAAGTAAGGCCCTTGCCCAAAGAAGAAACAACACCGCCTGTTATGAATATAAATCTTGTCATGACTATTTACTTGCAACCCTTTTTTTAATCTGATGGAGTTTGAGCATATTCTCGTCGTATATACCGCCGAAATCTATGCGCCCTATATCTTCCAGGCGGATGACCATGCTCTGGTCATCCATGCTGAATTTATCGCCCATAAGGCGCATCAGCATGTATTCCTCATCTATATCTTTAACCTGTCCGAAATAGAAGTCGTTCCTGTCAAAAACTTCATATACGGAAATATGACCAAATAAAGAATTAATTGTCCTTATTAGTTTGAAGAAACCACTATTGATGTTGATGTTCTCTATTTTGCCCGGCTGTTCCTTGCGGCCGTTTCGGTCTTCCAGCAGTATCTCCAGCTGTTGCAACAGATCGCCTTCCCATATCACATTGCGTATGTTCGGCAGGAAAATAAGGCTGTAGCCATCAAACTCGCCGTTATCAGAAAGGATCTTGCGTACAAGCCCAAGCGTTTCGTTCAGATCTATTATCTGGCAGAAGAAATTATCCTGCGGGTTATCCAGCGTTATCTCGCAGATACTCCTTGAGGCTTTAAGTTCTTGCAGGGTTTTTTGAAGAATGTTCATCGATTTCCCAGAAAAGTGTTTCTGGGAGCCAATTAGTAGCGCAAATTCAGAAAATTGCCAGAGTTATTTACAGTTATATGGCCTCTTCAGCCTGTTCCGCTGTTTCTGCCGGTATTTCAGGGGTTTCCGGCTGGTCCGCGGCCTTACTTTCCTTTACTATTTTTAGCAGGTGCCTTTGCAGCTCTTTTATGCCTATGCCGCTTACGCCAGATATAGCAAAAACCTTAGCTCCGGCCTCTTTTTGCAGAAGCTTAAGTTTTTCTTTTATCTCTTCCTCAGTCATGGCATCACATTTATTAAGCGCTACAACTTCCAGCTTTTCCGCCAGTACGGAGCTGTATTGTTCCAGCTCGTTGCGGATTATGTGGTAGTTTTTAATGAAATCCTCGTTAGTGCCATCTACAAGGTGTAGAATGGTGCGGCAGCGCTCTACGTGTTTCAGGAAGCGGTGGCCAAGCCCTGCGCCTTCATGTGCGCCTTCTATAAGGCCTGGTATATCGGCTATCACAAATTCTTCTTCATCTACATAGGTAACGCCAAGTTGGGGTTTTAGCGTAGTGAAAGGGTAGTCCGCGATCTTCGGCTTTGCCCTAGTAGTAGCGCTTAGGAACGTTGATTTTCCTGCATTTGGCAGGCCGGCCAGACCTACATCAGATATAAGTTTTAGCTTAAGCCAAAGCCACATTTCCTCGCCGCTCCAGCCCGGGGTTTTTCTGCGCGGGGAACGGTTGGTAGAGCTTTTAAAGTGGTGGTTACCAAAGCCACCATCGCCGCCCTTAAGGAGCATATATTCAAAATCCTCTTCCGTAACATCAAGTATCGGAGTAACGCCGTCTTCCATGAATATTTGTGTGCCGACAGGAACATGTATTATCATATCATCAGCGCCTGCGCCGTCCCTTAGGCCGCCTTTGCCCTGTTCGCCGTTGCGCGCGCGGAAGTGTTGGGTATAACGGAAGTCTATCAGCGTGTTCAGGTTCTTAACGGCCTTGATTATTATGCTGCCGCCCTTGCCGCCGTTACCGCCGTTAGGTCCACCAAATTGGATATATTTTTCTCTGCGGAAAGAGGCACAGCCATTGCCGCCATCACCGCTTTTTACATATATTTTTGCTTCATCTATAAAATGCATACTGTATGCCTTTCATTAAATT
Source organism: Rickettsiales bacterium (assembly GCA_035909535.1). Lineage (GTDB taxonomy): Bacteria > Pseudomonadota > Alphaproteobacteria > Rickettsiales > UBA8987 > JAMHZE01. Next base: position 1,392 of record JAMHZE010000100.1, on the reverse strand, counting down.
AAAAATTTAATGTTATTAATATAGCCTCTTTCTACAAATAAAAAAAGGCGGCAAATAAGCCGCCTTTTTGAATAGGATGTAGCTGTTTATTAAGCTGCTGTAGCAGGAACAACAGATACAAAAACCCTGTCATTCTTCTTTGTTTCAAACTTAACAACACCTTCAATAAGTGCGAATATAGTGTGGTCTCTACCTAGGCCAACATTCTTGCCAGGCTTCCACTGTGTGCCGCGCTGCCTTACAAGTATATTACCTGCAAGAACTTTCTCGCCACCGAATTTTTTTACTCCAAGCCTACGACCCGCCGAGTCGCGACCGTTTGCTGTGCTACCACCGGCTTTTTTCGTTGCCATGACGGTACTCCATTAATGCGCAAGGTCAACAACAACCCCACGGATCACATTTTTACTAAATGACCTTCTTAAGCTTTTGGCTTAGAGGTTTTTGTTGTTTTCTTAGCAGCCGCTTTTTTAGGAGCGGTTGCAGTTGTTACTTTTTTAGCCTTAGCAGGTTTTGCTTCTGCAGCAGGCTGTTCAGCTTTTTTAGGAGCAGCCTTAGCAGTAAGACCCTTACCTATTTCAGCAATTTTCAGTACAGTTATAGGCTGACGGTGACCGTTCTTCCTTCTGTAGTTATGTCTTCTTTTCTTTTTGAATACGAGAACCTTCTCGCCTTTTTTCTGGTTCAGAACTTCTGCCGCTACAGAAACACCTGTAACAGTAGGAGCGCCAACAGAGTTAGCAGAGCCATCATTGAAAAGTACAACTTCATCCAGAAGGATGGTTGCGCCTATTTCAGCTTCCAGCTTTTCAACTTCTATTATATTGCTTGGGCTAACTTTATATTGTTTGCCACCTGTTCTAACTACTGCGAACATCTTAAATCTCCTAATAAACAGGCCCTTCCGGCCTTAATAAGTTTCCCTCTTTTTCGAGAAGGGCTTGCTTTATACACTTATCTACCTAGCTGTCAAGCACTATATAGCTCTAGAAATTACACTTGCGTATAGATTTCTTAGGTATTATAAAAGTTGTTAAATTAACACAGTAAAATTAACAATTTATTAACTAACTATTTGAATATCTTATGGAATCTGCTGCCAGAAAAGTTACCAAAAAAGCTGAATCTGCTTTTAGCGTGACTATTGAAAAATCTACCTTCCTAAAGGCTATAACCAGGCTTCAAAGTCTGGTTGAGAAAAGGAACACTATTCCTATTCTTTCCAACGTTAAGCTGGAAGCCAGTGATAACGCCCTTACCCTTACAGTTACCGATATGGATCTGGTAGCTACTGAGCAGGTAGACGCAAACATAGCCAGCCAGGGTTCACTCACTGTTCCTGCGCTTACACTATATGATATTATACGTAAGCTGCCTGAAGGTTCTCAGGTT
>JAMHZE010000099.1:0-7794 GCA_035909535.1 Rickettsiales bacterium | reverse complement strand
ATATTTACATCCCTGCGCGAGATACAGAAAGACAGTCATATAGAAAGAACAAAAGAACTACCGCCAATGGCCGCCGGTCTGTTCGGCTTTATGGGCTACGATATGGTACGCCTGATGGAAGAACTTCCGGATAGCAAACAATCAGCGCTGGATATGCCGGATGCGCTGCTGTTCCGTCCGCGCGTGGTGATAATATTCGATAACATAAAGGACAGGTTGTTCGTAATCTCTCCGATATATGTTGATAACAACCGCCGTGGTGATGCCGCTTATCGTGATGCCAACCAGCGCCTAACGCGTATGGTAAACATAATAAGGAATAACGACTTTGAACAGGATGAGGAAAGAAAGCCACGTCAGGGTAAAGTAGAGCTTAAGAGCCATATCGACAGAGAGAAGTATTACTCGATGGTAGAAAAGGCAAAAGAATATATCCGAGCAGGCGATATATTCCAGATAGTGCCAAGCCGCAGATTCTCAGGCAGCTTCCGCCTGCCTTCTTTTTCGTTTTACAGAGCCTTGCGCAGCCTTAACCCATCTCCATATCTGTTCTATTTAAGCATGAACGGCCTTGATATAATTGGCTCCAGTCCGGAGATACTGGTTAAACTGAAGGAAGGGAAAGTAACAATAAGGCCGATAGCAGGAACACGCAAACGCGGCGAGAACGAGGCTGAAGATATAGCGCTGGAGAAAGACTTACTAGCCGACCAAAAAGAAATAGCGGAACACCTTATGTTGCTTGACCTAGGCCGTAACGATGTTGGCAGAGTAGCAAAACCAGGTACGGTAAAAGTTACCGAGAAGATGATAGTGGAAAGATATTCCCATGTTATGCATATAGTTTCCAACGTGGAAGGCGAGCTGGCAGAAGGTAAAGATGCGCTGGATGCGCTTGTGGCCGGCTTCCCTGCTGGTACGGTAAGCGGCGCACCTAAGATACGCGCAATGCAGATAATAGAGGAACTGGAAACAGAGCGTAGGCAGTTCTATGCCGGAGCGGTGGGTTACTTTTCTTACAATGGTGATATGGATGTTGCCATAGCGCTACGTACTGCACTGATAAAGAACAACAAGCTCTACCTTCAGGCAGGCGGCGGCGTTGTATATGACAGCTCCCCGGAAGGCGAGTTTCTGGAGACAGAGAACAAGGCCATGGCCCTGATAAAGGCCGCAGAGGCTGCAAAGAATTATGTTTGATTTAATTTACATCTTCGTGATATAATGCAGGCACAGGTAACTATATGAAAAAATTCACCATAATTGCTGTTATTGCCCTTTCTGTTAATGCATGCAGCAGCAGAGAGCCGGAAAATCTTAAAAGCCCTTGTGTAGGCGCAAGCGGCAGCCCGTGTGACCGCACCCCGATAAACCAACCAGTCAACGTATAACGTGGCCGTTTTTACCAGAATAAGTGAGAACGATATAATATCGCTGCTAAACGGCTATGATATCGGCACCCTGCAAAAGGCCGAAGGTATTGCCGAAGGAGTTGAAAATACCAATTACAGGCTGGATACAACATCCGGCAGATATATTCTCACCATCTATGAAAAGCGTGTGAACCCTGCCGACCTGCCATTTTTTATGGAGCTACAGGCAAGGCTGCAAAAAGGTGGGTTCCCCTGCCCTGCACCTGTAACAGCAAAGAACAGCAATATAATTAATAAAATTGGTGATAAGCATTACACCATAGTATCTTTTCTTTCCGGCAAGTGGAACAGAAACACAACCACCACGCGGGTTGAAAAAGCGGCAGCTACTTTGGCAGCGATGCATAATATAACCGCAGGCTTCGATAATCTCTCAAGAGAAAATTCTCTCGGACGTGATTTCTGGATTTCTGCATATGGCAAGGTGAAAGGCCAGGCAGAAGAAAAATACAGCGGCCTGAAAGAGCTGGCTGAAGCGGGTTTTAGCCTGACAGCAAATATGCCGGCAGATCTGCCTAAAGGTATAATCCATGCAGATTATTTTCCTGACAATGTTCTGTTCGATAAAGAAGAAGTAAGCGGTGTAATAGATTTTTATATGGCCTGCCATGAAAGCTACGCTTACGATATCGGTATAATGATAAATGCATGGTGCTTTGAATCTGACCGTAGTTTTAATAAAGAAAAATGTGCAGCACTCATTTCTGCATATAACAAAGTAAGAAAGATAACACCGGAAGAAGCCAAGAATATGCGCCTTATGTGTATTGCCGGAAGCTTGAGATTCCTTGCGTCTCGCGCGCATGATCTGTTCCTACATGATGGCAATGCACTGGTTACGCCTCATGATCCTTATGATTATGTTTGCCGCTTAAAATTCCACCTTGAACATGGAGGTATAGATGCATATGGACTCATCTAACTTTCAGGTAATTGCTGATGATGCCCTGCTAGAACTGGCTGAAACCGTGGAGAGCAAACTGGACAGCGCAGACCTTGAATATATTCAGGGTGTACTGACCATAGAACTTGATGACGGCAGGCAGTTTGTAGTGAACAGACACGAGCCTACAAAGCAGATATGGCTTTCATCACCTATCAGCGGCGCACACAGATTTGCTTTCGATGAAGCTGATGATAAATGGAAAAAGACGGGAACAAGCGCAATACTGGCGGATTTCCTGCTTAATGAGCTGAATATATCTTAATGTGGTGCGTCTGGCAGGGATCGAACCTGCGACCTCATCTTCCGGAGAGATGCGCTCTATCCACTGAGCTACAGACGCAAATATCCGCCGCATTCTGTTACCAAATATTTCAGAAAACCCAACTTTGCGGTAACAGTAGCACGGCAAAATAGCCGAATTCAAACGGCTATAACATCATATACATTATCAAGCCAGCCAAAATTTGCTATCATTCTGCTCTGGCATTAGCTGTTATTTCAGAAGCTTAGTGTAAAGGTTGCAAAACTGCTCGCAATTACAGGATAAATTTAAGGCAGTTTTTAGATAAAAAAGAATAGAATTTATTTTAAATGATAGTAAATAATGCATAGAAATCAAACATTTACTTCTTTCATAGGTCCCGACTCTGTGTTATCATGTAGTCATAAGTGGTTAATTATTGGGGGATACAATAGAGGGGCTTACGGCTCTGGAGAGAACTACACTAAATCACCTACTAAACTAAGCTTTTCCCGACATGTCCGATAAGCCCCTAAATTCCTCGGTAGTTGCTACAACTACCCCTCAGACCGGACCGGCCGCTAAACCGATAAGGGAAAGCGGCCCCGGCGCAGGCCCAGCGGCACCAGCACCTCAGCAGCAAAAACAGGAGTCCGAGTCAGTAAAGCAAGGCTTTCTGGACAAGATGAACGAGCGCCTGAAGGAGAAATTCTGTACCGAACAGGAGGTTGTAGGCATTGAGATACAACCGGATACTATCAGATTCTGCCAAGCCAGAGAGGAAAAGACCGGCTGGAAGATAATAAAGATAGGCTCTGCCTCTGTACTCAACAACTACCAGCATGAGAACATCCGCAAAAACAAAAAGCTTTACTCTAAAACCCTGAAAGAACTTTTCGAGAAACACAAGGTTTCCAATAAAAGCATAGCCCTTGCCATACCGGCTTCCATCACCATCATTAAAACCATCAGCCTGCCGCTGATGACCAGAGAGAATCTGGAACGCGCAACCAAGATACCTTCATTCTGGCAAAACCTTGTTCAGATATCCGAGAATATAGCAGAATACTCCATATATTACAGAATAGTGAAGGAAAGCCCGGCCACCAAAGAAATGGATGTGCTTTTTATTGCGGCAAAGCATGAAGATATAAAAGCCTATAACGAAATAGCAAAAGAAGCTGGCTTAGAGATCTGCGTGATAGATGTTGGCTGCTTCTCTATCAACAACGTTGCAAAGCTGAAGAAAGAAGCGGTTTCCGAGCTTCAGGTTTACCTGAAGGTAAGCCGCGATGAGAATTATCTACAAATATTGGAGCAGGGCAAACCTTACATCTACGACATATTTGTTTCTGATAATGAGAAGTCTTATCTGAATGAATTCATTGAGAACCCAACCTTCCAGCAGCGATTTGTATCGCAGCTTAAGCATATTATATCCAAGCATGAAGATGCTAAAAAAGTAAAAATAGAGAAGATAGATGTGATATCGAGCGAGGCTAATATTGATAGCTTTATTGCCGCGATAAATCCAAAACTGGATAATGTTGCCATAGCTCCGATAAACCTACTCGAGAATATTCAGATGCCGCAGGAAATAGCAAACAGCCAGGAGTTTCTGAACACACGGTCTTCCTACGCTGTTGCTATCGGCCTTGCAACGAGACATCTTGACATATTTGCCGACGAGAACAAAATGAATGTTTCGGAAACGGTGAATCTGCTGCCTAACGGCGCGGACAAGATAAAGGGCCTGAAGGCTAAATTCTATTCCAAGATAGCTGTTTGGGGTACTGTTATTTCCTGTATCGCACTTGTACTGCTATATGCCGTTTTCTCTGTCAGCAGGCATGCATCTGTAGCCGCAGAAACCGCCAGATATAATGAACAGAATCGCCTGTATCAGGATCAGCTTAATATTTTTAACCAGCTTACGGCTCAAAGCGGCGTGCTTAACCGAGTGGTAAGGATAAAAGAATCCATTCCCGCAAATCAGGATGTGATAATAGCCGCACTTACCGAAATAAGCTCTTCCATACCGGAAGGTGTATGGATAGAGGAAATGGCCATAAACAATGTGGGCAGGGTAACGATCACCGGCAGGTCTTTCGAGGAACGTGGCATAATATCATTCTCTAAATCGTTCGAGAACAGTACAAGCCTTGAAGATATTGCTATAGCAAGCCTGCGCTCCACCGTGCTGGAAAACGGCTCGCTGGTGAAGGAGTTCATTATAACAGGCAGGCTAAAAGGCGTTAATTACGGCACCACACCGGCAAAACAAAGCGGGGTAAAGTAATGGCAATAAACCTTAATGCAGATGTTGGCCAGATACTAAAAGGCCTGATGGATAAGAAAAAATCCGGTGGTGGCAAGGGTAAAGGCCCTTCTGTTGCATCTATACACTATAAACAGGCGGCTACTAAATGCGTTATGATAGCATGTATAGCACTGTGTTTGGGGTGGGGAATAAACTTTCTTTCTAACTCGTCTGTACAACGAGATGAAACAGAGTTTGCAACGCTGGAGGACCTAGAGGCTGCAGTGGTAAAAATAGAACAAGATATAGCTTCAAGCAGGGTTCTGCTGGATAATAACCGGAAAAAAGTTGAAGAATTTCTGCCAATGTTCTCAGATATAGAAGGCTCTAAAGGCCTGTTCAAGCTTATCAGCGATGTAGCAGAAAAGAACAGTCTGATAATAAGGAATCTGAGCCAGGGCGATACGGTAGAAAGCGCCACACCAGCTACGCACCTGCAAACCAGGATAATGCTGGAACTGGAAGGCTACTACCCGAACTATATGAGGTTCAAAAAGGAGCTAAGCCTGAAGAAGCCGATACTTAAGATCGATTCTGAGGCTGTTAAACTGAAGATAGGCCCTAACGGTGAACGCAGAATAGGCGTGAGCCTGAGCTTTATGGATTATGCCGTTGAGAAGCAGGAATATGAAAAAGCACTTGAAAAATAAACTTATCCTGACGCTGCTGGCGGTGCTGATAGCTCTGCCGGTAAACGCACAGGAGCGTGACCCGTTCTCCCCTAACCGAGGGGGCATGATGAGTGCGGTGAAAGATCTGGTAACAGGCGATAGCCAGAAACCACAGACCATTGATGGTTCTTCTCCTATGACATCGGTTCAACTTTCCGGTTACAAGGTTGTTGGTACAATGACATCTGACGAGAAGAAGCTGGCTTCTGTAAAGGCCATAAACGGTGTAAGCTACATGGTGGGTATCGGCGATGATATTGGCTCGGAAGGCGGTAAAGTAAAAGATATCACCGTTGACGGGATAGTGGTGCAAACCCAGGAACGCGAAGTAAAACTTCCTGTAAGCAACAAGATAGAGGTGCCTCTGGATGCAAAAGCTCAGTAAATGCCTGGCAGCAGCGATGCTGTGCCTTATAGTGCTCGGCACTGCCGCGTGCGAGAAAAAGAGTGAGCTGAAAGTAGACAACAGCAAGCTGATAGACAGAACCCCTTCTTTTGACAGGGAGCAGTTTATTGAGCAAAGCAAGGAAGGCGTAGGACAAGATTACAGATTTGGCCCGCAGGTAGAACATGGCAGGCCGATAACCGCCGCAGACAGATACCGTAAACTGGTGAACAAAGAAGAAAGCTTTGACTATGTTGACATATCCGAAATGGAAAAGAACAACTTCAAAGTAAGCGTTAACGTAGAGAATATGGACATACGCGCCTTTACCGAAATGGTATCGCGCCTTACCGGTGTTAACATTCTGGTATCTGATGAGGTTGGCGGCACTGTATCTGCTAAGCTGAAGGATGTTTACTGGACATCTATGCTGGATTCGGTTCTGAGCACCAAAAAGCTGGCGAAACATATCGATACAAAATCTAACATTATACGCATACACGACCAGACCACCGTTGTTCAGCTAGAAGATTTTGAACAGAAACGTAAAGAGAATGTACAACGCGCATTGATGCTGAAAAAAGCATCGCAACCGTTGCATACAGAGATATTCAAGTTGTTCTACACCAAGCCGGAAGATATAAGAAAACAGCTTGAAGGTGTTCTGAGCAATAAGAGCTTTACCGGTTCTGAAGGTATGAGGAATATAAACCCGGAAATAACCACGGATGAACGCAAGAACCTTCTGATAGTGAAAGCACGTAAAGAAGACATGGATATCATCGCCAAACTGGTGAACGAACTTGATACAAGAACCCAGCAGATATTCATCGAAGCCTTTATAGTTGAGGTAGAAGATGGATTTGAACAGGCATTCGGTACAAGGCTTGGTGCGCAGAGAGTTAAGGCGAACGGTGAGATAAGGAACGTTTCCGGTACTGCAGGAACGGTTGCAGGAGCAACTACACTTGGCAACAATTCCAATACATTCTCTGATCTTCCTATAACTGATGCTTTCGGCGGTATTGGCGTACTGGCAGGCATAGGTAATTCCGCTACGCTTAAAGTAGAGCTGAGCGCAATGGAAACCCAGGGTTTAAGCAAAGTTATTTCTAACCCGCGCATCTTCACGCTTGATAACCAGGAAGCAATAATCTTCCAGGGCAGTGAGGTTCCATACACAACCGTTTCTCAGGAAGGCACACAAACCGAATTCAAGGAAGCCGGCCTTAAACTTGCCGTTGTTCCTTCTATCATTGGTGATGGTAACCTGCAGCTTAGCATACAGGTGAATAAGGATACCGTAGATACCACTCTGGAAAACCCTCCGATAACCAAGAGCGAGATAAAAACCAATCTTGTAACAAAAGATGGCGAGATAGTTGTGATGGGCGGTATCTATACCGAAACAGCCAACAAAACCAGAGACAAGGTTCCGGGTCTGGGTGATATACCGGGCGTAGGACACCTGTTCAAAAGAAGAGCAAATGAAGATACCAGAAAAGAGCTGATAATCTTCATCGCGCCACGAGTTCTTTAAAATTTTACCAGTAAAAGGAATGATAAAACTTCCTAAAGAGATAGATAAGGCTACTGCTGACTTCATATTGAAGTCTGGCCTGATAAACGAGGAGCAGTTCCGTCAGGCTACTACGCTTAACGAGGCTATATCGAGCGGGGTTGTTTCTGCACTGATAGATATGGGCTTTGTAAGCGAAGAACAGATAGCTACAAGCTTCTGCGCCACTTATGGTCTTGAAAGATCCAAGATGAAACTTTCTAACCTGAAGACACGCCC
>JAMHZE010000098.1:0-3175 GCA_035909535.1 Rickettsiales bacterium | reverse complement strand
GCAATCCGCGCTATATTCCTCGGGTCTAAATGCAGGTGCGGGTTCCCGTCAGGGTGAACATCACCATGGCTTCTATCCACCACTTCCGGCTTTTCAAGCGTTGGTACATGTTCCGCTGCCATCAAATGCCCAACAGAACCCTCCTGCACATTTGCCTTGCCTGCGCGTTGCAGTAGTAGCGGCAGCCAGCCTATCTCCAGTTCCGCGCCGGAGCATATCACCATATCCGCCTTCCGCATTGCCGCCATCAGGCTCGGCTTTGCGCGTATATGGTGCGGATCCTGCCGCGCAGTAGTAGCCGCTGTCACCGCCACTTTCTCTCCGCCAACTTCATTCGCCAGTGCTGCCCATTCCGGCTCGCAGGCAAAAATATTCACCTGAGCGAGCGCGTTCACAGGCGCTGCTGAAAGCAGCGCCGCTATTGCCATTACATATATATGTTTCATATCCACATCCTTTAATATGCATGGGCGCCGTGAGCGCCGATACTCATTATATATTGCAGCATAAACTGATGGTCGGTCTCGCCGCGCGCCATTTCTTCGTGGTTATACTGCGCCCTAACGCGAGAGAACTCGCTATTGGTCCAATCCACCATTGCCGAATATGTGCGAGGGTCATGCCCATCGCCATCAAGCAGGCTGCCCGCTAAACCGGCAGGAACATCTGCCGCTGAAAGCTCGCTGTAACGCAGGCCAAGCCTCCATTCTGGCATAAACTTATAAACCGCCTGAGCATACCACCCGCCGGAAGTATCCTTAAAGTCCACAGCGCCTGTTCCGATCGCGTGGTCTTCATAAGTGCCTTTCTCATTCCTTCTAAAGTACTCACCCTGAAGCGTCAGCTCCTGTTCTTTGGCGTTACCTGTTGGCGCCCATGTATAGCGTATATCCGCTGCATACAGGCTGTTGCTGCCGTTGAACTCCACGTCATCGTCATTACTCAAACGTTCGCGTGAATCCCCGGTCAAAGAATATACGCCAAGCCTCCAGCTCTGGTCTTCGCCTATATCATCGCCGATACGCGCATAGGCCAGCCACGCGCCAACATCTCCGCTGGAATGCCCGAATGGATGATCACCGCCGCGAAACACACCGCCGCCAACTTCCGCGAACATATCTGTCGGCAGAATGTACGAAAGCTGTGCACCGTCATCATTATACGCACCATCCAGAAACACACGGTACGGCAGTGGCCTGTCGGCAAAATCATCCGCGTGCTGATGATGTTCGTTCATGTAGCCAAAATTCCACAGCGCGCGGCCTGCTTTCAGGCTCATGCCATCGGGCATGCCCATTCCCGGTAGCGTCTGTATGTAAGCTTCCTCAAGCTCTACTTCCGTGTCGCCGTCATGATCAGCCAAAGCAATGGTAGTGCTGCCTTTGAATTTATCATCCGCATTGGCAGAAAGGTTCAGTTCGGTATGTCCCACGCCAAACCCTTTGTGAGGCCGCTCGCCTTCATGACCAACCGCAAAGCCTGCAATATCGCCTGCATTCTTGTTAGAATATCCGGCAAACTTGCCGTTGAACGTCGCCCCGATAGATGGGTTGAAAGTATTATCGCGCACCTTTCTTGCCCCGCTGGCAGGTATAAGCGGAGAAGCATCACCAGCCGCATCATTCGCTGCCACTTGCTGCTTGCTGGTTTCAACTGCTGCAAGCTTACCTTCCAGCTCAGTTATGCGGCTTTCATAGCTCTGGCGCATTGCGGCTATTTCCGCCCTTAGCGCTGCTATATCACTTTCAGGCGATGCCATAGCGGCACTGCTGTAAAGCATGGTTACAATTGCGGCCTTCGCCGCGAAGCTTATCTTTTTCATCTTAATTCCTTATTTAAAAATATATGTAGCGCCCAGCACAGCACAACGCCGTGGGCGGTTCAAAGTAGAAGTTTCAGGAATTAAAGGGCAGGGGGTGCTCTGGGGTTCGCGGTACCATGCGAAAAACTTTCCACCGCCACGCTTGCAAGTACAAGCGGTTCCGATGATGAAACAACTTCAGCAGCAACAGCTTCACCGCTTGCGGTATCGGCCATCGGTGTATGCTGGCAGTGCACATATATATCGCACAGCTCGCCGTTGTGACTATGCTCTTCAAAGCCATGTTCGGCCATATGCAGGCTTGCCGTAACCTGTATCGCAAGGAACAGCAGAGCAATATATATGCTGAAATATCTGTTAAGTTTTTTCATCATTAAGGTTTTACTATACAGCATCTGTCAAGGCAAGCTGTTCAGGCGTAAACTTCGCCTACTTCCTGCGAGCATCATCCAGCATCGGCAGTGCAGCCAGCGCGGCCAGCAACAGCGCCAGCGGAACGGTGGTAATAAACCCGCCCGCTTTAAAAGATACCGCCCCAACAATCCCGCCGATAAGGAACGATGCCAAAAGCCCGCTGTAAAGTTTCAGCCTTTCACGCCTTACGCCTGGTTTATTACTGCCAAATGCAGAATATATATAACGGCCTATCTCTATACCTATATCGGTAACAATGCCGGTAACGTGGGTCGTGCGAACCTCCGCGTTCGATATCTTGGTTATCATGGCGTTCTGCAAACCCATTATAAAACACAGCAGGCATATCGTAACGCCCACAGAAAACGAGAACGCATTATCCGCAGATGCACTCAAGCCAAATGCCAGCAGCAGCACAGCCTCAAGCATAAGGGCGAATGCGAAATCGCTGGAAAGCTTTTTCGCCCGCGCAATATTTATAATAATTGCAGATGTCGCCGCGCCGCAGGTGAACGAAAGTAAGAACGCCACCGCCATCAGCGCAATATTCCACTGGTGCAGCGCAATGGCATCCGCGATGGAAGAAACAACTCCCGTCATGTGCGATGTATAATAGTTAATGGCCAGAAACCCCCCCGCATTTATCGCCCCTGCCACAAAGGCAAGAATAATGCCAAGCTGCATATCGCTGCGTTTTGTGCGCGTCTGCGCGGTAAGGTTCCGTATAAATGTAGTTGTCATAATGCTGGATATATTGGTTACATAAGTAACCATACTCCTCACATCAGCTATTCTCAATAGTGGAGATTTTCTTCCGCCGCTCCTGCTTCCGTTGTCCAATTTTTCTTCCTGAAAAATTGTCGAGCCTAATATTCTTATCCCGCACCTCGCGGCCATAAAAAAAGCCCCGTATAGGGGCTCTTTTTATGGCGGAGAGGA
>JAMHZE010000097.1:0-4748 GCA_035909535.1 Rickettsiales bacterium | reverse complement strand
CCCATGCTTTGATTTTTGTTACTGCTGTGGTTTTCAGTTCGGTTATCACGATGATAGCGAAGGCTGCACGCATGAGGAATGGCGTGAGAAATGGATTCAAGAAGGTATAGAATGGGAGGGTTTTACTAAAAAGCCAGAAAACTGGGACCCCAAAAAGCAGTTATTGAACATTGGTGTTAAGGTTTAATTAAACCTCAGTGCCACCAACGGTCAGCCCGCCTATCAGCATGCTCGGCTGGCCTACGCCAACCGGAACGCCCTGGCCCTCTTTACCACAAGTACCTATACCAGCGTCAAGTTCCATGTCATTCGCGATCGCCTTAATTTTAGTCAGGCAGTCGGGGCCGTTGCCTATAAGTGTCGCGCCTTTTATCGGAGCGGTCACTTTTCCGTCCTCTATCTTATAAGCTTCATTCGCGCTGAACACAAACTTGCCGGAAGTTATATCCACCTGTCCGCCGCCGAATGATACAGCAAAAATGCCTTTCTTAACACTCTTAATTAATTCTTCCTGAGAATTATTTCCGCCTAGCATATATGTATTGGTCATGCGTGGCAGCACAGGGTACTCATAGCTTTCGCGTCTGCCGTTACCTGTCGGCTTCATACCCATCAGGCGTGCGTTCATTCTGTCCTGCATGTAACCAACTAAAATGCCGTCCTCTATCAGTACGGTGCGGTTTGTCGGCGTGCCTTCATCGTCAATCGTCAGGCTGCCGCGTCTGTCGCCAAGCGTACCGTCATCAACTACGGTAACGCCTTTGGCAGCTATCTGCGCTCCCATCAGATTTGCAAATGCAGAAGTCTTCTTGCGGTTAAAATCACCTTCAAGCCCGTGGCCTATTGCCTCGTGCAGCAATATACCGTTCCAGCCATTACCCAGCACCACATCCATTTCACCGGCAGGGCCTGCAACAGCCTCAAGGTTTACCATTGCCTCGCGTAAAGCTTCATCAGCGGCAAACTTCCATTTATCAGGCGTAATATAATTACTGTATGTGGTTCTGCCGCCTGTGCCGTAAGAACCTCTTTCCCTGCGGCCATCTTTCTCCACCATCACAGAAACATTCAAACGCACCAGCGGGCGAATATCGCTTATCTCAAATCCGTTCGGACGAATTATATGCACCACCTGCCATTCACCGGCTACAGATGCGCTAACCTGTTTCACTATGCTGCTTTTTGCGCGCACATAGGCATCTATCTCAGAAAGCAGTTTCACCTTATCGGCAAATTCCATTTCACTGAGAGGGTTCGCATTAGTGTAAAGTGCCTTCTCCGTTCTGGTGGGAGATGTATCTATCTTATAGCTTTGTGCCTTATTCTTCACGGCGCTTATCACCTGCGCCGCTTTCTTTATAGAATCTTCGGTCAGTATGGAAGAATGCGCATAGCCCGTAGCCTCACCCATAATACCGCGCAGGCCAAAGCCCTGGGTAGTATCGAACGATGCAGATTTTATCGTGCCTTCATCCATGGTAATGGCTTCGCTTACCGTATATTCCAAAAACAGCTCACCGTCATCCATGCCATTCAGGGCATCGCCTACCAGCGTTGCGGTCTTTTTTCTGTCCAGCCCGTAATCCTGAAAGAATATTTTATTCGCTGTTTGAAGATCGAAAGACATCTAAACCCTATGCATAATTTATAGCACAAATATACAATGTCTTATCCTGAAATTTTTTTTCAGTTACAGATAAAACTTGCAACTTGCTTTCCTGTTATGTATTGAAACTTCTGTGTAATAACTTACAACCCCTTATATAAAGCTAAAAAACTGAAATTCTATATGAAACTTGGCACTTTCCTTATTTCTGTATTCACATTTATAATTTCCCTTCCTGTTCAGGCGGTTGCAGACCAGCCGCGCCCGTGGCAGATAGGCTTCCAACAGGCAGCTTCCCCGGTTATGGAAAGGCTTACAACCCTTCATGACTGGCTGGTTATAATGTGTATAATCGTTGTTCTTTTTGTACTTGGCCTGCTGATATATGCCTGCTGGCGCTTCAGCGAAAAACGTAATCCTAACCCTAGCAAAACCACCCATAATACCATGATAGAGGTGGTCTGGACCGTTGTCCCTATCCTTATCCTTGTTGCCATAGCTGTTCCTTCATGGCGCCTAATTATATATATGGATAAAACCCATACGGCTGAAATAACCCTTAAAACAATAGGTTATCAATGGTATTGGGGTTATGAATATATGGATGGTGAAGGTAAAGGCATAGCCTTTGAAAGCTATATGAAATCAGCTGATGCATCTGAAGAATCCCTTAAATTACAAGAAGGTGAGCCTCGCAACCTTGCTACCGATAATGATGTTTACCTGCCGGTTGATACCGATATCCGCATACTTACCACCGCGGCAGATGTTATCCACGCATGGGCAGTACCTGCTTTCGGCGTTAAAATGGATTCCGTACCGGGTCGTATCAACGAAACCTGGGTACGTATAACCAAGCCTGGCGTATATTACGGCCAGTGTTCGGAACTCTGCGGCTCTAAGCATGCATTCATGCCGATAGAGGTTCACGCGGTCAGCAAGGAAGAATATTCTGCATGGGTAAAGTCCAAAAAGACTGAGCTCGGCATTAAAGATGAACCTGCAGAAGAAACTAAATAACTAAATACTAACTGTAATACGAAGGATTGATACTATGGAAGGCGCACCTAAAGGCTGGAAAAGATGGGTCTACTCAACTAACCATAAAGACATCGGCACAATGTATATCATATACGCTATTCTGGCGGGTATGATCTCTGCGGGTTTCTCCGTCTGGTTCCGTATGGAACTGCAAGAGCCTGGTGACCAGATATTCGATGGTAACTACCAGTTCTTTAACGTTCTTGTTACTGCCCACGCGCTGATGATGGTATTCTTAATGATAATGCCTGCGCTTATAGGCGGTTTCGGTAACTGGTTCGTGCCGCTGCAAATAGGCGCTCCAGATATGGCTTTCCCTCGTATGAACAACATCTCCTTCTGGCTGATGGTTCCTGCGCTTCTGCTTCTTCTCCTTGGCCTGCTCTGGCCGTTTGACTGGGGAACAATGCTGAAGGAAATGGGCACGGAAGCATGGAAGGGTTCGATATATTATTACTATGATGCAGCAGGTGGCCCTGGCACAGGCTGGACTCTCTATCCGCCGCTTTCTACAAAGGCTGATATATCGGTAGATCTTTCAATACTTGCACTGCACCTACTTGGTATATCTTCCATACTTGGTGCAATCAACTTCATCGTAACCATACTTAACATGCGCGCTCCGGGTATGACCCTGCACAAAATGCCGCTTTTCGTATGGGCTGTATTCGTTACGGCGATCCTGCTTGTACTTGCACTGCCTGTGCTTGCCGGCGCAATAACAATGCTGTTAACTGATCGTAACCTCGGCACGCACTTCTTCGAGCCTGCCGGCGGCGGTGATCCTATCCTGTTCCAGCACTTGTTCTGGTTCTTCGGTCACCCGGAAGTTTACATCATCATCCTTCCTGCATTCGGTATAATCTCTCAGGTTATATCCACCTTCTCACGTAAGCCTGTATTTGGCTACCTTGGCATGGTGTATGCAATGTGCGGTATCGGTTTTGTAGGCTTCATTGTTTGGGCGCACCACATGTTCACTGTTGGTATGTCGCTTAACACAAGGCTGTATTTCACAATCGCAACCATGATAATCGCGGTGCCTACGGGTATCAAAATATTCTCATGGATAGCTACAATGTGGGGTGGTTCAATCTCCTTCAGAACTCCTATGCTATGGGCGATCGGTTTCATCTTCCTGTTCGTTGTGGGTGGTGTAACTGGCGTTGTGCTTGCAAATGCCGGTATGGATATTCCAATGCACGATACATATTATGTTGTTGCGCACTTCCACTATGTAATGTCGCTCGGTGCTCTGTTCGGTGCATTCGCGGCGTTCTATTACTGGTTCCCTAAAATGTCAGGCCGTATGATGCCTGAAATAGGCGGTAAAATTCACTTCTGGGTAACATTCCTCGGCACGAACATGACCTTCTTCCCGCAGCACTTCCTTGGGTTAGCGGGCATGCCTCGCCGTTACGCTGATTATCCGGATGCTTTCGCAGGCTGGAACTTCGTCAGCTCTGTAGGTTCGTACATCACGCTTGCTGTAACCTTCTTCTTTATCGGTATGGTTTTCTACGCCATGAGAAAAGGTAAGGTAGCTGGTAACAACCCGTGGGGTGAGGGCGCTAATACGCTGGAATGGACAATCCCATCTCCGCCGGAATACCACAGCTTCTCTACTCAGCCAGATATGTCTGGCAGCGGCAACGGTCACCACTAGGCCGTGGCAGAGATGCAGGTTGAGGTAAATTCCTTAACAGAAATGCAGCAATTCGCGGCTAAGTTGGCGCAATCCACAGTACGCGGAGATGTCATCGCTCTTAAAGGCAATCTCGGTGCTGGTAAAACAACCTTCTCGCAGTTCTTCATCAACGCTCTTTGCGGCTCAGATCAGGGTGTAACAAGCCCAACCTTCAACCTGGTGCAGATATATAACGCGCCAGAATACGAGGTATGGCACTGCGATCTCTACCGTTTAAAAAACGCGGAAGAATTCGCCGATCTTGGTGTGGAAGATGCTTTTTCGCGCGCCGTTACAATAATAGAATGGCCGGATATCGCTGCGCAGTTCCTTCCTAAAAATACCAAATGGGTAGAGATAGAGGCTGTAGAAGATAAAAGAATAATATCGGTAAGATAAAAAATTAGTTAGCTT
>JAMHZE010000096.1:0-7177 GCA_035909535.1 Rickettsiales bacterium | reverse complement strand
GAAGCTCTGCTCAGGCTCCGGCATATCCGCGCCCAGGCACTACAGGCGTAGAAGTTTACAGCCGTCCGGTTGACCCAAGCGTGCTGCAAGCACCTGCGGTTCAATCTGCACCTGTGTACAGCAACCAGCCTGTATACCAAAGCCCTTCTGTTCCGGTTGCTCCGGTACAGAGCATTGATGTTCTTGGACAATAATTAAATGTTCAGACATAGCCTGTTCCTGACCGAGAACGATGATTACTCTGAAAAGGTAAGTACATCTCTATTGGTTAGGGAATCTGCGCGCAGAGGCTTGCCGACCTTTGTTTTTAGCCCTGATGAGATAGTTTATACCAATAATGCAGCCTATGCGCTTGGCCATAAAGCGCATTTTAAGAAAGATAAGTTTGTTATTGAGAAGACTACACGCAAGATAGTTCTGGATGATAATAACCTTATACATTTAAGGTTAGACCCGCCTTTTGATAACAGATACCTGACCATGATGCACATATTTGCGACGCTGAAGAAGCCCGTGATTGTGAACAACCCGACAGGTATAATATTACTGCCCGAGAAGATACTTGGCGGCGGGTTACAGAAGTTTATGCCCCCTACCCTGTTCAGCCGCAATGTAAAAGAGATAACAACCTTCTTCAAAAAATACGGTAAGGTTGTAGTGAAGCCGATTTTCGAATTTGGCGGAAATAACGTGCATAAGGCCGAGAACCTGAAAGACCTTGAGAAGGTTGTTGGCACAATGCTTAAACAATATCGTGAGCCGCTGATAATACAGAAATTCCTGACGAATATTTCCAAGGGCGATAAACGAATAAACCTGATAGACGGGAAATTCAGCAGCTGCTTTTTGCGTGTGCCTAAAAAAGGTAACTTCCTTTCTGCCATTGAACATGGCTACGGCGTGCCGGTCGCTTCTGAGCTGACCAAGCGCGAGAAGGAAATATGCAAGGTGCTTGGCCCGATTCTGAAGAAGAACGGCATATTTATGTGCGGTATAGATGTTATAGATGGATATCTGACCGAGGTGAATGTTACCAACCCTGCGTCTTTCAGCGCACTTAACAGGATTTATGGCAGCGGTTCGGAAAAGATATACTGGGACAGGCTTGAACAAAAGCTTAAGAAACACTAAGTATCAATAATGCAAAACATCAAGAAACTACTGGCAGAGAAAGTTATTCCCTTTCCCGATAAAGTGGAGGATTTCTTTAACCAGCGCTACGCGGCAAACCGCCCTTTCATTTTCTCGTCGGTAGATCTGCGCCATAGCGGCACAAAGATAGCTCCGGTAGATACCAACCTTTTCCCTGCGGGATTTAACCTGCTTACGGATAACCAGGCCGCAGAGGCAAGCAAGCAGGTACGGTTATATCTTGAGAAATATCATGCCGGAAAAAGCAGAGTGCTGCTTGTGCCTGAGAACCATACGCGCAACAAGATGTATTTGAACAATGTGCTACGACTTGCCGGTATATTAAAGGATGCAGGTTTGGATGTTACTATTGGCGGGCTGGCCTTTATGGAGACGTTTGAAGAAGTTCTGGAAGGCGGGACGCTGACCGTTCACCCGATAAGCCGCAACGGCAGCAAGGTGATATGTAACGGTATTGAGCCGGAGCTGGTGATACTGAACAATGATCTTTCCGGCGGTAACCCCGCCATACTTGAAGGGCTTGATGACCAGCCTGTTATACCGCCTGCTGCTATGGGCTGGTTTAAAAGGCGTAAGAGCGTACATTTTGCCGCATACCAGAAAGTTGCTGATGATTTTGCCGGCGCATTCGGTTTTGACAGCTGGCTTATTTCTGCGCTTTCGATGAAGTGCAGCGAGATAAACTTCCGTGCGAAGGAAGGACTGATATGCGTTGCCGATACGGTGGACAAGGTGCTGACACAGACCGCAGCGAAGTATAAGGAATACGGCGTAGATGAGCAGCCATTTGCATATATTAAGGCCGATAGCGGTACTTACGGTATGGGCATAATGGTGGTTCGCAGCGCGCAGGAAGTGCTGGAGATAAACAAGAAAGAACGCCACAGCATGGATAAGATAAAAGAAGGCGTAGAAAATACCGAAGTGATAATTCAGGAAGGTGTGCCGACCATAGACAGCTATAGCGGCAAGACCGCAGAGCCGATGATATATCTGGCCGGAGGTATGCCAGTGGGATGTAATTACCGCCTTAACAGCAGCAAGGACAGGGAAGGAAACCTGAATTCGCGCGGGATGGAATTTGCACAGATGGATATGGAGACCACCGACCCTAAATGCCCTACCAATGGCATTATAGCAAGGCTTGCAGCTTTGGCCGCAGCGGAAGAAAAATACTAGAATTATTACGACACTCTATCAAGGAAGCTTTGCAGTATGTAGCTGGCGGCAACCTTATCTATAAGGCTCTGTTTTTTATCCCAGCTTATATCTGCGTTATCGAGCGCCTGTTGCGCGAGAGTGGTTGAAAAACGCTCATCAAAGAAACAGATATTGATATCTCGCAGCTTGGTAAGATTACGCCCGAACTGTCTTATAGACTGGCATTTTTTATTTTCACCTCCGTTCATATCAAGAGGCAGGCCGATAACTATTCCATCTGCTTTTTTATCATCGAATATTTTGAATATCTCTTCAGCTGAGGTAGTGAATTTTTTGTTGTTGATGTTAGCAAGCGGTATTGGAATGCTCCAGTTAGCATCGCACATGGCAACGCCTATCACACTCTCGCCGTGATCGAGACACAGAAGCGTACGCCTGTTCTGTTTCAGCACGGAAAATTCTGTTAATTCTAGAATTGGCACGTTATTTGCTGTTATCCTTGATTTATAGTGCAGCAAAATATACCATACACTTATGGTAAGCCAAACGCAAAACTTAGTTCTGCGCCAGTCGCAGAATCTGGTAATGACGCAATCTATGCAGCAATCCTTACGGATATTGCAGCTTTCTACTACCGACCTCGCACAATTTATCGAACAGGAACTGGAAAAGAACCCTCTGCTGGAAGAGACTTCTGACCAGCAGGAGAAAGAGCCGGCACAGGCCGCAGATGAAGCGCCTGAGAACGAGTTTGAAAAAGACAGTTATGATGGGCTGGAGAACGATAAACCCGGCAGCGGTGAACAGATGCTGGATAATGGCAGCGATGACTGGAACAGTAACAACGAGATAAGCGGCAGCGAATACAGCAGTGACGACAGCTATTACGGCAATAACGGTGAAGATGATGCCGGAACTATTATTGAAAGAACCTACACGAAAGAGATATCACTGAAGGAACATCTGCTGGAGCAGGTGAACCTTGATATGGAAGACAGCAAGGATAAGATAATCGCGCAGCATATAATTGATATGATAGATGCGAGCGGCTACCTTGCTTCTGAGACGATAAATGATGACCTTGCAGCGCTGGCAAAGCAGCTTGGCTGCGAAAAGGACGATGTTGAAAAGGTTCTGCGAAGATTACAAAGATTCGACCCGCTTGGAGTGGCATCTCGCGGGCTGAAGGAATGCCTGAAGATTCAGCTTGATGAGAAGCAGACGCTTGACCCTGCGATAGAAAGGCTGGTTGATAACCTTGAGATACTGGCAAAGGGTGAGCTGGATAAGCTGATGAAGATATGCTTTGTTTCTGCCGAAGACCTGATGGAGATGATAAAAGAGATTAAGAGCCTTAACCCTCGTCCGGGTGCGGGTTTCTCGGAAGATAAGGCGCAGACAAGGCATGCAGACCTGATACTGGAAAAACGCGGCGGCAGGTGGGAGCTTGACCTGAATATTGAATTGCTGCCGAAAATAAATGTGCGCCGCGATTACTATAACCGCATTAAGGCAAACAAGCTGAAAGGCGACGATAAGAAGTATGTGACTGAGAATTATAACTCGGCGAGTTTTCTGGTACGGGCGGTGCAGCAGCGCTGCGATACCATGATGCGCGTAGGAGAAGCGATTGTGGCGCATCAGGAGCAGTTCTTTGAAAAAGGGATAAACTTTTTAAAGCCTATTTCCATGCGCGAGATAGCGGCGGAAGTTGGCCTGCATGAAAGCACCATAGGCAGGGTTGTTGCGAATAAATATATGGCGACCCCGCGCGGGCTTTATGAGCTACGCTACTTTTTTACCACCGCTTTGAACAGCACGAATGATGGCGCTGATTTTTCTTCTGAG
This sequence comes from Rickettsiales bacterium, assembly GCA_035909535.1. Taxonomy (GTDB): domain Bacteria; phylum Pseudomonadota; class Alphaproteobacteria; order Rickettsiales; family UBA8987; genus JAMHZE01. The sequence goes on along the minus strand of JAMHZE010000096.1, from coordinate 3,016 downwards.
ACGGCAAAGCACCAGATAAAAACTTTGATAGAGGAAGAAGTTGAGATAATATCTGACGATGAGATTGCGCGTATATTGAAATCCCGCGGGATAGATATTGCACGCAGAACCGTGGCAAAATATCGCGAGGCCATGAATATTCCAACCAGCGCGGTAAGAAAGCGACTTAAGAAAATAAGGTTATAGTTATGACAGGTAAGATATCGGTAGTAGGCGGCGGGGCATGGGGAACGGCACTTGGAGCGGTTTTAGCGAGTAACGGTACGGATGTGCTGCTATATGCTCGCGAGAAGGACGTGGTGGATTCTATCAACGAGATGAATGTTAATAAGTCTTTTTTGCCTGCGGTGAAGCTGCCTAAAACACTTACTGCGACATCTCACCTGAATGATATTTCTGACAGCAGCATTGTGCTTGTTACCACTCCGGCGCAGTTCTTCCGCGAACAGATACGCGATATTGCAGAGATGGAAATAAGCGATGAGACGATATTTGTTATCTGCTCGAAGGGTATTGAGAATGAATCGCTGAACCTGATGAGTACTATATTTCAGGATGTGTTGGATAACCCGCATAAGATACTTTCTGGCCCGACATTTGCCGAAGAAGTTGCCAATGGGATATCTACCGCCGTTAGCCTTGCCTGCCGTGACATGGGTTTAGGTGAAGCGGTGAAGGAAAGGCTGGAACGCGCATCTTTACGCATACATTTGAACAATGATATTGTGGGCTCTCAGGTTTGCGGGGCGATAAAGAACGTTATTGCGATAGGCTGCGGTATAATAAGTGGCTTAGGACAAGGCGAGAACTCCCGCGCGGCGATACTTACGCAAGGGTTCCATGAGATAATGAAGGTTAATCTTGCGCTGGGCGGCAGGGCAGAAACACTGACAGAGCCTTGCGGCATTGGCGACCTTGTGCTGACATGCAGCAGCTCGAAATCGCGCAACTTCTCGTTCGGTGTAGAGCTGGCGCAGAATAAGAGCGGCACGGATATTCTGGCGGGCAGGCTTTCTGTTGTGGAAGGCGTTGCGACCAGCGCTTCGGTGACGCAGCTAGCGGCCAAATTAAAGGTAGAACTGCCTTTATGTACAAAAATAAATGAAATTATCGAGGGCAAAGCCGCCCCTGAGGACATTTTAGCTCTTGTATAATAATATTTTTAATTTATTAGCAAAATATAGGGTTGAGGTGAAAGCCGGTGCTTGCATCCTGTGACCTGTAACTTTTAACCTAGCTTAGATGAAACAATTTCCTCCCGGCTCTACCATTGGCATTCTTGGCTGCGGACAACTTGCCCGCATGATAGCTGTAAGCGCTGCAATGATGGGCTACAGAACCATAGCATATGGCCCGAAACGCGATGATGAAACAGCGCCATGCGAACAGGTGTGTAACAGCGTTATCTACGCGGAATATGACGATGAGGTAAAGCTGCGCGAGTTCGCTTCGCAGTGTAATCTGGTAACTTTTGAATTCGAGAATGTTCCGGACAGTGCGGTAAGGTTTTTAGAAAGCATTACCACCGTGCGCCCAGGGCATGATGCGATACACTACACGCAGCACCGTCTGCGCGAGAGGCAATTCCTGAAGAATGGCGGCTTTCCAAGCCACAGATTCTGGCACGTAAAGAGCGCCGAGGATATTCGCAAGGCCTTCAAGCAGGACATGAAAAAAGGCGTGCTGAAGACCGCTTACTTTGGCTATGACGGCAAAGGCCAGAAGATAATAAACACCGAGGCAGAGGCCGACGATGTTTGGAAAGAGCTGAAGTTCAGCGAGGCGGTGCTTGAGGAATTCGTGCCGTTCATTAAAGAGATATCTGTGGTGCTTGCTCGCGGCGACCATAAGGAAATTGAAGTGTTCCCCATCGGTGAGAATCAGCACACTGCGGGCATTCTGGTAAAGAGCGAGATACCTGCCAAGCTGGAAGATAAGACGCGCCAGAAAGCGATAGATGTTGCGAAAGCAATTGCAGAGAAGCTGAAATATATCGGCGTGATGGCGGTAGAGTTTTTTGTACTGCCGAATGGCGATGTGTTCGTGAACGAGATCGCTCCGCGCGTGCATAATTCCGGCCACTGGACGCTGGATGGCTGCACGGTTAGCCAGTTTGAACAACATGTGCGTGCTATATGCGGGTTGCCGCTGGCATCTGCAAGGCTGTTGACGCCTTCTGTGATGGAGAATATAATTGGCGATGATATTAAGAAGGTGCCTGAATACCTGAAGAATAAGAACGCGAATATATATCTGTACGGCAAAACCAAAGTTCGCGCAGGACGCAAACTTGGCCACGTGAACATAATTGCCAACACGTAAATATATCATATTTCTCAGAAGGTTGTGCGGCAACAAAAAATGCCGTTTTCTTTAACTGTTTTTTAACCTTTTTGTGGTAGAATGAGGTTATGTCTAAAAAGTACACATTGAGCATACAGGAAGTTGTAAGACAGGACACAGGCAAGGCTGACCTTTCTTACGGAGTGCTGAAAATAACATCACCTGACGGTGAAGAACATAGCTTTCAATTCCGCTCTGGTGGTTGGGGCAAAGGTGCCCTACCCGGTCTTGACGGACAGGATGTTAATGGCGGTGAAGGATATGCAGCTGTTTACGGGCTGAATAATAGCGGCGCACTTATCAGCAAAGACGGCGTAAAAATTAAAGGCGGCCAAGACAGCTACGAATACGAGAAAGGTAAAGGATTCTGGATACCGCTGGATACTCCGAGCGGACTTGGACGTAGCGGGTTTGGAATTCACCCTGATGGAGGTGTTGACGGAACATTGGGCTGTATAGGTTTGGCAAAAGATGAATGCGTAAGATTTCAGCAGCTTTGGACAAAATTACGCGGAGAAGGTAATTTACCTGAAAGCGTTGTAGTACTTGCACCATCTGCCGATAAAGTGGACATACCGGCTATAGCAGCAAAGTTCGGCGAGAGCGCAAACGGCTTCCACAGATACGAGAGATCTGACGATGTGAAAGCCGCGCAGATACAACTTAATGCCCT
>JAMHZE010000095.1:0-7101 GCA_035909535.1 Rickettsiales bacterium | reverse complement strand
TTACCCATATCGCCGCAATGAAGATGGGTAAGGAAAAATGGTACGAATATTATTCTGTACGCATAACAAAGGTAGAGCGCGCCTACTAGACGCGCCACTTCCCATTGCTATTTAGTTTGTATCTGTAGCATCTTCTATCGCATCGCCCACACGCTCTGCAGGAGTTCTGTCCTGAAGCTCGCGCCCGGCTTTTGTTGCACCATCTGATACGCTGTCTATCGCATCACCTATCTTTTCACCCGGCGTGCGGCGGTCTGGCGCGGTCATCAGCATATATGCCGCTATAACTACCACTACAGCTATTATAACTATGGTTATGTTCTTCGAGTTCTTATCTGCCATGGGTCATCTCCTTGTTTAATGTTCATCGCATGGTTAAACCTTAGCCACTGGCGGATATTTTCTGAATACAGATAAGAGAGCCGGACATAGATTTTTCATAAATTTCAGGGGGACGGGTTGCCAAATGTTTTTTGGCTCTTATATTTGGTTGAACTATAAACAAAAACAAGAGGACTAAAAATGAATATTATAACTAAAGGCCTGACGGTTTCTGCGCTTGTACTTTCGTTTTCCGGCGCTGCTGCGGCTGCACCTGAGAAGTTTGAATTTGATGACACGCATACTGCCGTTACATGGCAGGTTACGCATATGGGCTTTTCTCGCCCTACAGGTAAGTTCATGAACATAAAAGGCGAGCTGGTGCTGGATGAAGCTAACCCGGCCAATAGCAGCCTTGAAGTTACCATACCGCTGGCGCTACAGGAAAGCGGCGTACCAAAGCTTGATGAACACATGAAGAACGCAGATTTCTTCGACATTGAGAAGAACCCGAACGCTACATTCAAAAGCACCAAGGTTGAAGTTACCGGTAAAGATACCGCTAACATAACCGGTGACCTTACCTTGCGTGGCATAACCAAGCCTGTTGTACTGGCTGTTAAGCACAACAAAACTGGTGAACACCCGATGAAGAAGGTAAAAACTTCCGGCTTTAGCGCTACAGGTCAGATCAAGCGTTCTGACTTTGGTATGAACTACGCAGTGCCTATGGTTTCTGACGAAGTTGACCTTGCGATAGAAGTTGAGGCTTGGAAGAAAGCTGAATAATTTTTCTACAAGATGAAGAAGAAAACCCCGCTTATAGCGGGGTTTTTTATTGGGCTGAGAAAGCGAAAGCCATTTAACTCAGCAGACCCTTTTTATCCAGGTTACGTGCGCCGAAATATATGGCGACATCTATAAGTGCAAAGAGGTAGCTTTCCGGCGATACTCCTCCCAACTCCATAGCGGTGGAATGCATATTGGTGAAAAGCAGGTAATAGGTAAATGCCAATGCTGAAATGACCACTTTTGCAAGCCAGAGTTTAACCGACAGCTTTTTCATCATGAACAGGGTTATAGCAGCAGCAACACCAAGTATCAGGCTTATTGCCATTAATGCGTAATCTACCGTGCCTACCATGGAAAAAAGAGATTCCATCGACTGCCTTTCATGCTCTTTCATTTCAGATAGAACCTCACTCCAAAAACGCTGGAAGAGTTCTGTACGGGAGATGGCAAAAAATATAAGAGTGTAGGCCAGAGAAACGCCATACCAAATAATTACACCTATTACCCAGCCCGGCCTTTTGCTTTGCTCTGTGTTCATATCCCTCCTAAAAAAATGCCCCGGAGAACCGGGGCATTTAATGTTAGCTTTATGTAACTAAGCCAGTAAGGCCAGCAGCAGTAACGCTACTATGTTGGCTATCTTTATCATCGGGTTGATGGCAGGACCCGCAGTATCTTTGTACGGATCGCCCACGGTATCACCGGTTACAGCGGCCTTGTGAGCCTCGGAACCTTTACCACCGTGATTGCCTTCTTCGATGTATTTTTTAGCGTTATCCCATGCACCGCCGCCCGCTGTCATTGAAATGGCAACGAACAGACCGGTTACGATGATACCAAGCAGCATTGCGCCAAGAGAGGCAAACGCCGCTTCCTGACCCGCTATTGCGTTGATAACAAAGTACAGGGCAACCGGAGAAACTACCGGAAGCAGTGAAGGAATTACCATCTCTTTGATGGCGGACTTGGTAAGCATATCAACAGCGCGGCCGTAATCCGGCTTCGCCTTGCCTTCCATGATGCCCTTTATTTCCTTGAACTGACGGCGTACTTCTACCACTACGCTGCCTGCAGCACGGCCAACGGCCTTCATGCCCATAGCACCGAAAAGGTAAGGAAGCAGACCACCCATGAACAGGCCGACCACTACGTAAGGGTCAGAGAGTTCGAACTTAACGTCCAGGTGCGGGAAGTAGTGCTTCAGGTCTTCCACATAGGCTGCGAACAGCACCAGAGATGCCAGCGCCGCAGAACCTATTGCGTAACCTTTCGTAACGGCCTTGGTAGTGTTACCCACCGCATCCAGAGCATCTGTAGTGACACGAATGTTCTTAGGAAGGCCGCTCATTTCCGCGATACCGCCGGCGTTATCTGTAACCGGACCGTAAGCATCTAGCGCGACAACGATACCCGCAAGGGCAAGCATTGTTGTTGCAGCTACCGCTATACCGAACAGATCACACTGTATGTAGGCAAATATTATGCCCGCACAGATGACTATTGCCGGAAGGGCTGTTGCTTCCATGGAAACAGCAAGACCCTGTATAACGTTAGTACCGTGACCGGTTGTTGAGGCTTCTGCCACGCTGCGCACAGGGCGGAACGCGGTTGAAGTGTAGTATTCAGTGAGCCACACAAGCGCACCTGTAACCACCAGACCGGATAGTGAGCAATAGAATATGTTCATACCCGTAAAGCTGGCTGAACCTATTGCATAGGCTGTGGAAAGACCAAGAACTTCATCTGTGATGAAGTAGATGGCAACGGCTGAAAGCACCGCAGCGGCAATAAAGCCTTTATACAGCGCCTGCATTATGTTCTCTTTCTTGCCGAGGCAGACAAAGAACGTACCGATGATCGATGTAATGATACATACGCCGCCTATCGCAAGCGGATAAAGCATCATGGCACCTTGCGCAACACCGCTGAAATAGATAGCGGCAAGCAGCATGGTAGCTACAAGCGTTACAACATATGTCTCGAAGAGATCTGCAGCCATACCTGCACAGTCACCTACGTTATCGCCTACGTTATCTGCAATAACGGCAGGGTTGCGAGGGTCATCTTCCGGGATCCCTGCTTCTACCTTACCAACAAGATCAGCACCGACATCTGCGCCCTTGGTGAATATACCACCGCCAAGACGGGCGAAGATTGAAATAAGTGATGCACCGAATGAAAGAGCAACAAGCGCTTCCAGTATTTTTCGGACATCTAAGTTAAGGCTTAACAGATACTGGTAGTAAGCCGTAATGCCAAGGATACCAAGGCCAACAACAAGCATACCAGTTACCGCACCAGAGCGGAAAGCTATGCTCAGCGCCTTTTTAAGGCCTGATTTTGCAGCTTCTGCCGTGCGGACGTTTGCACGTACGGATATGTTCATACCTATATAGCCAGCGATACCGGAACATATAGCGCCGATTGCAAAGCCAATACCGACATATGTGCCGAGCTGGTAGGAAAGCAACGCACAGATAACGATACCCACCGCACCAATGGTTAGGTACTGGCGGTTTAGGTAAGCGCGGGCGCCTTCCTGTATCGCGGCGGCTATCTCACGCATTTTATCTGAGCCGGCTGGGGCCTTCAGTATCGCGTAACCGGTAAAGATACCGTATAACAACGATGCCGCGCCACATAGTAGTATTAAGTCTATCATGGACATAAGTACGAACTCCTAGAGTAATTGTTTATAAATACTTATTTTATAAGATTATCTTAATCTATCGGCAGCACACTTAAAATCAAACGGAAAGTTTTAAGCGGTCGGTTTTGGCAGAGATGCTCTGGTTTTTGAGCAACAAACAAAAAACCCACCGCTAAGGGTGGGTTCTTCATTAAAACTTAGTAAACTAAAGTTACTATTTTTTGGATTTTGCCTTACCAGACTCATGGATAGCAACGCCTGATGCCCATATTACAGCACCCCAGCCGCCAGGTATTACACCCTGTTCGGTTATTATTACGGAAGTAGCACCAAGAGCACTGGATTTTTGCCTTATTGCATTATGCATTTTAGCCTCTTCTGAAGGCTTAAAACCAGTAACACTAACTGTTCCAAGCTCTACAAAAGATGTTTTTGGCATTGTTTTCAGTATAGCTACACGGTTTGCATCCGTCGGCTCGTAGTAACCTTCTGCCGTTTTTGTTACGTTAACGCTAGCACAGCTGGTTACTAATAAAAGACATATCAAGCTTAGTAATTTTTTCATAAATTCTCCTTGTTATTGATATTTAATTACTGTTGCCACTCTGCGCGAATGGTATTTATCTTTATAGCGATCTTTTCCGGCATCTTCTTCATTTAGTGAATAGTATCCACCCAGCGAAGTTACTATTATTGCATCTGCCCCTATCGCAGCAGCACGCTTTGCGTAGCTGTCATTACTTTCGCCTCTGGATTGAAAATCAGCGAGGACAATGAACTTTCTCGCAGGTTTGGAAGTAAGTATTTCTACATCCTCAGCTTTTTTAGGAGGGTATTTTTCAGCTGCATAATATCTGTTCGCAACATCATTCGCACATGACATTAAAGGCAGTACAAGAAGTAATGCCATTAGCAGATTACTATATGAGTGAATTTTGAACATAAATCCTTATCCTCTTGCGGTTGTAACTAACATTATATCTTTTATCAACAGAATTTAAATATGCCCATCTGAAGTTTTACACGAAGATGCTGTCTATGCTTTATTTGTTGAATCTGGGTTTTGAATCTTATTCGCTTCGCGAATGGGAGGGATTCACTCCTGGCTTTGCCCCTCGTGCAACCTACGCGCTGTTGCGCTCGGTTTCGAACTGCGTTCTCATCCCAGAAAACTAGAATATAAAATAAAAGAAGGCCCTGTAGGGCCTATCTTCCTTTATTTTATATTCTGGCTCCGCGGGAGGGATTCGAACCCCCGACCAAGTGATTAACAGTCACCTGCTCTGCCACTGAGCTACCGCGGAATGTGCAGAATGCCGCCATATTTACCTATAAAAAATCATATAATCAAGAAAAATAATGGATTGCCTGAAATGGCGCGTATCTGCGGTGTTTTTATGGCAACTAGGCTACAGGCTAAACTTCCATGTAACGGCCTTTTTCGAGGCGGCCGAGGTGAAAATCTCCATACGAGATGCGCTTGAGGCGCGATACCGAAAGATCAAAGAACTCGCAGATGCGGCGTATCTCGCGGTTTTTACCTTCTTTCAAAGTGAATTGCAGCCATATATTCCGGCTGCCTTCTTCCGCATCGCGGTAGGGTTCTACCTTTGCGGTGTAGATAATTTTCTGGCCGCTTTCAGCATCTTTTATAGCGATGCCCTTGGCGCACATGGAGAACATATTAGGCGGAACCTTGCCGAATACACGCACCACATAAACACGCGGAATTTTATTTGAAGGATGCTCGTAATAGCGTTTTACCTCGCCTGAATCGGTGAGCATGAGCAGCCCCTCAGAGTTCATATCAAGGCGGCCGATATAATGCAGCTGCTGCATCTCTTTCGGCAGAAGTTCGTATATGGTTTTGCGCCCCATCTCATCGCTGCTGGTGCAGACATAGCCCGTTGGTTTGTTTAATATCCAGATACGGGGATTCTCTATTTTTTTGAGTATCTGACCGTCTATTTCTATCACGGAGTTTTCATCGACAAGGGTTGCAGGGGTTTCTACCACTTTGCCGTTGAGCATTACGAACCCCTGCTCTATCAGCCTTTCTGCGGCGCGGCGGGAACAATAACCCGATGCAGAGATGTATTTTGCAATGCGCTCGGACAAGTTATGCCCCCATTGCGCGTTTGATAAAGAATTTTTTGACCGGAGGCAAAAGATCTACCGCCTTGATGCCGATGCGGCGGGCAAGGGTTACGGTTTTTTTATCGTTAGAAAATAGATGTACGAAAAAGTTGGTGGCGAATATCATCTGGCGGTTATCTGCGCGGCGCTCTGACTGATACTTTTCGAGCAGATCTGCGGCGGCGATATCTAGGCCAATTTCCTGATTTTGTTTTATGAGCTTTTTAAGCAGGGCGACATCTTTACAACCCTGATTGAAACCCTGACCCGCTATTGGGTGGATTGCGTGAGCGGCATCTGCCAGCAATACGCAGCGGCCTTTGAAATACTGGCTGGAATATTTAAGCTTAAGCGGGAATGCTGAACGCGGCGTGGTAAGGCTGAAACCCCCTAGCCTGCTGCCCATGCGTTTTTGTATCTGCGCGAAGAGTTCATCTTCCGGCATTTTCATGTAATGAACGGCCTGTTCGGCACTGACTGTCCACACCACGCCCGATTCGGTTTCAGCATGCATTGGCAGAACAGCGAACGGCCCAGTTGGCATGAAGCGCTCTATGGCTGTGCGGTCATGGCTTTTTTCATGGCGGATGTTGAAAGTGATAGCAACCTGGCTGTAATCTTTTTCCTCATACGGAATTTCGAGCATTTCACGAATGGCGGAGTTACGGCCATCTGCGGCGATGAGCAGCTTTGCGCGCAGGCGCATATCGCTGCTTAAATCTACCTCTACGTTGCTCGAATCCTGCTCGAGATGAGCTATGGTTTCCTTCTCAAGAATGGTGATGTTTGGTTGCGCGAGGCAGTGCTTGAGCAGGCAGTCTTTAAAATACCAGTTCTCTACTATATGCCCCATAGGTTCGTTACAGCCTATATCGCGCGCGACATCTGAACTTGAAAAGCCGAGATCGAGAGCGGAATCACCACGGGTGAAATCAGCATCGAATATTTTGATGTCGTTTATTGCGCCAGCCTGCTTTACCAGCTCCGGCCAGATGCCTATTTCTTCAAAGAATCTGCGCGAGGCAAAAGAAAGCGCAGTTGTGCGTTTATCATTTTTATTTGAGGCGATATCTTCTATCGACTGGGGCTCTATCACCGCGATGTTCAAACCCAGATGGCCGATGCCAGCCGCAGCTGAAAGACCAGCGAAACCGCCGCCGTTGATTATGACATCAAACTGCTTCATTCGCCCACCTTCATCA
>JAMHZE010000094.1:0-3643 GCA_035909535.1 Rickettsiales bacterium | reverse complement strand
GATGAACATTTTAAATTCATAACCGAAATCACCTATTTTAAGCAGGTGGCATTCCGGCGGTTTGCGGCTGCTGCGCGCAGGGTGGTTGTTGAGGATATCGTACATGACCTCTTTCGCTTTTATCGGGTCGGAATCAAAAGCAACGCGGATATCCATGGTAACACGACCCATTTTGTTAGAGAGGGTCCAGTTGGTTACGCGGGTGGTGATAAAATCTTCATTCGGTATCATTATCTCTTTGCTATCGAGGGTTTCAAGCAGGGTGTGACGCGCGGAAATTTCCTTCACGAAGCCGAAGCCACCGCCTGCAAGTTCTATGAGGTCGCCTTCATCTATGGTCTTTTCGAACAGAAGAATGATGCCGCTGATAAAGTTAGACGCAATTTTTTGAAGGCCGAAACCGATACCGATACCAATAGCACCGCCTAGTACGGTCAGCGTGGTAACATCTATACCCATTACATACAGAACTATTATAGGCGAGATAAGGAACAACATTATGTTGAGTATTTTTACCGCCAATGCGCGGCTACCCGATGAGATGTGTTGAGACTTACGCAGGTAACGTTCTACAACGCCGGAAAGTTTGCGCGACAACCACAGCAGGCAGATAAGTATAAGGAATGCTTTTACCACCACATACATTGTAAGGCTGCGGCTGCCTAATTTGAACGTCATCTGGTCTGAGCTTAAGTAGTGCGCTACGGGCTCAAGCAGACCGAGATATGAAAGCACCGCAACACCCGCAGCAGATGCCCAGAATAATACTTTTATCCAGCCTATCTGAACAGGTTTTACCGGAGAGTATTCTCTTTTGACCATATTTGTTAACGCCCCTTAGCGCCTTTAACTTCTGTTGTACGTATGTTCTGATCTGGCATACGATATGCCATTTTTATGCCTTCTTCCGCGAATTTATCCCACAGGGCAAGGAGTATATCCTGCGTGATGCCAAGCTTGCCGTTCGCCGCATCATCTATCCACACGCAAAGCTGGAAGATAACGGCGAAATCTCCGAATTCCCGCAAGTGGCAGAATGGCTGGCGTACCCTGCTGCATTGCGGGTGTGCCTTTGCGATATCTAGCGCAATGGCTGATACTTTATGGATGTCGGAATCATAGGATACCATTATGCGGATATCTACCCTGCCCGCTTTATCGTTGAGGGTGAAGTTGGTTACGCGCGATGTAATGAAATCTTCATTCGGGATCATGTATTCGCGGCCATCACCGGATTCTACCAGAGTGTAGCGGGCAAAGATGCGGCGCACGAAACCCTGATTGCCGCCGCCGAGTTCTATAAGGTCGCCCTCGTTTATGGAGCGCTCGAACAGAAGGATGATACCGCTGATGAAGTTGGATGCAATTTTTTGAAGGCCGAAACCCACACCGATACCGATGGCACCGCCGAGTACGGTAATGGTGGTGATATCTATACCAAGAGTGTACAGCACCATAAGGCCGATGATGGTATACAGAATTATGTTAAGCACTTTTACGATGATGGCGCGGCTTGAGGGCTCCACATGTTCAAGGCTGATGAGCAGTCGTTCGATAAGAGAGGATACGCGACCTGCTATCCACATGGTGAATACAAGTATAACGAATACTTCCAGAACTTTGTACGGAGTAAGGCGCAGCTTACCTATGGTATAGGTAACATCTTCACCGCCAAGGATATCTTTCAGCGCATCCAGCTTGCCGAGATACAACAGCACTGCAAGCGCAACAGCGCATACCCAGAAAAGTATTCTAAGCAGGTTAATTTTACGAAGTTGGCTTAACGACATGGCGCTCTCTACAAATCAAAAGAGCCTTTTTTGTAGCCCACAGACGGCGGATTTTCAAGGTTATTTTTAGGCATTTGGCCTGTTGAAGAGGCCATTTCCATGAGGGCACGAACACGATTCTCTGTGGCGGGATGCGTGGAGAACAGCCCATCCATCTTGCGGGCGTGAAGCGGGTTTACAATGAACAGATGCGCCGTTGCAGGATTATTCTCGGCTGTGGTGTTATCTATACGCTTTGAGTAGTTTTGCAGCTTTTGCAGGGCCGAAGCCAGAGCTTCAGGATCTCCGGATATTTCGGCACCGCCTTTATCGGCAGAATACTCACGCGTGCGGGAAATGGCAAATTGTACCACCATTGCAGCCATTGGGGCAAGCACTGCGACCAGTATCATTACCAGCGGATTGCCGTTATTGCTGTTGCGGCGGCCACCCATAAGCATAGCGAAATTAGCCAGATATGAAAGCGCACCTGCAAGGGTTGAGGTTACTGTCATCACCAGCGTATCGCGGTTTTTTATATGGGCAATTTCATGCGCTATCACGCCACGAAGTTCGCGCTCGTTGAGGATATCCATGATACCTGTTGTTACGGCAACCGCACCATTGGCAGGGTTACGGCCAGTTGCAAAGGCATTAGGCTGCGGGTTGTTTATGATATATGCGCGAGGCGTTGGGATATTTGCGTTACGCGCAAGTTCTTCCACCATATTGGCGATACGGGGATAGCGGCCGGCATCAAGTGGTTGAGCCTTGTATACGCGCAGAACTATTTTGTCGGAGTTCCAGTAAGAGAAGAAGTTCATTGCCAGTGCGATGAAGAATGCTATTTGAGCGCCGCCTGCGCCGCCGATAGCATAGCCTGCTGCCATGAACAAAGCTGTCATTGCGGCAAGGAGTAAAAATGTTTTTACGGTTCCTTTCATGAGGGTAATATAATGAATTTTTGTAGAATATTAAATAGGGAAACTTAAATTTTTCAGCCGCGGAAATCAGGGCTCTGCTGGAAATCCCCCAGATAGTTCTGCACCAAAGCTATTGCGGTTATGATTGCCGTTTCAGCGCGCAATATGCGTGGCCCAAGGCCTATTGCATGAACATTCGGCAGGGAGTGAAGATGCTCGAGTTCGGCTGAAGAAAAGCCGCCTTCCGGCCCTGTGAGTATGGCGAAGGAAGTAGAGCTTATCTGCGGCAGTACGTTAGCGGCAGCGCCACCCTTGCCTGTTTCATCACATAATATTATGGCGTGAGAGGAGTAGGCTTTAAGAGCCTCTTCCAGCTTTGCGATAGGGTTTACCTGTGGTACATCAAGGCGTTCGCATTGCTCGGCGGCCTCGATAGCGACAAGGGCAAGTTTATCGCTTTTGGTTTTATCTTTTACCGTATGGGCGGTGATAACAGGCTGAATGCTGTTTATGCCCATTTCTGTGGCCTTCTGCACAATAAATTCGTTCTTGGCGTTCTTTACCGGAGCGTAAAGCAGCGCAATATTGGGGCTGTATCGCTGCGGGCGAGTTTGTTCTGTTGCATTAAGAATAACCTCATTTTTTGAGGCGGTGGCTATATCAGCGCGGAATTCCCCATCTTTACCGTTGAAGACAAGCACCGAATCTGATACTTCTCGGCGCATGACGTTTACAAGGTAATGGCTCTGCTCCTTGCTAAGCGCAAGCTGCGCCCCGACAGAAAGCGGGGAATCAACGAACAGGCGAATTGTTTTATGCTCTCTCATCTTAAACTATATATGCAGCTTGCAAGACTTGATAAACCGGCTGGCTTTATGCTGCTTTTCTGGCCATGCGCGTGGGGTATTATACTAGCCGGAATAAACACGGCAACGGTTTATTATCTGGCGC
>JAMHZE010000093.1:0-5526 GCA_035909535.1 Rickettsiales bacterium | reverse complement strand
GCCTTTTAAATGATAGTTTAAGTTTGCACAGAAATGACCAGTAATCAAAAAAATATTTTTGCCGTTCACCCTCAGGGTGATTATTTACGCGAGCTTGCGGCATTTATACTGGCGCGCCATAACAATCAGGCGCAGGCTTTGGCCTCGGCAACCATCATACTCCCCAACCGTCGTTCGGTGTTCCGGCTTAAGGCGCATTTTGTGGAACTCTCCCCGAACCACGCATTGGTAATGCCAAACATTATCTCGCTTGGCGGCGTAGATGAGGGCGAGCTGGAAATAGGCGCAGCTTTGCGCGGAAATGATATTCAGCTTCCTCTGCCTGCAATTCCTTCTGAAAAACGTATGTTCATGCTTGCCCGCATGATAATGGAAAACGCTGGCAAGGAAGGCATCTCGCTGGAAGCCGCCCTTAAACTATCCGACTCCTTAAGCCAGTTGATGGATGACATGGAGCGTCAGGAAATAGGTATAGAACGCCTTGAAGCCATACTTCCCGCAGAACTTGCCCAGCACCGCCAGATAAGCCTCGATTTTATCCGCAATATCTTCACGTCTTATCCAAAGGCTCTAGCAGAGCTTGGCTATACCAGCCCTGCATCGCGCACCTCTGCGCTACTTAACCTTTATGCTCAGCATCTTCAAAATCATGCGGGGCAGGTGTTCATTGCGGGTTCTACAGGTTCGGTTCCTGCAACGCGCCGCCTCATAAAACAAATTCAGCAGCTTCCTCAAGGCTGTGTAATTCTGCCTTATATCGATATGGATATAAGCAATGCAGAATGGCAGCAGCTGAATGATGAGCATAACGAAATAAACCACCAACGCCATATTCACAGGCTGCTCGGCTTTTTGGGTGCCACCCGTGCGGATGTCACCATGCTGGGGCAACCATCCAACCGCAGCGCGGTCGTTAGCGCAATGATGAAGGGTGCTTCAGGCATCGCAGGCTGGCGCAAACTTGGCATAACAGGGCAGGGCATCTCTTTCCTAAAGCTCATCCGTGCCGAAAGCGGCATCTACGAGGCCAAGCTTGCAGGCGCGATAATGCACCACAAACTGGCACAGGGCAAAACCGTGGCGCTTATAACCAATAACCGCTACCTTGCGGCAGAGGTTCGCGTTTGTCTCCGCCGCTTCGGCATTGATATAGATGACTCATCCGGCACCACGCTTGATAACACGCCGGAAGGCCGCCTGCTGCTCGAGGTCGCAGATTGTATATCGTCCGATATGGGTATCACCAAGCTTATCTCCGCGCTTAAAATGGCGGGGCATGAAGGCGCGGCAACGCTGGAACTCACTGCCCGCCGCCATAACATTCGCCATCTTCAGCAATTCTCGCAGCAGCAAGTAATGCCGGAAGGGCTGGAGCCATTAATAAGCAGCCTCAATAACATCCGCGCTAATTTAAAAGAAAGCGCTCCCGCACTTATCTCCGCGGTTTTTGATATGCTTTCCTTGCTTCAGCCGAACATAGATATCAACGCTAATGAACGCTGGCAGGCGCTGGAGGAACTCTTGAACGGCATGGCCGCAGCGGCAGTGGGGCAGGGCATAAGCCTCGCCATCTTCGCAGAATGTGTGCGCACCGTGCTAACCCGCCGCAAGGTGTGGCCACAGCACCGCGTAACAGAAAGCGCAGTTATCCTCAGCCCTATCGAGGCTCGCCTCCAGCATTTCGATTGCGTAATTCTGGGTGATCTCACCCTTAACTCATGGCCTTCGGGTAAGTTCTCGCCTTGGTTCAGCCGCCAGATGTTCCGCGAGATGGAAATGCCCTATGCGGAAGATGCAATGGCACTCGCCGCGCATGATTTTACTTCCTTCCTGCATCGCGCGGAAGTTTTTATATCCCTAAGCGCTTACCGCAATGGCGAGCCAACGGTAGAGTCTCCTTTCGTCAGCCGTATCCGTACATTCTATTGCGCCATCACGGGTGAAAAGAAAATGGAGCCTTACAACGCCTACCATCCGCTGATAGAAAAGCTCGATAGCGGCAATCTTACTCCCGCCGCGCCTGCTTCCCGTCCGCGCCCGACCCCTCCGGCAGATGCGCGCATGAACACGCTTTCTATCACCGATATAGAAACCATTCTCAAAAACCCATATGCAATTTACGCAAAGCATATACTCAAGCTCCGCCCGCTAGATGACCTTGAGCGCGAGCTTGATGCTCGCGAATATGGTAGTTTCGTGCATGATGTTATGCAGCGCTTTACCAAGCACCACGCACTAGACCCCGCAAAACTAACTGAAGCTTCATTCAAGCAGGTAGCTTCGGAAGTTCACGCAGAAATGAAAGCTAAAGGCGCGGCAGAAGATATCTGGCTGAAGCAGATGGAGCAGCTTGCTCCGTGGTTCATCCGCACCGAGCGCGATGCGATACGTTCTTTCGAAAAGATAATCACCGAAACTCCGGCTGAGTTAAAACTCACCGTCAACGGCCAGCAATTCACCATAAAAGGCAAGGCTGACAGGCTGGAGCTCATGCGCGGCTGCAATATAGTAAATGTGGCAGATTACAAAACCGGCAGTGTGCCAACCAAGTCAGAGGTCGAAAAGCTTCTTGCGCCGCAATTACTGCTCGAGGCCTTAATGGTAAAGAACAGCGCATTCGCAGAGCTGGGCGATAACCACAAGCCGGGAGAGGCGATATATTACCGCCTTTCATTTGCTTCTAATGGGCCGGAAAAGAATGTTATGGAGATAGACCTGCAAACGCTTTCAGTCGATGTCGAGCGTGAACTCCACGCGCTTCTGGCAGATGTGCTTGACCCGCAAGTGCCGTTCCTTGCGCGCCCACATCCGAAGAACCAGCCCGCTTTCGATGACTATGAACATTTAGAAAGAATAGAAGGGTAGGGCTTAAACCGCCTGCACCCCATGAATGAAGTAGTTGGTCAGTTCACGTGCCTTTTTAATAGCGCGTTCTTCACCGCCCGGGCCTTTGCTTAGCTCGGTGCCCATGGCTTCCATGATAGATTCGAACAGAACGTTCTCAAGGTCAGCTTCCTGCTCGCTCACAAATTCCACTACCCGTTCAGATACCAGTTCTTTCAGCGCATCAAAGCACATGGCTACGCCGCTTTTGCCGGCCCAAATGCGAAATTCTATGGTATTCGGATAAGGTGTTGCGTGTAAACTAAAGGCCAGTTCGCCTTTTTCGCAGTTATTAATAGAAAGCACTTCTTTTACGCCAAAAGCCGCTAAAAGCTGTTTAACTTTTTCTACATATTCTTTTTTGTTGAATATCTCGTCAGAATCAAAGGATATCTCGGTATAAGGTCGGCCATCTTTGCCAACAATATGCTTGGCAGAGAAGTGCATGTTCTTGCCCAGATCTTCTGGACTTACCACTTTCGCAAGGCAGCGATAACCCGTTGCGGTATGACAAACATGGTCAAATCCGCTCTTCCCATTATACTTCTTATATAACGCCATACTGGCCCCTCTTTTTACTAAGTCTTCTGACTCGTCCCTGAAATTAAGTATAACACAGATGTATTAATAAATCGTTATCGAGTTTATTTTTGCAGACAGGAAAAAAACTTAGCTCTTGACACAAAGTGCCCTTTTTATCGGTTTAAATTCATATGGTTACAGTGATATACATATAAAACCCTGAAATATTTAGTTAAAATCCGAACAAAAATTAACCATTTGCACATTAATAAAACCTGCTTTTGTACATTGAATAGCAATGCAAAATGTGGTATAAGCTGCGCAATATATCTTTGGGGGATAAATGGCTAAATCAGCAGAAGCTAAGAAAACGGTGCAATTCACAGAAGCGCAGATGGGTCTTGCGTTGGAATTGGCAACAAACGCATATAACGCGCTCAGAAGCTTTGAGAGGGAATCTTCGTGGAGGGCGAGAGATTTTTATACCAAGCAGGGCAAAGAAACTCCTCAGGAAATACTTGATATCATGAACTCCATGAACGCTAGAATAGCGCAGGAATTTCCAGATAAAAGCGATAAGCCGTTTAAAGCTCTTGTTATGGAAGAGGCGTTCTACAAGGGTGCGGCAATATCTCGCATGGATGATAATGACCGCAATCCGTACCGCCTCATGAAAACAATAAGTAACCTTGGTCTGCCGGGCTGGTCTAACTTCCAGTTCCAAAGCCAGAAGTATGAAGGGCTAGATTTCTCCGACTTTCCGTTCGAGGCGCTGGTTGAATCAGGCACAACAAAACCACATTTCATAAAATGTAATTTTGGCGGCACAGTACCGGGTAGATGGGCAGAATCAGCTATATTCGAGGATTGCAAGGGTATGGAGCACTTTACTGCAAAATCAATAAACAAGGTATTTACGGCAGATATCGCTCCAGAGGCAAAGTCAGCGCCGGATAATATACCTGCCATACACAATAATGCCTCTAACGGCGAAAGCGCTGTTATACCTAAAACGGTCATCACGGCTAAATCTCAGCCTGCTGGTAAAGATAAGATTTACCTGCAAAATGTAAGGGATATTGCAAAGTTCATACTTTCTCCCGAGCAGATATCCGATAAAAGGGCGGATATTGATAATCTGATAAATAATATCCATGGCCAGATATCAGGGGTGGGTAAAAACGTATTGCGCAATATGCTGTTCAGGGGCAGCCTAACCTCAACCATTGCGCTTAAGATGGCAGATGAACTTGATCTCGGCAACGCAGAGCAGAAAGCTGGCCTGCGCACGCAGTTCAATAAACATTTTGATTTGCAGGCAGGTCTTTCCAACCTTTCTATCGGCGGCATATTTGCGGTAACTTTCCTGAAGCAAAGCAATGTAGTGGGAGACCGCGGTAATGCAGAGGCTTTCCTTGATAAAATGAAAGGTGCTGGCCACGTTACAGAGCGCGATCTAAGCCAGATAAAGATAAGAAAGGATATAACCGAAAGCAGCTACGGCATCTATGTGGGAGATAACCCTGTAGGCTCGCTGGTCACGCTTGGTGGAATGCGTCGCTAATTTCTTAAAAATTCTCTTGTTAATTGCTTCGTTTGGTTATAACGAACAAATTCGGTTTTGTTAAAAATAACAAGGGTTCGCAATGGCCAAAAAAACCAAGAAGCCTGCAAAGGCAGTAAAGAAATCCAAGCGCGAGGTCGCAGAGAAACTTCCGGCTGATATCGAACAGCTGTTAGAGAAGTCGCGTGTACTTTCAGAAGCCCTGCCGTACATGAAAAAATTCAACGGCGAGACCTTCGTTATAAAATTCGGCGGCAGCGCCATGGGTGATGAAGAACTTACCCGTAAATTCGCGCGTGATGTGGTTCTGCTTAAGCAGGTTGGTATCAACCCTATCGTTGTGCATGGTGGCGGCCCTCAAATCGGTAAAATGCTCGAGCGTCTTCGTATCAAGTCTGAATTCGTAGATGGTCTGCGCGTTACAGATAAAGCGACCGTAGAGATAGTGGAAATGGTTCTCTGCGGTAACATCAACAAAAACCTGGTGCAGCACATTAACCTTGCGGGTGGTACGGCTATCGGTCTTTCCGGTAAAGATGCCGGGCTGATTAAAGCGC
>JAMHZE010000092.1:0-7868 GCA_035909535.1 Rickettsiales bacterium | reverse complement strand
ACTCCAGACACCTATTTCTCACACTTACGGGCTTTGCGAACGCTACCAGCTTGGCCTGTGGGAAGAGCCTTTTAACCTTATAACGAATCTGGGCTTCTTTATAGCGGCCTACATGATATTTAAACTATATTACCGCAACCCTGATTATAAGGGACACAAGATCTGGGACATATATTTTCTGAATATATGTATGGTGTTTATCGGCCTTGCCAGTACCGGCTTCCACACCGTGCCATCTTACTACACAGAGGTAGCAGATACCGCCTTTATCATATTGTTTATACTGGTATATTTTACTTCGGCCATGTTCCGTATAGCCAGCCTTACGCGCTTTCAGGTTCTGGTGAGTATAATGGCCTTCCTGTTCACCACCAACTCGCTGGTGAAATATTTCCCTAACGCACTGAATGATTCTATCGCCTATCTTTCTTCTATGGCGGCACTGATATTTATTGGATTGTACCTGCACCTGAAACGCAGAACCGCAGCAACATCATTCCTGCTGGCTTCCATATTGGGTATGGTTTCCCTGTTCTTCCGCGTGGTGGATATAGAAGTTTGCGATACGCTGCCTGCCGGTACGCATTTTGTATGGCACTTATGTAATTCCCTGCTGCTTTACATGCTGATGAAACAGCTTGTACGCAGTATAAACCGTCGCGCCCGCATGTTGCGGATGGCGGCAGAACACGGGCTATAGATGGAAGATAAAAAAATATCTGAATCATCATCTACACAGCAGGAAAATACGCTTTCCTATATCGACAATTACTGCGAACGACAAAAACAGCCTGATTGGCTGGCTGAACCGCTGAACCTTATAACCAATATCTGCTTTGTTATAGGCGCGGTTATGGTGCTACGCATGCTGCGCTTTTACCGCCAGATAACTAAAGCGAACTGGGATATTCTGCTGCTTACGTTTACCCTTGCAGTTATCGGTTTTGGCAGCGCGGCCTACCATTCTATGCCGAGCCACACCACACTGCTGATGGATGTATTGCCGATAACGCTGTTCATTCACATATATCTGGTATCGTTTTTTGTACGGGTTGTGGGGATGAAGATCATCTATGCTATTATGGTGCTGATAGCGTTTTTTGCAGCAGGACAGTATTTTAGTGCACATTTTTCGCCGGATACGCTTAACGGCACTATAATGTATGTGCCTACCTACCTGATGCTTATAGTTATGGTGTTGATACTATGCTTTGTAAAACAGAGCCCGCTATACCTGCATCTGATAAATACCGCAGTGATATGGACGTTCTCTCTGGCGTTCCGCACTATGGATATGGATATATGCAGCCATACAAGCCATGTCGGCACACACTTTTTGTGGCACATACTTAACGCTGTAGTGCTTTACAGAATGCTTGTGCTGCTTATTGTAGACAAGGTTGCCAAGCTGAAGGCGGCATAAATACTAAGCTACGTTAGCCTTTTTTGATGTCAGCTCTTTCGCTTTCGGTGAAAGCTGGATGTTCAGCTCACGCGTTTGCTTTTCTGTTACCAGACTTGGAGCGTTCATCAGCAGATCTTCGGCGCTCTGGTTGAGCGGGAATGCTATAACTTCACGGATGTTAGGTTCATCTGCTATCAGCATTACCATTCTATCTACACCCGGAGCAAGGCCACCATGCGGAGGTGCGCCGTATTTGAATGCGCGTATCATGCCGCCGAATTTATCATCCACTACCTCTGGGCCGTAGCCTACTATATCGAAGGCTTTGTACATAATTTCCGGCTTGTGGTTACGCACAGCGCCTGAAGAGAGTTCTATGCCGTTACATACGATATCATACTGGAAGGCTTTTATTGCCAGAAGATCTTCCTTGCTTTTCGCGTTGGTCAGGGCTTCCATTCCACCCTGAGGCATGGAGAACGGGTTGTGAGAGAAATCTATTCTGCCTTCTTCCTCGTTCCATTCGTAGTAAGGGAAATCTGTCACCCAGCAGAAGCGGAATGTGTCTTTCTCTATCAGGTCGAGCTCTTTACCGATAACGGTGCGGAAATCACCCGCCTGTTTAGCAGCCGTGCCAGTGTTGCCGCAAGCGAAGAACAGGCCATCACCAGCGCTTACGCCACATATCTCTTTCAGCTTGGTGATGCGTTCTGCATCAAGGTTTTTAGCTATTGGGCCTTTTGCTTCTCCGCTTTCATCGAAGATGATATAGCCGAGGCCTGCATAACCCATTTCTCTTGCGAGGTCGTTCTTTTTATCGAAGAAACCACGGCCAAGCGCCGATGCTTTTGGCGCAGGACTAGCGCGTACTATTGCACCTTTTTCTATCTGGTTAGCGAAGATGCCGAAAGATGAACCGCGGAATACTTCCGTTACATCAGAGATTAGAAGCGGGTTGCGGAGATCTGGCTTATCGGAGCCGTATTTGAGCATCGCGTCATCAAACTTAATGCGTGGGAATGGGTTGCCGACAATTTTCTTGCTCGAGAATTTGCTGAATACGTGAACCATTAGAGGCTCTATTGCAGAAAATACATCTTCCTGCGTTACGAAGCTCATCTCCACATCGAGCTGGTAGAATTCACCCGGGGAGCGGTCTGCGCGGGCATCTTCATCACGGAAGCATGGCGCTATCTGGAAGTAGCGGTCAAACCCGGAAACCATAAGAAGCTGCTTGAACTGCTGCGGTGCCTGCGGCAGGGCGTAGAACTTGCCCGGATGCAGACGGGAAGGAACAAGGAAATCGCGCGCACCTTCCGGTGAGGAAGATGTAAGGATTGGGGTCTGGAATTCCATGAAACCCTGATTGGTCATGAAAGCGCGTATCTCGGAAATAACTTTTGAACGCAGCACGATATTGTTATGCAGCTTTTCACGGCGCAGATCCAGGAAGCGGTATTTAAGGCGCGTATTCTCCGGGAATTCTTTATCGGAATTCACCTGCACCGGTAGCTGGTCATCTTCCACCGCAGATTCTACGATAAGAGAGTTAACTATAACTTCTATCTCACCTGTGGTCATTTTAGGGTTAACTGCCTCCGGCACGCGGGCAACCACTTTACCGATAACGGTTATTACTGATTCAAAACGGATTTTATCAGCATCTGCCGGCAACACGGAACCGTTCTCCGGGAATACCAGCTGAGTTACGCCATAATGGTCGCGAAGATCTATGAACAGCACGCCACCATGGTCACGTTTGCGGTGTACCCAGCCGGAAAGCTTAACTTCCGCTCCGGTTTCTGCTTTAGTAAGGGCGTTGCAGTTGTGGGTTCTGTATGCGTGCATGGTCACAAATTTCTTGTTAAATGTTAGTTATTGTTTTAATTGCTTTTTACAAGCGGTGAATATTCTGTATTATTTAACTAAAATCAAGGGATTTAAACAATAAAATGGAATTGATAACTACAAGCGCCAGATTGAAAGAAAGAGTGGCAAAGATACAGGAATCTGCGGAATTTGTATGCCTTGATACTGAATTTGTACGCGAAAAGACCTATTACCCGACGCTGGGGCTGGTACAGGTTGCCGCCGGTGACGACGTATTCGCCATAGACCCGGTTGATAACAACCTTAACCTTGAGCCGCTGGAATCTTTGCTGCTGAATAAGCGCATAATAAAAGTTCTGCATGCATGCTCGCAGGATCTGGAGATATTCTATAACCTGTTTGCGGTCACACCTCGCAATATGTTCGATACACAAGTGGGCGCAAAGATGCTTGGCTTCGGTGAATCGGTCTCTTACGGCAGGCTGGTGGAACACTACCTGCGCAAGCGCATGGATAAATCTCAGCGCTACACAGACTGGACAAAACGCCCACTGGAACAGGACCAGCTTGATTACGCCGCGCTGGATGTTGTTTACCTGAAAGATGTTTTTGTGATGATGCGTAACGAACTCATCAAGAAAAATCGCTATGACTGGGCGGTGGAAGAATCTGACAAGCTGCTGGCTGAAGATATTTACCACACGGATATTGAAGAATGCTGGAGAAAACTGAAAGTAAAAAGCTCGGACAGGGCTTATCTGGCACTGCTGAAAAGCCTTTCTCGCTGGCGCGAGGTAACGGCGCAGAACCTCAACAAACCTCGCCCGTGGATACTTAAAGACGATGCGATACAGGAAATTGCCGCAATAAAGCCGCGCTCGGCGAACGACCTCAAAGGGCTACGCTTTTTCCGCTACGACGAGAGGCTGGCGGGTGAGATACTTGGTGTAGTTGATTACGGCCTGACACAGGAGAAGCCACCGAAACTGGACGACAGGCGCTCTATACCTGATAGCGCAGCGCCACTGCTTACATTGCTGCGCGTATTGCTTAAAACGCAAAGCGTTAAACATGATATTGCCCCAAGCGCTATAGCTGACCTTGAAGACCTTGAAAATATTGCGATGGGTGACATGAAGCATAATAAGGCCATGAAGGGTTGGCGCTATGAGGTGTTCGGCAAATACGCCGAGATGCTACGAGAAGGAAGGCTTGCCATTACGGCTGACGGCAATAATATAGTTCTTATAGAACCGGATTACAGCTGATGAGATTATTCAAAAAGAAAAGCAGCGGAGTAACTTCCCCAACCGCAACTGGGTCTGAAAGTCCTCCGAAAGATTTCCTGCTTCTGATATCTGTTATACTTACCGCACCGTTTGTTTTTATCTGGTCGCTTTTTACCGGACGCATACGCAGCCCACTACTGGTTGTAGGTTTTTTACTGGCAGTGATAGTAGGTTTTTATTACCTTAGTAAGTCTGGCAACGCCACAGGTATCAAAACCCGCATAATCCACCAGACGCTGGAAGAGATAACCCCGGAAGAAAAGGAGCGCATGCGCGCCCAGATATCTACTATACGCAAAGAGGTGCGCTCTGCAAAAGTTCCGGAAGCACTGCACCCGCTGCTGGACGTTCCGCTGGATATGCTGAGCATAAACTATTTTATCTACATGCTGCATTCTGGCTATGTGGCGGAAGATGGCGGCGGCGCAGAACACCTGCTGGATGCTTATCTGCATTCCCAGCACTCGATACTACGGGAAAGAGCCTGGGAGGCTCTACAGAATATTCACACTGAAGAAGCAGACCGAGTGGCCCATAACTACGAAATGGAAATAGCACAGCAGAATGAAGAGCTGAAAAAAAGATATGGCGACCCGGCTAACAGACCAGACAAAATAGAAGGTATTAAGCTTGATACCCGCGATAAGATACAGGATATCAGAAATAAAATGGGTTTATAATGGGCGGTATGCGCATGATACTTGGCGTTGATCCGGGCCTTGTGAACACAGGCTGGGGCATTATAGCGCAGCAGGATAACAGCCTACGCTTTATTGCCTGCGGAACCATTACCACCAATGCGAAAGATGAAATGGCAGCACGTCTGGTAACCCTGAACAAGGGTCTTACAGAAGTTCTTTCGGCATACACTGTTGATGAATGCGCCATTGAAGAAACCTTTGTGAACAAGAACAACCTTACATCGCTTAAACTTGGGCATGCACGCGGCGCAATAATACTTACGCTTTCTCTTGCGGATATTCCGCCGGCAGAGTATTCTGCAACTAACGTTAAGAAGGCCGTTACAGGCTCTGGTCGTGCAGAAAAAACGCAGGTAGGAAGCATGATTAAAATTCTGCTCCCGAAAGCCGATGTTAAAACAGAACACGAAGCAGATGCTCTGGCAGTGGCCATAACACACGCCAACACAGGCAGGTTTTAAATGATAGGCAAACTGCGCGGTATAGTAGACAGTATAACAGAAGACCACGCCATTATAGATGTAGGCGGCGTTGGTTACGTTCTTTCATGTTCGGTTAACACTCTTTCAAAACTCGGCGGTACGGGCAGCAATGTTAGCCTGCTGGTGGAAACAGTTGTGCGCGAAGATGCCATAAACCTTTTCGGTTTTGCATCGGAAGAGGAGAAGATGTGGTTTACCCTGCTGACACAAAAGGTAAATGGCGTTGGCGCGAAGATGGCGATATCTATTCTTTCTACGCTTTCACCGAAAGACCTGGGAATTGCTATTGCTGCAAAAGATAAAACTGCGCTGAGATCAGCCTCGGGAGTGGGCCCGAAACTGGCAGAACGCATAGTGCTGGAACTGGCAGATATTGCAGGCAAGCAAGGCTTTGCAAATGTGGTTAGCTTTAAAACAGAAGCGGGTAAGGAAAGTAAGGCTGATACAGGACATATGGCAGATGCTGCAGCGGCGCTCGAGAAACTTGGCTTTGGCAGAAGCGAGGCTTTTACTACTGTTAACGCGATAGTATCTGAAAATAGTGATGCAGGGCTTGAAGATATAATTAAGGAAGGCCTGAAAAGACTGGCAGGCGGCAGGTAATAATGGCAGAGCAGAAAAAAGTTACATCACGCCCAGAGCAGGAAGAGGATAAGGTAAATACTTCCATGCGTCCGAAGAAACTGGATGAGTTTATTGGCCAGCAGCAGGTGCGCGAGAATTTGAAGGTGTTCATCGGCGCAGCAAAAAAGCGCAGCGCAGCGATAGACCATATATTACTGCATGGCCCTCCGGGGCTTGGCAAAACCACGCTGGCGCAGATAATTTCTGCCGAGATGGG
The DNA here is from genome assembly GCA_035909535.1 of Rickettsiales bacterium. Lineage (GTDB taxonomy): Bacteria > Pseudomonadota > Alphaproteobacteria > Rickettsiales > UBA8987 > JAMHZE01. The sequence goes on along the minus strand of JAMHZE010000092.1, from coordinate 1,320 downwards.
TGTTGGATTTCGTGGGACTTCCGGCCCGATGATAACAAAGACCGGCGACCTTGCAGCGATACTTACCAATCTGCAGGAGAACGATGTTCTGTTCATCGACGAGATACACCGCCTGAACCCTGCGATAGAGGAAGTTCTGTATCCGGCGATGGAGGATTTTACACTGGATATAATTATCGGCGAAGGCCCTTCTGCACGCACGGTGAAGATAGACCTGCCGCGCTTTACGCTGGTAGGTGCGACCACCCGCATAGGACTGCTTACCAACCCGCTGCGTGACAGGTTTGGTATTCCGCTACGTCTGAATTTTTATGACACGAATGAGCTATGCGAAGTGCTTACACGCGGCGCAGGCATACTTGGTGCAAAGCTTACGCGTGATGGTGCAACAGAGATAGCTTCCCGCTCGCGCGGAACTCCGCGTATAGGGTTGAGGCTATTACGCCGTGTGTGGGATTTTGCCGATGTGCAAGGCCTGAAAGAGATAGACAGCGACATAGCCGATAAGGCTTTGCAGAAGCTGGATGTTGATAAGCTTGGGCTTGATAACAGCGACCGCAGATACCTGCTTTATATAGCAGAGAATTACAGCGGCGGGCCTGTTGGTATTGAAACCATTGCCGCGGGGCTTTCTGAACAGCGTGATACGCTGGAGGAAACAGTGGAGCCGTTTCTGCTGCAACAAGGTTTGATACAGCGCACGCCGCGCGGGCGTATGCTTTCTGCCAAGGCCTATAGCCACCTGAATATGAAAGCACCAAAGAGCCTTAGCGTTGCACAGGCTGACCTTCTGGATAGCGGGGAATAATATTATAATGCTGAATTAGGATCGAAGCTGAGTTCCAGCTCGCGCCATTGCTGGAATTTATCCGCCGGCAGACCCTGGAACGGAGAAGCTTCTTTCACCGCCCATACGGCAGAATCTGCCACTACACGGTAAACGTTATCTGTTGAATAAAGCATCTGGTCTATTATGCGTACCTGCACCACCGTGCCATCTTGCAACAGGGAGATATACAGAGCCACGCGCATATTATGAACGTTCTTGGCACCGATAGGAATGTTCCAGTTCTGTGTTACCTGACTCTGGATCTTGCCCAATATCTCGTTCACCAGATCTGGTGAAACGGCGCTGGTACCCGATGACTGAGCAGGTTCTTCCTGCGGTTTTTCATCAGCGGCCTCAGCAAAAATATCATCAAGCTGTTGCTGTTCTTTTTTCTCGAGATCTTTCAGAAGGCTTTTCTTGCCTTCCTGATCGCGGCTGTCTTTCTTGGAGACATCAACTTTCTTCTTTTCAGGCTCTGGCTTCTTCTCTAC
>JAMHZE010000091.1:0-3947 GCA_035909535.1 Rickettsiales bacterium | reverse complement strand
CCCAAGCTGGGTTACCGCCTCATGCGGGGCTACGGGCTGTAGAGCGACCTCGTACTGGGAAGGCGCGACCTCTTTTTGCAGGTTCCATATCTTTACGTTATTAGATGTAAGCGCGAGCAAAAGCTTTGCCAGAAAATCATTCTCCTGCTCATCTGAAAGCGGTGGAGCAACATAAAATTCTATCTCGCCCGCTATTTTTATATGCAGTTTAAATTCAGAAAGTATTTTCTCTGCGAGCATTAATTACGGCCAAAACCCTGTTGCTGCTCTTCCATTCTTCCCGTAAAGGCAAGTAATTGCTGATGGAACAGAGTTGTAGACTTATCGCCTTTTATAGCAAGAATATCTTCTTTGTAAGGAGAGTTTTCTTTAAGACCGCCGATCGCGATCTCTTTAAAAAGCTTTATGCCATTATCAGTGGCTGTTTTGTGCAAAGCCCTTATCTGGGACTCTGAAAGATCCCCGGCGGCCCTTGCGATAGCATTATCCACCGCATCGTTACGCATCTTACCCAGTACTGTTTCCAATCCTCTTTTTGTTTTTGCATCAAGCGTCATGTCGATTTCAGGAAAACCAGGGCGACTTATAGCATTTTTCGAAGACATATCTCTCTCCATGAAATTGTAAAAAAGATAGTGTACTATAAAAACAGCACTAAATCATCGTTGATTTTTTATTTTTTAGAGAGCGGCTATAAAGAAATCAGGAGCCAAGCTTGCTAAGAAGCTTTTGTAAAGCTGCAGAGCTGGTGTAGCGGATACTGACCTCACCCGCGGTTTCTGAGCCATTCACGCTGACAGCCATGCCCAGCTTTTCCGAAACATAGGTTTCCATAAGAACAGTTTCCGGGCTTTTGCCTTGAGCTGCGTCGCTTTTCTTTTTGCGGTTATAGCCTTTGTGGGATCTATCTTCCCCCTCACCCGCTGCAAGTTTTTTAACAAAATTCTCGGTCTGACGGACTGAAAGGTTTTTCTTTATCACCTCATTCGCAGCGCTTACGGCATCCGGCGCAGAAAGTATCGCGCGGGCATGGCCGGTAGTAAGCGTGCCATCGTTCAGGAAATCCTTCACCCCTTCCGGCAGGGTAAGCAGGCGCAGTATATTGGTAACGTGGCTGCGGCTTTTGCCTATTACATCTGCAAGCTGTTCCTGAGTGTATTCAAATTCTTTTATAAGGCGCTTGTAGCCTTCCGCCTCTTCCAGAATTTTAAGATTCTGACGCTGAATATTCTCGATAAGGGCTATTTCCATAGCCTGACGGTCATCTACATCCAGCACGATTGCAGGAATGTTCTTCTGACCCGCGGCCTTGGAAGCACGCCAGCGGCGTTCACCCGCGATGATCTCGTATCCCTGCCCGCTGCGCTTGCGCACAAGTATAGGCTGTATAACGCCATTGCGGCGGATAGATTCTGCAAGCTCTTCCAGCTCGCCGGAATCAAATATCATGCGCGGCTGAAAACGGCCGGGAAACACTTCAGATACGCCAAGTTCAGCACGCGTACCGTGGTTCTCAGCGAATGTATCTACATCCATCTTTCTTTCTGAAATAAGGGCAGAGAGCCCTTTTCCTAGTCCGGAAGCCTTTTTCATCTTCAATTACCCTCAAAAATCAACAGGTTGCTGGCGATATATCGCAAAAACCCCTGAAAACCTTATGTTTCACGCAATCTAGCATAGTTAAAATTTTATGCAAATTTTAGTTTCGTTAACCTTTTGTTAACCTTTATATGCTATACTGAATTTAATAAGGTTTATTGTAATAGATTTGTAACGTATTTTTTGGTATAAGCAAGCCGCGTTTTTAAATGCTATTTGCATAATTCGGGTGGATATGAGCGAAGAAAGGAACGAAAAATTCAAAGACCTGCTGAAGAAAGCCTTCGCGCTTTCCGACGTGCAGGAAGATACGTTTCTGGAAGGCTTTTTTGCAGGAAAAACAGCCAAATACACGATACCTGAAGCTTCTTTGCAGGCCACAGTAAAAGAATTCCCGTTCCTGAAGAACGCGCTTAAAAGCGGCCTTCTGGCCAAAGATAAAAAATCAGGCAACTATTTTACCACCAAAACAATTCTCTCTGTTCGCTCTAATGATAAAAGAAAACGCAGAAAACGTCAGTTCTTCTCTATCAGCGGTGATGATGCGCACGAAAGAACAACTTTATACGATGGACTTGTAACTATCGCAAATTTGAGGTATATTAGCGCCAAATTCGGGGTATCTTCCGACGAACTGAAATTTACTATAAGGCATGAGAACGGCAACCCAGCCCGTGTAGTAAACTATGTTGAGATGGATAAATACCTTTTCGGCAATAACGATGAAGAAATAGAAAGCAATATACAGTCACTTAATAATTTGGTAAAATATGAACGCAGGAACACAACGGAGACAGCAAGTGTATAGCCCATTTGATATACAGAAAGGTGGTAAAGACGGTACTTCCAGCACCGTAAGTATTACTGTGACAGGCTTTGGTTTTTCTGCTGATTCTACTTTGAGCCAGATAGAAAAACATGGCGCAGCTGTAACTGCACGCATTCCTAACCTGGGTAAAACACCTCAGGAACGTGTAGCAGGCGTTCGACAAAACGATACCGTAGCGCAACTTGAGGCCGTTAAAGGCCTGGCCGATGCAGCTATTGGCGGCGTACAAGAAGCAACCCCTGCAACCAATCTTACGGCCAATGCCGTTGTTGGTATACCGCAGAATGGCGGCCTTGGCGCAAGCGTTTAACGCAGCGCGATAATTCAGCACAAACGGAAATGATTATTTATCCGAAGGGAAACGCTTCAGCAATTCGCGTGCGAGCAGCATATATGCCTTGGAACCTGTACAGCGATGGTCGTAGATGATGCCCGGCTGGCCGTAGCTAGGGGCTTCAGAAAGCTTTACGTTGCGCGGTATCATTGTATTGAATACAACTTCCTTGAAGTGCTTGCGCACTTCGCCCTCAACATCGTTAGTAAGCTTATTACGTTTATCGTACATGGTAAGCAATATGCCGCCGATATCTACCTTATCGTTAAGGTTCTTCTGAACCAGATCTACCGTATTGAGCAGGTATGAAAGCCCTTCCAGCGAATAGAATTCACACTGAAGCGGTATCAGCACGAAATCTGACGCGGTGAGCGCATTTATTGTAAGCAGCCCCAGCGAAGGCGGGCAATCTATGAACACGTAATCAAAATCTGTTTTGAGAGCTTCTATGCGCTTACGCAGAATATGCTCGCGCCCGATGCGGGTGGAAAGCAGAACATCCGTTCCGGCGAGATCTACCGATGCAGGGCATATTTGCAGCGCCGGTATAGCCGTTGGCTTAAGCGCTTCATCCAGCAGGGTGTTTTCCACTATTACATCGTAGCTGCCGGGATCGCGGTCATCTGCGCCGATACCGAATGCGGTTGTGGCATTGCCCTGAGAATCGAGATCTATCACCAGCGTTTTTTTACCGCAGGCAGCAACAGCAGTGGCAAGGTTGACAGCCGTTGTTGTCTTCCCTACTCCGCCTTTCTGATTAACTAATGAGAATACTATCATCTACAATCCAAGAATTTCCTTCACGAATGGTATAGTTATGTTGCGCTTGGTTTCAAGCGACTTCTTGTTCAACTCGTCAACCAACTGTGAAACCGCTTCAAAACTGCGGTCTATGCGCGGTATAAGAAAATCTATCACGCTTGATGGAACTACAAGCTGAAGATCGGAGAATTGTTTGAAGATAAGACCCTTCAATAATTCATTATCCGGCTGCATTATATTTATCACAGTTGCGGCACTGAGGCGCGAGCGGAGATCGGCGGTTTTTATATCAAGCGCCATGATAGGCTTGGTGCTGGTAAGCAGCAGCGAACCTTTGCCGTTAACTATATTATTATAGATATGGAAAAGTTCCTCTTCCCTTTGAGGCAGAAGACTCTCGATATTTTCTACGATGATGTTTTC
>JAMHZE010000090.1:0-6881 GCA_035909535.1 Rickettsiales bacterium | reverse complement strand
ATCAGGCACAAGGCAAAAAAGCCTCTACTGATGATCTGCGCAGCAACATCAACAAAGTTTACACCGCTAAAGATGACGTAGCGGCTGTAAAAGCGATGAACGACAACGAAATAGTGGAACTTTCAAGCAACCTTTCCAAAGGCGTGCCTTTTGCTTCCCCTGTATTCGATGGTGCTTCAGTTGAAGATATAAGTGCATATTTACAACAGGTTGGCGCTGATGTCAGCGGCCAGTTCGACCTATTTGATGGTCGTACAGGTGAAAAGTTTGACAGGAAGGTCACTGTTGGTATAATATACATGCTGAAACTGCACCACCTTGTTGACGACAAGCTACATGCTAGGTCAATAGGTCCTTACTCACTGGTAACGCAGCAGCCTCTAGGTGGTAAGTCCCACTTCGGCGGTCAAAGGTTCGGTGAGATGGAATGCTGGGCACTTCAGGCTTATGGAGCTGCTTATACTCTGCAAGAGCTTCTAACTGTTAAGTCAGATGACGTAATAGGTAGAACAAGGGTATATGAATCCATAGTTAAAGGAAACCACACGTTCGAATCGGGAGTTCCAGAGAGCTTCAACGTGATGGTAAAAGAGTTAAGGTCTCTATGCCTTAACGTCGAATTAAAACAGAAGGAGGAATAGTATGATATTCCAGTTCTGTTTTTCCGGAAAGGTGATTAGTGAGTTCTCTCTGTTAAACCCCCAAAATAATAAGAAACCACTAGTCACCTACCTCTCAAAGGTAGGTTACCCTTCAAATTCCGTTTCTTTAAACTCTAATTTAATTGGAGCATAACACCATGCGCGATGAAATTTTTAACCTGTTCGGCTATGGCAAGAAATCCCAGGATTTCGATCTGCTTCGCATATCCATAGCATCTCCTGAAAAGATACGTTCTTGGTCTTATGGCGAAGTTAAAAAGCCAGAAACCATCAACTACCGTACTTTCAAGCCAGAGCGTGATGGTCTGTTCTGCGCTAAGATATTTGGCCCTATCCGCGACTACGAGTGCGTATGCGGCAAATACAAACGTATGAAGTATCGCGGTATCGTGTGCGAGAAATGCGGCGTTGAAGTTACAACTTCCAAAGTGCGCCGTGAGCGCATGGGCCACATAGAACTTGCCTGCCCGGTAGTTCATATCTGGTTCCTTAAGTCACTTCCTTCACGTATCGGCCTCCTGCTTGATATCCCTCTGAAGGATCTTGAAAAGGTTCTGTACTTCGAATCATTCATCGTAACAGATTCCGGTCTTACGCCTTTCACTAAAGGCGAACTGATCAACGAAGAGCAGTACTACAAAGCTCAGGAGCAGTTCGGTGAAGGTACTTTCACTGCCATGATAGGCGCTGAAGCTATTCACTATCTTCTTTCCGGCCTTGATCTGGAAGAAATGCGCCGCGAACTGCGCGCAGATCTGATAGACCAGAAGTCTGAAGCTAAGCGTAAAAAGCTGGTTAAACGTCTTAAACTAGTTGAAAACTTCCTGCAATCCGGCAACAAGCCAGAATGGATGGTGATGGAAGTTCTTCCGGTTATCCCACCTGATCTTCGTCCGCTTGTTCCACTTGATGGCGGTCGTTTCGCAACGTCAGATCTTAACGATCTGTACCGTCGCGTTATCAACCGTAACAACCGTCTGAAGCGCCTGCTAGAGCTTAACGCGCCTGATATCATCATACGTAACGAAAAACGTATGCTTCAGGAATCCGTAGATGCGCTGTTCGATAACGGTCGTCGCGGTCGCGTGATAAAAGATGCTAACAAGCGTCCGTTCAAGTCCCTGTCAGACATGCTGAAGGGTAAGCAAGGTCGTTTCCGTCAGAACCTTCTTGGTAAACGTGTCGACTACTCTGGTCGTTCGGTTATCGTTGTTGGTCCTGAACTTAAACTTCACCAGTGCGGTATCCCTAAAAAGATGGCGCTGGAACTGTTCAAACCATTCATCTACAGCAAGCTGGAAATGTACGGCATGGCCGCTACGATCAAAGTTGCTAAAAAGCTGGTAGAAGCAGAGCGTCCGGAAGTTTGGGATATTCTTGATGAAGTTATCAGAGAACACCCTGTACTTCTTAACCGGGCGCCAACTCTTCACAGGCTTGGTATACAGGCATTCGAACCGGTACTGATAGAAGGTAAGGCAATACGCCTTCACCCGCTTGTATGTACGGCATTCAACGCCGACTTCGACGGTGACCAGATGGCGGTACACGTACCTCTTTCCATCGAGTCTCAGCTGGAAGCACGTATCCTGATGATGTCTACCAACAACATCCTTTCTCCTGCGAACGGTAAGCCTGTAATAGTACCTACGCAAGATATCGTTCTTGGTCTGTACTATCTTTCCATCGCTTTCGAGGGCGAGAAGGGGGAGAACTCCATCTTCCGTAACGTGGGCGAGATAGAGCACGCAATTGCGAATGGTGGTCTTTCACTGCACGCAAAGGTAAAGTTCCGTTATGAAACGGTAGATAGCGAAGGCAGCAAAATAACCCAAACGGTAGAAACTACACCGGGCAGGGCGCTTCTTTCCGAGATCCTTCCTAAGCACCATAAAGTTAAGTTCGATCTCATCAACCAGCCTATAACTAAAAAACAGGCTTCTAAAATAATTGACGAGATCCACCGTCACTGCGGTCCTAAAGCGACAGTTATATTCGCAGATCGCATGATGAAACTTGGTTTCTCTCACGCTTGTAAGGCTGGTATATCTTTCGGTAAGGAAGATATGGTTGTTCCTGCAGCTAAGGCAGAAATGATCAAGAAGACCGAGAAACAGGTTCTTGAATTCGAGAAGCAGTACTCAGATGGTCTTATCACCCGTAAAGAAAAATACAACAAGGTGGTAGATGCATGGTCTCACTGTACCGATCAGGTGGCGAACGAAATGATGCGCTACATGAACGGCCAGATAAAGCCTGTTAACAACAAGGCAACCGGTCAGGGTTCCGTTAACTCCATCTTCATGATGGCAGATTCCGGCGCACGTGGTTCTGCAGCGCAGATCAAACAGCTTGCCGGTATGCGTGGTCTGATGGCTAAACCATCGGGCGAGATCATCGAGAAGCCGATCATATCGAACTTCAAAGAAGGTCTGAACGTATTCGAGTACTTCAACTCTACGCACGGTGCGCGTAAAGGTCTTGCGGATACTGCACTTAAAACTGCAAACTCCGGTTACCTAACACGTCGTCTGGTGGATGTTGCGCAAGATTGTATCGTTAAGGAAGATGACTGCGGCACTAAAGAAGGTGTTGTAGCTCGTGCCGAGATCGAAAGCGGCAACGTTATCGTTCCTCTTACAGATAAGATCATCGGCCGTACTTCAGCTAATGATGTTCGCAATCCGGTAAGCGATGAGCTTATCATTGCAGCGGGCGAGCTGATAACTGAATCTATCGCAGAAAAGATAGATGCTTCCGGTATCGATGCTGTTAAGATGCGTTCTGTTATCACTTGTAAAACCAAGCATGGTACATGCGTTAAATGCTATGGCCGTGATCTTGCTTCAGGCCATCTGGTAAACGTTGGTGAATCTGTGGGCGTAGTAGCTGCACAATCCATCGGTGAACCAGGTACACAGCTTACAATGAGAACGTTCCACATCGGTGGTGCGGCAACTTCGTCGGCTGAACAAAGCAGCCTGCAAGCCGCTCATGATGGTACTATCAAAATAGAGAACCGTAACATAGTTGTAGATTCCGAGAAGCGTAACGTTGTTCTTTCCCGTTCATGCGAGATAATCGTGCTGGATGAGAAAGGCCGCGAGCGTGCTCGTAACCGTGTTCCATACGGTGCCCGTATGACAGTTGACGATGGTTCTAAAGTTAAAGCTGGCCAAACCGTTGCTGAATGGGATCCGTACACTATCCCGATCATCACGGAGAAGTCTGGCCGTATCGTTTACCGCGATCTGGTAGAAGGCGTTTCTCTGCGCAAGCAGGTAGATGAAACTACCGGTCTTACATCTAAAGTAGTTTCTGACTGGAAACTGCAGAAAGGTGGTTCTTCACTTCGTCCGCGCATAACCCTGCGTGACGAGAAGGATAACGTGGTTAACCTTTCCAATGGTCTGGAAGCTCGTTACTTCCTGCCGATAGAAGCGATCCTTTCAGTTGAAGATGGCGCAGATGTGCATGCAGGTGATATACTTGCCCGTATACCTCGTGAATCTTCTAAAACGAAGGATATTACCGGTGGTCTTCCACGCGTTGCCGAGCTTTTCGAAGCCCGTAAGCCGAAAGATCACGCAATACTTGCAGAAATGGATGGTTACATCCAGTTCGGTAAGGATTACAAATCCAAAACACGTATCACTATTCAGCCTAACTCTGCTGATCAGGAGCCTATCGAATACATCATACCAAAAGGTAAACACCTTCTGGTGAATGAAGGCGATCAGGTTCAGAAAGGTGATCTGCTGATGGACGGCACTCCTGTTCCTCACGATATCCTTCGTGTAATGGGTACAGAAGCGCTGGCGCGTTACCTGATAGAAGAAGTTCAGAAGGTTTACCGCCTGCAAGGTGTTACCATCAACGATAAGCACATAGAGGTAATAACTTCACGCATGCTACAGAAGGTAGAGATAACCGATGCTGGTGAATCTACATTCCTGCAAGGTGAGGAAGTTGATAGAGAAGACATGGAAGTTGAAAACCGCAAACTGGCGGCAGAAGGCTTAAAAGTTGCATCGGGCCTGCCGATACTGCAAGGTATCACTAAGGCGTCCCTGCACACCAAGTCGTTCATATCTGCGGCTTCGTTCCAGGAAACAACCCGCGTTCTTACAGAAGCGGCAGTTTCCGGTCTCGAAGATCACCTGCACGGTCTGAAAGAGAACGTGATAGTTGGTCGTCTGATACCTGCGGGTACAGGTGCATACCTGAACCGTGTGAAGAAAGAGGCTTTCAGGCTTGATACAAAAGCTCAGGAAGAAAAGGCAGCGAAAGCAGCCGAGTTCGCAGCTAACAACCCAGCCCCTGCGGTTGAGGAAGCAGCTGGTGAAGAATCTTCCGAGAAAGAGACAAAGCCTAAAAAAGCCGGTAAGAAAGCCTAGTCTTTCAAGCCAGTTTTAATGCTACAAATAAAGCCCCGAATGTTAACTCATTCGGGGCTTTTATTTTGGGTAAAAATACCCTATCTAATTGGGTATGAAAAAATTCATTCTTGCACTCATCGTTACCCTTGTTTCCCTCCCATCATTCGCGCTGGAAAGCGCCTGGCAGCCATCTTCGCCCAATGCCGAGGGTGAGATACGCCTCATAACCGCCGGATACACGGCAGAAGGCAGCATAATCTCCGGCATAGAGGTCAAACTCAAAGATAAGTGGAAAACCTACTGGAAGGCCCCGGGCGATAGCGGCATGGCCGTTATCCCGGAATTCCGCCGCGCAGCCAATGTAAGCTCCAGCGAAATGCTGTGGCCTATACCGCGCCGCCACATGTTCTACGATCTTGAAAGTTGGGCGTATGATGATCACGTTATTTTCCCTGTCATCACGCAGGTGAAAGATCCTACCCAGCCGGTTAAACTTTCAGTTAACGTAAAATGGGCGGTGTGCGAGGAAGTATGCATCTTCGCTGAAAATAAACTGTCGCTTGATATCCCTCCTGCCTATATCAGCGATGATAACGAGGCCGCGATAGAAAAATACGCAGGCCGCGTACCTACGGAAATGGGTGAGGGAGCTGCCGTACAGCTTGCTGCACTTACCGTTACAGAGGATGCTTTACTGGCCGAGCTTGTTTCTGAAACCCAGTTCGGTACAGATGTAGATCTTTTCATTCTCGATAAGACCAAAAACTTCCGTTACCCTGCGCCAGTTGTTGCCACCAGTGAAGATGGCCGTAAAATGGCCCTGCGCACCTCATATGAAAGGCTGAAGAAGGATGCTAGCCTGAAAGATGTTGAGCTGGAATTCAATCTGCGCGATGGCGATAAAGGCCATATAACAACCGTTAAAATAGCCGAAATCGCTCCTCAACAGGTGCTGGATTCTGCTCTCGCGGGCTATACCAATACTGCCTCGATGGTTCCTGGTGCCGATAAAAAATCTGCCACACCTGTAAAAACAGAAAAGGTAGATAACAGCAGTTCTACTTTTGCGAATATCACTCTGCTGCAAGCTATTATCGCGGCTGTGCTTGGTGGCCTTATCCTGAATATAATGCCATGCGTGTTGCCAGTGCTTTCTCTTAAAATAATGGGAGCGATAAAACACAGTGCTGGCGATGCCAAACAGGTGCGTAAAAGCTTCCTCTACACTGTCGCCGGCATAATAACATCGTTCATGCTTCTGGCTGTTTTTGTGGTTACGCTAAAAATGCTGGGGCATAACATAGGCTGGGGCATACAGTTCCAAAGCCCTGTTTTCCTTATCTTCCTTTCTATTGTGTTAACGCTGTTCGCGGCCAACCAGTTCGGCTGGCTGGAAGTTGCTCTGCCGCAAAAACTTTCTGATAAACTGAATAAGAACATTGATGCTGCCGGAGGCCACAGCCCGCTTGGCAACTTCCTTACAGGTGCATTCGCAACGCTGATGGCAACGCCTTGCACTGCGCCGTTCCTTACAACGGCTGTATCTTTCGCTTTTGCAGCCAGTGCACCGCTTATCTTTACCATTTTCTTCTTCATGGGCGTGGGTCTTGCAGTGCCGTATATACTGGTATTCATTGCACCTTCGCTGGTGAAGGTGTTCCCTAAACCTGGGCGCTGGATGAACGTGGTTCGCAAACTTCTCGGCCTGTTCCTGTTCACTACAGTATTCTGGCTGGCATGGATAATGGCGAATAGTGGTAGCATGCATTCAGCCATGATGTTGGTGACATGTCTTGTACTTATGTTGCTATGGATGTGGATCGCGCATAGGTGGAATCTC
>JAMHZE010000089.1:0-2822 GCA_035909535.1 Rickettsiales bacterium | reverse complement strand
TAGGAGCATTTGCTTTTGCCGGACTGATATTTTTACATTTTACAGCAGCGCTCAGCCATCATTTTATAAAGAAGGATAATGTGCTGCGCCGTATGCTTCCGGTGTTTTTAGGGCTGGCATTACTGGTGCCGTTTGCGGCAAATGCAGCAGAGCCGATAAAGTTTACTGTTACGGAAGGAAGCGGCATTTCTTTTGAAGCCGTGCAGAACAGCGCTCCGGTAAAAGGTAAGTTTGAGAAATTTACAGCTGACATTGCGTTTAACCCTGAGGCTTTGGATAAGAGCAAGATAGTTGTGAATGTGGATATGAACAGCGTTGCAGCCGATTATGCGGAAGTTCCGAGCACGCTTAAGACCCCCGACTGGTTCAGCGTTAACCTGTTCCCCGCAGCTGCGTTTGAAACGGGAAGCTTTACCGCGCTTGGGGATAATAAATTTGAGACCGATGCCACGCTGACCATAAAGGATAAAAAAGTTCCGGTGAAGCTGGCATTTACCCTGCATGAATTTGGCGATACCGCTCATGTAACAGGCGAAACGGTTTTAAAACGCACTGATATTGGCATTGGCTGGGCCGATACATCTTCGGTTAAAGATGATGTGAAGGTTACCATAGAGATAAAAGCAACAAAGGCGGCTGCAAATGCGGAATAATGAAGCTTTAAGCAGATATGAACTTGAGGAGAACGGGCATATAGCCTATGCCGATTACGCAGTTGATAACGGCGTGATGAGCATAAAATATGTGTTCAGCCCGCCAGAGTTACGCGGCACAGGTGTAGCCGGAAAGCTTATGGGCTTTGTGATGGAAGATGCAAAAGCCAAGAACTACAAGGTTGTACCGATATGCGGATACGCGGCTGCATGGATAAAGAAAAGTAAACAATATAACGATATGGTGGTGTAGCGATGGAAAAAGAACAGGGAAATTATACACCTTTATTTGTATTGATAGGAATTTCTGCACTGGCAGGCGCCGCGATCAGCCTTGGAACTCCGCTTGGACTGGCGGCATGGATGCATTATTTTATGGGTGTATTCCTCTGCATATTTGCAATGTTGAAACTGTTTGACCTTAAAGGCTTTGAAAAAGGCTTTTTAATGTATGATCTGGTAGCGAAGAAAGATGCCCGCTATGCACGCGCTTACCCGTTCATTGAGCTGGCTTTAGGGCTTGGCTACCTGAGCTTTTTTGCGACATATCTGGTTTACGTGCTTACCATACTTGTGTTTGGCATTGGCGCATACGGCGTTATGAAAGCGCTGAAAGCAGGGCTGAATACCAAATGCGTATGTATGGGCAATGTGCTAAATGTGCCGCTAAGCACCGTTACATTAACGGAAGATGTGCTGATGATAGTAATGGCACTATACATGCTGCTTGCATAAAAACCCCGTCTGGCTGTATAAGCAGGCATGGCTTCTATGGAAAGAAAACGTGTAATAGTTGTTGGCGCCGGTTTCGGCGGCTTGTTCTGCGCGAAAGGTCTGGCTAAGGCCGAGAACGTGCATGTTACGCTTATAGACAGACAGAACCACCACCTCTTCCAGCCGCTTTTATATCAGGTTGCAACGGGCTTTTTGGGCATAAACGATGTTGCCCTGCCAATACGAAGCCTGTTTAAAGACGACGAGAATATTGACGTTGTGATGGAAGAAGTAGTTGCCGTTGATACAACCGCACAGAAAGTTACCACAAACGGACACGTATACGAATACGATTACCTTGTGCTGGCAACCGGCGCGCAGTATCACTTTTTTGGCAATGATGAATGGCAGAAATATTCCGGCGTGCTGAAATCTATGAACGATGCGATATCGCTGCGCCAACGCATACTGGCAAGCTTTGAACGCGCCGAGCTGGAAAAAGACGAAGCCAAAAAACGCACGATGCTGACCTATGTTGTTATAGGCGGCGGCCCTACAGGCGTTGAAATGGCAGGCGCAGTGGCAGATGTGATAAACTATGCGCTTGAGCGCGAGTTTCGCCGTATAAGGCCAAAGGACACCACGATATTACTGCTCGAGGCTAATAACCGCATACTTAATACAATGTCTGAAAAGACATCTAAATACGCGCGCGAAATACTGGAAAGCAAAGGCGTAAAGGTTATGTGCGGCACCACGGTGAAGGATATCCGCAAGGGCGAGGTTGTTACCACCGAGCAGAACATTCCGAGCACGATTATATTATGGGCGGCAGGTGTGCGCGCAACGCCTCTGGCTGACTGGCTTGGCATTACACCTGACAGGCGCGGTGCAATTGAGGTTGAGGGAGATCTTTCAATAAAACAGCATCCGAATATTTTTGTACTGGGTGATGCAAGCAGCTTTATGGAAGACGGCAAGCCCCTGCCCGCGCTAGCATCTGTTGCGAAACAGCAGGGTAAGTTTCTGGCCAAACGCCTGCGCGCCGAGCTGGGCGGTAAGGAATATAAAAAGCAGTTCCGCTATATGAATTTAGGCACAATGGCAACCATAGGCCGTAACGCGGCCGTTGCGGAGTTTGGCTTTGTAAGGCTTACCGGCTGGCTGGCATGGATGGCATGGGGCGTGGTGCATATATATTTTCTCAGCGGATTCCGCAACCGCGTGACAGTGTTTTTGAACTGGGTGTGGACGTATATTACCTACGGTATGAGCGCGCGGATAATTCTGCGGCCGAACACAGATAAGAATAAGGACTGATATGCTGGTAAAAACACCTGAGCCACCGTATTACGCAGTGATATTCACATCCAAGCGGAACGGGGTTGAAGAAGGCTATGGCGAGATGTCTAGAATAACAAACAAACTGGCTATAGAAAAATATGGCTGTTTTGG
>JAMHZE010000088.1:0-9451 GCA_035909535.1 Rickettsiales bacterium | reverse complement strand
CATACATCGCAGCGCGGCAAAATCTCTGGAGCAGAAGCAGAGAATACGCGACATAATTGATGGCGGTGATTCTATTCTGGTATTCCCGGAATCTACCACTAATGATGGCAATGAGGTGCTACCGTTCAAAAGCTCTCTATTCAGCGTGGCCGAGCCGGAAGAGGATACCCATGAAGATGACCATATTGCCATTCAGCCTATCTCTATAGTTTACACTCATATAGATGGCGAGAAAGCCACCCCGCATAATATGGATAAGATTGCATGGTATGGCGACATGAAATTCCTGCCGCATTTCTGGAATCTACTTGGTGCGCGCGGCGCAAGAGTAAAAATAATGTATCACAGTGAGTTGTACTACGAAGATTTCGGCGACAGAAAAGCGCTCAGCAAACATTGTGAAGAAGTTATCTCTAAAGGCGTAGCTGAAATGAAGAACAATAATGAAGACGAAAAAAGAAAAACTATCTTTGAACGGCTGGTTAAACATTAACAAACCGGTCGGCGTTACCTCTACATATATAGTGAACAGGCTTAAACGCACCCTTAACCCTAAAAAGATAGGGCATGCAGGCACGCTTGACCCTGCGGCTGATGGTGTATTAC
The DNA here is from genome assembly GCA_035909535.1 of Rickettsiales bacterium. Taxonomy (GTDB): domain Bacteria; phylum Pseudomonadota; class Alphaproteobacteria; order Rickettsiales; family UBA8987; genus JAMHZE01. Next base: position 8,845 of record JAMHZE010000088.1, on the reverse strand, counting down.
CTATAGCGCTGGGCGAGGCCACCAAGACCATAGAATTTATGCAGGATGCACGAAAGACCTACCGCTTTACCGTGCGCTTTGGAGAAACTACCGATACTCTGGACAAAGAAGGTAATATAACCGAAAAGAATGATATTTTACCGAGCCTTGAACAGATTCAAGCTGCCTTGCCCGCTTTTACCGGAGTTATAACGCAAATACCACCAGCCTATTCTGCCATAAAGATAGATGGCCAACGTGCCTATGATCTTGCCCGTGCGGGTTTGGAGGTAAAGATAAAACCTCGCCAGATAGAGATCTTCTCCCTAAAAATTATTAGCAATGTTGATAATAATCAAAAGGTTAAAGAAGCTACCTTTGAGGCAGAATGCTCTAAGGGAACATATATAAGAACGCTGGGCGCAGGTATAGCCAAATACTGCCAAACCATTGGTTATATTACTTTTTTACAGAGAATTAAGGTAGGTAGCTTTGTGCTTGATGAAGCTGCCGCCCCGGAAAAGGTAAATGAGAACTTGCTATTTGATGAAAATGAGATTAAAAGCCAGCTCAAGCCAATAGATGCAGTGCTAGACGACATCCCTGTTCTGTATCTGGATACAAAAGCCTGCGAAGCGCTTAGGAATGGACTCAAACTTCCCACTGATTCAAAGATCACCGGAATAATAAGAGTTTATAACGATAAAAAGCTTATCGCACTGGCAGAAGTTGAAAACGGCCTCTTAAGAACCAGAAAGGTTTTTAATTTATAAATAGTTAATGGAGAAAAATGATGTCGGTTACAGCAGAAAAGAAAGCTAAACTTATAAACGAATTCGCTCAAAAGAAAGGCGATACAGGTTCTGTAGAAGTTCAGTGCGCTATACTTACCGAAAGGATAACCAACCTGACGGAACACTTTAAAACTAACGTAAATGATGTCCACTCTAGAAGGGGTCTGCTTATAATGGTAAGCAAACGTAAGCGCCTGCTTGAGTACCTGAAAGGTAAAGACTTCAACCGTTATTCTGCTCTCATAGAAAAGCTTGGCCTACGTAAGTAGTTCCTAAGCCCTCTGTTACGGTGCCGCAGCGATTTTGCATGCGGCCTCGCGAAATAATCGAAGGAAAATAAAATGTTCAATATAACTAAAAAAACTATCAATTGGGGTGGTACGGAATTGTCTCTGGAAACAGGACGTATCGCACGCCAGGCTGATGGTGCCGTGTTCGTAAGATACGGTAATACTTCTGTACTTTGTACTGCAGTAGCTCAGAAAGAAGCAAAACCTGATATGGATTTCTTCCCACTGACCTGCATATACCAGGAAAAACAATTCGCTGCCGGTAAGATACCTGGCGGTTTCTTCAAACGTGAAGGTAAGCCTACTGAAAAAGAAACACTTGTTTCAAGGCTTATAGACAGGCCTATCCGCCCGCTATTTGGTGAAGAGTTCTTCAACGAAGTTCAGGTAATATGCACTGTACTGGAATATGATGGCGAGAACGATGCAGATATACCTGCACTTGTTGGTGCTTCTGCTGCTCTTGCAATTTCCGGCATACCTTTTGATGGCCCTATAGCAGCTGCAAAAGTTGCATTTGTTAATGGTCAGTATGTTCTTAACCCGAAGATCGGTTTCGAGAAAGAATCTCGCCTTGATCTGGTTGTTGCAGGCACAAAGACATCTGTAATGATGGTTGAATCTGAAGCGAAAGAAATATCTGAAGCAGAAATGCTTGGTGCAGTTAAATTCGCACATGATGAGATGCAGCCTGTTATCGACATGATCAACGCAATGGCGAAAGAATGCGGTAAACAACGCTGGGAAGTTACTAAAGAAGATCACTCTGAGCTATATGGCAAGATCAAGAAGCTTGCTGCTGATGGCTTCAAGAAAGGTTACGCAGTTACTGATAAACAGCAACGCGTTACGCTTCTTAAAGAAACTAAGAAAACTACTGTTGCAGCTCTTGAAGCTGAGCTTGGCGAAGAATTCAACAAGCGTAAGACAGATGGTCTGATGAAGAAACTTGAGAAAGATATCGTTCGTGGCGATATCCTTCGCGACAAAAAACGTATCGATGGCCGTGGTACTGAAGACATTCGTAGAATTGAAGTTGAAGTTGGCGTACTGCCGCAAACTCACGGTTCTGCACTGTTCACACGCGGTGAAACTCAGGCGCTGGTTGTTACCACTCTTGGTACAGGCCAGGATGAGCAAAGGCTTGATGGCCTTGATGGCGATACTACTTCTAACTTCATGCTGCACTATAACTTCCCTCCATACTCTGTAGGTGAAGTTGGCAGGATGTCTGGCGCTGGTCGTCGTGAAATTGGTCACGGCAAACTTGCATGGAGGGCTATAAAACCTCTACTGCCGCCAAAAGAAGAAGCACTTTACACTATCCGTATCGTTTCCGAAGTAACTGAATCTAACGGTTCATCTTCTATGGCAACTGTTTGCGGCGCTTCTCTTTCCCTGATGGATGCAGGCGTTAACCTGCCTCGCCCAATAGCAGGTATTGCTATGGGCCTTATTATGGAAGGTAAAGAATACGCTGTACTTTCTGACATTCTGGGTGATGAAGATCACCTGGGTGATATGGACTTTAAAGTTGCAGGTACTGAATCGGGCGTAACTTCACTACAGATGGATATCAAAATACAAGGTATCACTATCGAGATAATGAAACAGGCGCTTGAACAAGCTAATAAAGGCCGTCTGCACATACTTGGACGTATGGCGACTGCTCTTTCTGCACCTCGCACGGAAGTTAGCGGTACTGCTCCTAAGTTCAAAACCATTACTATACCTTCTGCTAAGATACGTGAAGTTATCGGTAAAGGTGGTTCGGTGATCAAGAACATCTGTGAAGTAACTGGTGCCAAGATTGATATCGAAGATACTGGTGAGATCAAAATTGCTTCCAGCAAAGGTGAAGCGGTTGATAAAGCTATCGCGATGATCAATGATATCGTTGGTTCTGACCCTGTTGTAGGTGATACTTACGATGGTAAAGTTATGAAGATCCTTGATTTCGGTGCTGTGGTTCAGTTCCTTGGTAAAAACCAGGGCCTTGTGCACATAAGCGAAATGGCTAATGAGCGCGTTGAAAGCGTTGAAAGCGTTGTTAAACTTGGTGATGAAGTTAAAGTTAAGGTTCTTAACGTTGACAGACAAGGCAAGATAAAGCTTTCTATGAAACAAGCGGCTGGCAGTTCTACTGCTAACGATAATGGTTCTCTGGAAGAAGTTGATACTGCTTCTGAGATAACTACCATCAATTAGTTTGTAACAAAGTGGTTGCGGCCGGTGGAATTCCACCGGCTGCGAACTACATATTTTACATGAAACTAACCGAAAAAGACCTTACCGGCATTAAAGATATTGAGAGCGAGATACTGCGCCTCAAGAAAGAGATGAATGCCGTTATACTCGCCCATTATTATCAGGACGAGGAAATTCAGGATATTGCAGATTTTATCGGTGACTCGCTGGAGCTTTCCCGCAAGGCATCTACCACTAATGCAGATTATATAATTTTCTGCGGCGTGAAGTTCATGGCGGAAGTTGCCAAGATACTTTCCCCGCAAAAAACGGTACTTGTACCGGATATGGACGCAGGCTGTAGCCTTGAATTCAGCTGCCCGCCGGCGGACTTTAAAGCCTTCCGTGAAAAACACCCTGACCATATTGCCGTTACCTACATCAACTGCTCGGCAGATATAAAGGCGCTTTCTGATATTATTGTTACCAGCTCGAGTGCAGAAAAAATAATCCGCCAGATACCGCAGGACCAGAAGATAATATTCGCACCGGATAAGCATCTGGGCAAATACATTATTAAAAAGACCGGGCGCGACATGCTGCTTTGGGAAGGCAGTTGTATTGTGCATGAGCAGTTCTCGGAGAAAGAACTGGTGCAGTTGATGAACCGCCACCCGAACGCACATGTAATAGCCCACCCGGAATGCCCTGAGAGCATATTAGGCCATGCTAGCTATGTGGGTTCTACATCTGCCCTGCTGAACTTTACGCGCGACCATACATATAAGAACCCGACCGCAGAATTTATTGTGCTGACCGAGCCGGGCATAATACACCAGATGAAGAAACACTGCCCGAGCGCAAAATTCTATGATGTGCCGAGCCTTGATGAGGCCGGTTGCGCCTTCTGTAACGCCTGCCCGTATATGAAGCTGAACACGCTGGAAAAGCTTTATTTATGTATGGCTAATAAAGAGCCGGAAATAACCATGGATAACGAACTGCGCCTTAAGGCCAAGAAATCCCTCGATAAAATGCTGCAGATGAGCGCGACTTAGTTCTCTACTATCTGCTTATTGAATTTTTATACGGCAGTACTATAATGTATTTATGATGAGAAGCTGCGTCTCGCGTTATTGCATACTAATCTCCGGGGCGATGTACAAAAATTGGGTGTTGGCTCTGGCAGAACCGAGGTTTTGTTACTTCCGATGCCCACCTGAACTTAAAGGCTTCAGGACGATTTAATTGCAGACGGCTTCGCGGCCTCATCTATCTTGATGTCTGGATTTCAGCTTGCATAAAATTGTTCAACTTACACAAAGCATAGATAGAGTTTTACTTCAGGTAGTTCATTGGATTTTTGGCATCTTTACCTTTGCGGATAGCAAAGTAAAGCTGTGGAGATGTTACCTTACCGGTAGAACCTACAGTACCTATGGTCTGGCCTTTTGATATCTTCTGATCCTTCTTCACGCTTACATCATTCATATGCGCATAGGCAGAAAGCAGGCCGTTATCGTGCTTGATTATAACAAGGTTACCATAGCTTTTAAGGCTATTGCCGGTATATACCACCCTGCCCGCATTAGAGGCTTTTACTGCCGTTCCTGATGAAGCTGAGATATTGATGCCATCGTTATATTCGCTGCCCTGTTGGCCGAATTTTTTGACCACCGAACCCTGAACCGGCCACATGAATTTGCCATCCTGCTTCACTACTTCATTTGAAGTGAGAACTACAGGCGCAGGTGCAGATTCAGCCGGTTTGGTTGCAAGCTTGGCGGTCTCAACTTCTGTATCTATCGGCTGCGGAGTGGTTACAACTTCCGGCTCTTGACGGAAACCACCACCAAGAAGGCCGCCGCTTGGACGCCTCATGGAAACAGGCTTACCTGCATCATCCGGTGATGTGTATTCATAGGTAGCGCCATCAGCAACCACCGTTTTATTCACGCCCGAATCACTCGGCATATCTGAAGGGAATGGTATCTGGAGTTTTTGACCCTGAACAATGTTATATGGCTGCTCTAGCTGGTTTAGCTTTACTATACCGCTCATATCCACACCGTATTGGCGCGATACACTGTAAAGGGTTTCTCCATGCGTAACTGTGTGGAATTTTCCTTCCGGAATACGTACCTGCTGGCCGGTTTTAAGCGCATAAGGAGGTTCCAGACCGTTTATCACTATTATAGGCATAATCGGAACATCATACTGACGTGAGATGCTGTAAAGCGTTTCGCCGCGACCTACCGTGTGTACTGTTTCAGAAATATTAACGGTACGCGGTTTTGTTGAGACATCTGTATACACCAGCTGCTCGCTTTGCGGCACTGTATATGCCGTATCTGAAAGCGAAGGTGTATCTTCTATGATAACTTCTGAAGGAGGGGTATATGCAGAAGCCTTTGCTGCCGTGGTTGTTGCAGGCTTCTTCTCTTTTATATCGCCATAGCCGTAATAGTTTTCAAGCCTGTATTCTACTTTTGCAGGAGGCTGAGACAGCTCGCACGCGGCAAGCGTAAATAAAGAAAGTACAGAGAGCTTTAATTGCGTATATCTCATTTCAGTCGTTCCAGCTTTTTTATACCACCCATATAATTAACAAGTGCTTCAGGAATTGCAACCGTGCCATCTGCCTGCTGATAATTTTCCAGTATGGCAACCATTGTACGGCCAACTGCCAGTGCAGAACCGTTAAGCGTATGAACGAATTCTACCTTGCCGCCTTCCCTGCGGAAACGGGCATTCATGCGGCGCGCCTGAAAATCTGCGAAGTTGGAGCAGCTTGATATTTCACGATAGGTATCCTGTGAAGGCAGCCAGACCTCAAGATCATAAGTTTTATTGCTACCGAAACCTATATCACCGGAGCACAGAGCTACAACACGGTATGAAAGGCCAAGTTTTTTAAGGATATTCTCTGCACATGAAGTAAGACGCTCATGCTCTTCTTTCGATTTTTCCGGCGCGGTGATGGAAACAACTTCTACCTTGCTGAACTGGTGCATGCGGATAAGGCCGCGAGTATCTTTACCGGCAGAACCGGCCTCGGAACGGAAACACGGAGTATATGCAGTGTAACGTAGAGGCAATTGTTTTTCTTCCAGAATGGCTTCTCGCACCAGATTTGTGACTGGAATCTCTGCCGTAGGGATGAGATAGAAATCGTTAGTGGTCTTGAAGAGATCTTCACCGAATTTAGGCAGGTTACCTGTGCCGAAAGCTGCATCTGCACGAACCATATATGGCACAGAACATTCCGTATAACCGAAATCGTTCACTGCGTTATCTATCATGAAAGCGGCTATAGCGCGCTCTAAACGGGCAAGATTACCGAATGTTGTGGCAAAACGGGAACCTGATATTTTTGCGGTCTGCTCGAAATCCAGCAGGCCGAGCTCTTCACCCACTTCAAAATGCGCCTTAGGAGTAAAGCCAAGTTTTGTTGGAGTGCCGTGCTTGCGAACTTCCAGATTATCAGCTTCGCTTTTACCATCTGGTACGGTTTCATCCAGAATATTAGGAATGGTTGCCAGCAGCGCATCAAGCTCTGCATTACCACCCTCACCTGCTTCTCCACCTTCCTGTACAGCTTTGGCTTCCGCCAGCTGCGCTTTTAACTGCTTGGATCTTTCCATCAAAGGTGCGGCTTCGGCCTTTTTGCCAGATGCCATCATTTCACCTATCTGCTTTGCAAGCTTGTTTGATTCTTCCTGAAGGGATTGCAGGGCACCTATACCGCCTCTGCGCTTGCCATCAAGCTCAAGTATCTTTGCTGAAAGCGGTGCAAGTCCACGGCGTGCCAGCTGTTTATCGAACTGGTCTGGATTGGTGCGTATGTATTTTATATCATGCATGCTTCTTCATTCTGGCGCATAGAATTATAGCCATCTCATACAGTAAATAGAGCGGCGTTGCCAGTGTTATCTGGCTCAGTACATCTGGTGGGGTCAATATGGCAGCCACTGTCAGTATTAATACAACGGCATATTTGCGGAAAGCTTTGAGCTGCTCAACCGTTACTATACCGATGCGCACAAGCAGTATCACCACCAGCGGTAACTGGAAGGTTATACCGAATGCAAGTATAAGAGCCGTTACCAGAGAAAGATATTCGCTTACGCGGGCTTCCAGCTGAATTGGGATGGAGCCTTCTCCGGAAGGAACTTCAAAGCTGAGGAAGAATTCCCACGCCATTGGAAATAGCAGGTAATACACCAGCGCAGCGCCCGCAAGGAACAGGACAGGAGATATAACGAGAAGCGGGATGAAGAGTTTTTTCTCATGCGAGTAAAGACCCGGAGCGCAGAACATATACATTTGTGATGCTATAACCGGAAAAGAGAATATAAGCCCTGCAAACATGGCAAGCTTAAGATATGTAAGGAAAGCTTCTGCAAGGCCGGTATATATCATTTTGCGGCCGGATTCATCACCCAGAGCATCGGCCAGCGGCTGCACCAGAAACGAGTAGATATCCTGTACAAAAATATATGAGACCACAGAGGCGGTAACAAAAGCCAGAATGCTTATTACCAGCCTTTTTCGCAACTCCCTGATATGCTCAACGAAAGGTTTTTTTTCAAGTTCTGTCATTTTCTTTCTGCGGGAATACCTCTTTCACATCATACGCATCATGATATTCACCATCTAAGCCCAGCACTTTATGCTTAGGCCTTATTTCCTTATCTTTTGTATCCACATCAAGCGAGGAATAGAAATCATCCACAAAGTTACGCATCTTGCGGAACATACGGCCAGCCTGACGCATTATCTCCGGCACATCTTCCGGCTTGAGGAAAACCACGCAGGCAACCACTATCACGAATATTTCCCAAAATGAGAGCTCCAGCATTGGCTGTACCTGAAAAGCTATTTGTCTTTGTTTTCTATCTGATTCTGAGAGATCGTCTCATCTTCCTCTTTCAGGCCTTTTTTAAAGGCGTTTATACCTTTACCGAGATCTCCCATTACACGTGGCAGACGGCCAGCGCCGAAAATAATAAGAACTACCAGTACTATCAATAATATCTGAAAAAAACCTATACTCATAATATTCCTTTGAATTTGAGTTTCCGGCAAATTATACTCACTGCATTGGAATAGACCAGAGAAACTTATGAGCTTTAAACAAGTACTTGTGAACTGCCTTGAACCAAAGGCCGGAGGCGCAGGAGTAAGCGCCCAACAGCTGGCAGCGGCCGAAGAGGCCGTAAAGGCAGAGCTTGCCGGTCTGGCGGCTGAGAATCTCAAGCTTTTTGACTTTTCAGACATACGCGAAAAAGTTGCCCTGGTTGATGAGCTGGCAGGCAAACTGGCCCGAAAATACAAAAGGCTTTATATACTTGGCACGGGTGGTGCAACTTTATGCGGCCAAACGATATACGGCCTACTGGAGAACAAGGCTATCCAGTCGCGAATAAAGTTCATGGATAACATCGACCCGAAATCTTTCGAGATAATAAGAAAGAAGATGAAATGCCGCGAAAGCTTTGTGCTGGTTATAAGTAAATCTGGCGGGACGCTGGAAACTATCAGCCAGTTCGCCTTTTTTACCAGCCTATACGAAGAAAAGCTGGGAACAAAAAG
>JAMHZE010000087.1:0-16350 GCA_035909535.1 Rickettsiales bacterium | reverse complement strand
GCGCCGGTAACGTTGTCGCTGCGGCCGAACACCACAATGTCATCGAACGCGGCATTGGCGGGAAGCGGCGTTACAGGAGAAAAATAGAATCTGCGAGGAACATCATTGGCATCGTAATTCAGCGCGGAATACGTACCGCTGCCCGCTACCGCATCATCAGCCACACCATCCGGAACCCTGAAATTCAGCCCGCTACGGTCGTATGCGCCAATGCCATCTTTGCCGTAATACACTATCGCAAAGTCCGGGTCAGACTGGTGCAGCCTCTCAGGAACCGCAGCATTCGTAGCCAGATCCTGGCTTAGGTTATAATCTTTGAATATTCCAAGCGAAGGTATGTAATGAACATCGCCGGTATCTGTTACGCCATCGCCGTCATCCAGCGCAGGGCGGCCGCCCGTGCCAACATCGCTTACATTGCGCACCACGTAACCACCGCACGGAGCAGCGCGCGCAAGCTCCGGTATCGTTACATAGGCAAGACGGTAACCCTCGGGAGTCATCATGCAATCTGCGGCCAGACCAAGATCCGAGCATGGAGGATCACCCTTCACAATATCCACATCACGCACCAGCATCTCATTGCCGGCAGATGTATTGCCGGAATCGTAATACGCATTAGGGAAGCTCCAGCTTGTGTTATACGGCGGGTCTGGCAGATGAGTGAAGTAATCTGTGAAATACTCGGAATCATTCACCGCGCTATCCGACGACTTAAGTACCGTGGTATCGCACCAGCCATCTGTGCCGCGCGCCTCGTTGCCAAATCCGTTCTCATCTATACCAAGAACCGCAGCAGGGCATGGGTAATATCCGTGCTGATCTGCGTAAGCCAATACCGCATCCTGTATCGCACGCATCTGCGTCATCACGCGGTTCTTACGCTCATTCTCTTTCCCAACCGTGTACTTTATAAGACCTATAACTGAAAACGCCGCCGCCACCGCCAATATCAGCGATAACTCTATCAACGAAAACCCTCTCTCCTTCCGTCTTATCATATGCAGACAATATATTGATAGTTATGGCATATCAATATGCAAAAAACAAAAGCTACGAGAACATCTCTTTCTTCTGACGCCCTGTGATTATATCGCGCAGGCGGGCGGCTTCTTCAAATTCCAGATCAGCGGCAGCCTTGAGCATTTGCGCACGCAGTTTTTCCAGCGGAATAGCGGCATCCTTATCATCTTCCTGAATTGCTTTGCGCTCATCCTGAATTGCCTGGGATATGGCCTTTTTGACCGTTTGGGGAGTAATGCCATGCTTTTTATTATGAGCCACCTGTATCTTACGGCGGCGCTCCGTTTCTCCTACTGCGTATTTTATAGCAGCGGTTTCAACATCTGCATAAAGTATCACTCGACCCTCTACGTTACGGGCGGCACGACCAATGGTTTGTGTAAGTGCAGTGGCCGAACGCAGAAATCCTGTTTTATCGGCATCGAGTATCGCCACTAAACCGCATTCCGGAATGTCCAGACCTTCGCGCAGCAGGTTGATGCCTATTAGTATATCCACCTCGCCCTCACGCAGCTTGCGGATGGTTTCCACACGCTCCAGCGTTTCAATATCGGAATGGAGATAGGTTACCTTCATGCGGAGCTCTTGCAGATACTCGGTAAGGTTCTCGGCAGATTTTTTTGTAAGCGTGGTGATAAGTACGCGAAAACCCTGCGCGATGACCTTGCGGCACTGCTCGATAACATCATCTACCTGATTGCTACATGGGCGTATTTCTACCACCGGATCTACAAGACCTGTAGGGCGGATTATCTGCTCCACCACCTCGCCCCCTGCCCGCTCCAGCTCGAATGCTGCCGGAGTTGCAGATACGTGGATGGTTTGCGGACGCATGCTATCCCATTCATCAAATTTGAGCGGACGATTATCCAATGCGGAAGGCAGGCGGAAACCGTGATCAACCAGTGTTGTTTTACGTGCCCTGTCGCCGTTGAACATACCGCCTACCTGTGGCACAGTAACGTGGCTCTCATCCACAAACAACAGTGCATCCTTAGGCAGATACTCGAATAAGGTTGGCGATGGCTCGCCCGTTTTACGGCCATTTAAATAACGCGAATAGTTCTCGATACCCTTACATGTACCTGTCTCTACTATCATTTCGATATCGAATTTTGTGCGCTGCGATATACGTTGTGCCTCAAGCAGCTTCTTTTCAGCCTCGAATGTTGTTATCTGCTGCTGAAGCTCTTTCTTTATTTCCTCTACGGCTTGCAGCATTGTCATACGCGGGGTGATGAAGTGCGTATTAGCGAAGATGGTGACCATATCCAGTTTGCGCAGCTTCACGCCTGTTAAGGCATCGAACTCCCATATCTCCTCAACATCATCGCCGAAAAACTCCAGTCGCCACGCAACGGATTCTAAGTGCGCAGGGAAGATATCGAGGATATCACCCTTAACGCGGAACGTACCATTGCTGAATTCTATCTCGTTGCGCTCGTATTGAAGCTCTACAAGGCTGTCTATCACCTTGCGCATATCTATGCGCTCGCCCTTTTTGACCGTAAAACTCATTTGCAGATAAAGTTCCGGTGAACCGAGACCGTAAATACAGGATACAGAGGCCACCACTATCACATCGCGCCGCTCCAGCAAAGCGCGGGTTGCAGAGTGACGCATGCGGTCTATCTGGTCGTTTATCGCGGAATCCTTCTCGATGAAAGTATCGGTTTTTGGTACATAGGCTTCCGGCTGGTAGTAATCGTAATAGGACACGAAGTACTCAACCGCGTTCTCCGGGAAGAAGCTTTTGAACTCCTCGTACAACTGCGCGGCAAGGGTTTTGTTATGCGCCATTACCAGCGCAGGACGGTTGAGGCCGGCGATTATATTGGCCATGGTGAAGGTTTTACCCGAACCGGTAACACCAAGCAGCACCTGATCGGAAAGACCCTGCTTAAGGCCAGCGCTAAGCTGTTTAATAGCTTTAGGCTGGTCTCCTGCCGGTTTATATTCTGATACTAATTTGAATTTGGACATGAAAGGAAAATAGGGCAAAAAACCCTATTTTCCAGAGTAAACTTTAAGCTATTGCTGGCAATCTGATGGATTGGAATAACAGTGCTCCAGATACCAGTTCGGGCATTTTTCAGAATCACCTGAGCAAGCTTCCTGCACCTGCCATACAGCGCATGACTTAGGGTCTTGCAGACAGTATTCATAGGTTTTTGAAGGCTTGCCGTTAACTATGCATGTTTTATCATTAGGATTTTTTATACAGTATTCGCTTACAGGCTTGGTCTGCTGCCCGTTGGATTGGCATAGCTCTATCTCAGGATTATTCTTACAGTATTCACTGTTAGGGTCGCCCTGATTAGTTACCTTGCAGAGTTTATCATTAGGGTTTTGCTTACAATAAGCTTGCCCTTGAGTTGTACCTGTTTCAGCACTGCCGGACTGTGCACCCAGCTGACAGAACGCATCGGAAGGATTATTAGCGCAGTGATTCACATATTCGCAATCCGGATTACCCGGATCTTTCTGGCAGTATGATGCCATTTGGCATATGCCTGAATCAGGGAAGTTCTGGCAGTATTCGCTTTCCGGATCTGCAGAGCAGCCGCTTTCTTTAGAGCACTCTGACACATAGGTACAGATTTTGGCATATGGATTTTTAGTACAGTAATCTTCCTGCTGCTCGCCAACCTGACAGACGGGATCTTTAGGGTTTTTTGCACAATATTCAGGATCTGTACATATTTTTGCCTGAGGGTTTTGCTTGCAGTATTCGCTGTTATCTTCTTCCTGCGTACAGTATTCAGGATACTGCTTGCAGATGGCATCTATATCATTCTGCGTACATTTATCAGGGGTTTGCTTACACATTGCCAGAAGCTCATCTGTAGTGCATGGCTGGCCTTTTGTACCTGTACAAGTAGGCTTATCGTCATTTTCCTGAGGAGAGCCGCATACATCCGGATATTTATCGCATACTTCGTCTCTGTAATCACCAGTACATTTATCAGGGAATTTGTAGCATGTTGCTGCTATTTCACTTGTAGTACACTGGCTTGGATCATCTATACATTCCAGCCTGCCGGTAGCACAACCACCGCCACCCTTGCCGACACCCGAAGGATAGCACATAGGAGTAGGAGTAGCAGGAGTAGGAACTTGCGCCACTTTTACCTCTTGCGGAGTTTCTTCTTCCTCTTCTTTACCGGATTCACAGGAATTGCTAGTATATTCAATGCTCAGCAGTGAATATTCTGAGTTATCGCCACCGAAATGATGGTATGCATCCGGATAACCTGCATCATTATTACCGTTATACGGCGCAGCAGATATAACCAGCTGCACTACATTTTCAGGAAACTCTATCTCGAACCTGTATCTGTCGTCGCCAGCGAGCTTAATACCCTGATGCTGTATAAGGATGCCGGAATCCAGCAGATTGGCATTGGCATCATAGGCTTTATATGCACCAACCTCATCATTGCCGTGGTCTGCACCCGTATATGACGGGAACTGGCGAGCAAGAATAATATTCGCCGACTTAACTTTTTCAGGGAAAATTAACGTTACAGTTTCACTGATTCCGCCGGAATTGCTCAGATAATCTATCTGGTTAGGGAACCTGCCCCCAGGGATACCGATACCATCAGAAGATTTTATCGCACTGGTGATATCACCATTCCAGTCACGGGCTATAAGCCTTACTTCGCCCCAATACTGGTTACCTGCATTACCGGTTAGAGCACTTGCAGGGGAGAGAACCTTCATTTCTTCATTCTCGGCGTTTTCTTCAGAACCACAATCTTTCTCGCAATATTGCGGATACTCACGGCAGAAGTGCTCGTTACCATTACTCCACGGAGCAAGAGGAAGAGGAGTGGTTACACCACCTGTACCCAGCCATTCATGGCTGCCGAGCCATTGCCCGCCACCACTTTGTGAACCATTATAGCATTGCGCCCTCATGGTTGGATTTACTGTAGAGATATTCTCGTTGTTCCAGTTGAAGCTGACACGGACTATCTGATCCGGTATATCGCCCTGCCAACCCATAGGATACAGGAACTGACAGTGTGCACAGGCGTTATCTATAACGAATTTAGAGCGACCGAACAGCAATATGTCATCCAGCGCCTTGGAGCTATCCAGCGTTACCGCCGGGGCATAAAAAGCACCATCAAAATTCTGGCTTTCCTGGTAGTTGACCTGGCTGCTTAAGGAACTGCCCACCGTAATATTGGTGCAATTACCTGCCTCATCCTGCTCACAGAGCGATTGAGGAAGTATATAGTTACTGCCAGATTTATCTTTTGCACCAACGCCATCTCGGCCAGAGTACCATACCACAAAATGGGCACCATCGTTATACGCACCTTTGTGAACCTTGCCGCCATCAAATATATTGGCCGCTGCGTTCTTGCTCTCATCGAACTGGTGGAAAACCGTTATCTCACCAAAGTAATGGAGGTCATGCGTCCATTTGTCTTTATAACGGTATTTTACATTACCATTATTATCTATGTATTGACCGTGCTCATCAGGATCTGTGAACAGCTCGGTAAAATCCTGTACCCATGCACCGGAAGTTTGGCTGTACCTGTAATATTTACCGTCATTTTCCGTTTTATATATTGTTAGCGCACCACCGGAAGCGGGAAGCGCAGCATAATTGGCAACTTTTTTACAGCCTTTATTGGCATCGCAATCGCCCCAGTCTTTGAAGTGCGGCCTGTAGAATTCTTTGCTGTCATCATTAGCAAGGAATGTTGTGAATAAATTCCTTACCGCATAGAAATGGCACGGCTGCTCGCGCGTATATTCATAAACCGCAACGTAATCGTACCTGTAGCCTTCCGGCGATATCATACAGTCTCTCGGCAGGCCGATATCAACACATGGTATGGTACCTTTTACAAGGTCTACATCCCTGGCCTTCATATCACGGCCCTGCGAGGAATTATCCGCATCGTAGTAAGAATTTGGGTATCTCCAGTCTGTATCGTACATTTTCGGAGAGTGAGGATGGTCTGGCGTGTAATACGCCTTATCGTCGTTATGGAGACCACCACTATATTCGTACTCATGGCCGCCATCTTTATCAAAATTACTGAAGATGTCGTCTACATATCTGAGGCCGTTATCGCTAGGATTACTGTTATCTGATGTTATCTGGCACCAGCCGTCCGCACCGCGATGCTCTGTACCAAATTTAGGATCATCTTCACTTAAACCTTCTGAAGCAGGACACGGAAAATATCCTCTTGTTTCTGCATATGTGTATAACGCTTCTCTAATTACTTTGAGATCTTCCAGCACCTGCTGATCGTGCTCGATACGTTTTTTTGTAGCGAAATTGCTGAAGCCGAGCACCACAACGCCACCTACCACCAGCAGCATCAGCGCCACTTCTATCAGCGAAAAGCCTGCTTTACGCCCTTTTGTTACAGAAACCCTCATAGACTACACCCACTAAATTACACCTAGTGTGATTGTAACAAAATTTATAAGGTTTTTGAATAAGTTAAAGTTCAAAAATAATTAAAATTTGAACTAATTTATACACCCGCAATAAAGGGGTAACAGGCAGCCCAAGCACGGCCATAAGCGGATTAGCCGTTACTCGCACCACATAGGGAATGATGCGCAGAATGATGCGTTCTCGGAAGCTCTTGCCTTTGGTATCTGGCCGTTTACGCCGCATTCATTTAACACCACCTGCTCGTATGTTTTGAACAGGCTGCTCCACGGATGGTAGTCCTCGTAACGCAGTATTTTGTCCGGCGCCTCAGATTCCCGGCCTACAGGATAGGCAAACTGGCAATGCATACAGTTACCGTTACTTTCTTTGCTCATGCCGAAAAGCAGTATGTCATCCATATCCATTTCCGGTACAGGGCCGTTTATTGGAGAGAAATACATCGCCTGACCTGCCATCGTAGGAATATCTGCCCTCGTGTTGCTTTCACCAACATACAACCCCCTCTGCCATGTGCTGGAACTATTGCCACCATCATTCGTAAATTCATCATGGTCATCTACACCGCCATAGTTGAATCGCGCATATTTATGGCCTATCACCTTGTCGCCTTCGTTCACGGTAGGCAGGATGATGTTCCCGCCGGATCTGTCATAGGCACCGACACCATCTGCACCGTGATAGATCACCGCAAAATGTTTATCGTATATATGTCTGTTGTTCCACTGGTTCTCACCTGCACCTTCTTTGAACACGCCTATATCACTTATATAGTGGCCATCCGCTGTCCAGCCATCCGAGCGCTCTGTAGCATCTTCCAGCCATTGATTAAGCGTAGAGTTCCAGCGGTAATATTTATTGTTAGCCGATACCCTGTAGACATCTCCGCCATAGCTGCTGGCAGGTAGCGCAGAAACCGTGGCGACCACCTTTGTATCAAGGAAGGTTTGCCTGAATGTTTCGTTTCTGGCCTGAGGACGGCTGAAAAGCTTTGTATCATCATATGGCTGGTTCATGATACCATTATAGATATTCGCATCACGGTGAACCGTATACTGGTTTTTGACCATATAGAAACTGCACGACCTAGGGTTTGCCCTTGAAGGCACCACCACATAGGCGTATCTGTAACCTTCCGGAGAGAGACCGCAATCCGGCGAAAGACCTAGGTCTTTGCATGGTATCTCGCCTTTTACATATTGCACCGGACGCAGCTTGGCCTGATTTGAATTCTGGTCAGAGTTTCTATCATAATATGCATCAGGATACTGCCATGGCGCCGCGTAGTCCGGGCCGCTATGACCCCATTCATCTGTGAAATAGAGCTCGTTGAATGTTGGGCCGTTCTCTACATAACGCGTGATGGTGAACTTCATCTTGTTGCCGTCGCTTACATTACACCAGCCGTTATCATCGCGGTACTCAACCGCATATTCCGCGCTTTCTTCCGGCACACCTATAGGCGCGGGACAAGGCAAATGGCCTTTATTTTTAGAATAACTTTGTATGGCAGCGCGAATTTCCTTCAGATCTTCCAGCACTTGCTTATCGTGCGAGATACGTTTTTTTGTAGCGAAATTGCTGAGGCCAAGCACTACAACACCGCCTATTACAATCAGCATCAACGCCACTTCTATCAGCGAGAAGCCGGACAACCCCTTTTTATCGGATATTTTCATACGACTGAACCCACTAAATTACACCTGACGGTAATTATAACAAAATTATAACGTATATTGAATGAGTTAATGTTCAAATACTGTTAAAATTGTAGATATTGAACCGCAAAACTAGCAGATCTCGAACATCTCGCGCATCATACGGTCTTCCAGGCTGTGCCCCGAATCAAACAGTAGGTGGATGGTACGGCTGGTATCCAGCTCGATCTCTACCGCGTTAACGTTCTCGACCTCGAAGTTATCTGCCACCGCCTTTACAGGACGCTTCCAGCTACGCAGGGCATCTAAGCGCACTTTTGTAGTGTTTGGCAGTAACGCACCCCTCCAGCGACGCGGACGGAACGGCGATATAGGTGTAAGTGAAAGCAGGTTAGAGCTTATTGGCAGGATCATACCGCCATTAGAATAGTTATATGCCGAGCTGCCCGCCGGGGTGGATACCAGAACGCCATCGCTTACAAGCTCATCCAGGTGAGTGGTGCCATCTACCGATATTTTTATTTTAGCCGCCTGACCCGTGGTACGCAGTACCGATACCTCGTTTATCGCCAGCGCGGTCTTTTTGGTTTTATTGTTGCAGTAGCAGGTCATCTTCAGCGGGTGGATCTTGCTGTCTACAGCATCATTTATACGCTCGAGCAGGCCCTTCTGACGAAAATCGTTCATCAGGAAGCCAACCGTACCCTTGTTTATACCGTAAATCGGTACGCCATCTTCCATATGGTTGTGCAGGGTGTGCAGCATAAAACCATCACCGCCTACGGCCACTATGGCATCTATGCCCTTTGGGTGGCTTTTATCGCGGAATTCCTTGAAACCGAACTTTTTGACCAGGCCAGCCTTGGCGTTCTGCGCCGCGGTGGAGTCATCTGCTATTATGCCTATGTTTTTGAACTTCATGCCCACAACCTAAAACAATATTCGGCCCTTAGCAACATATTGTTTTTTCTGGCTATTAAAAAATCCCAAATTTCTATTCACTTTTGACACAGTAGCTATATATTGGCCATCCCAAACATAATTTTCAAACTTGGACAGGAAATATGAGCTTCATTAAAGAATTCAAACAATTTGCAATGCGCGGCAACGTAGTTGATCTTGCTGTGGGTGTTATCATTGGTACTGCTTTTGGTAAAATAGTAAGCTCGCTGGTGGGTGATGTTGTTATGCCTCTGCTTGGCCTTGCTATAGGCGGCGTAAGCTTTACAGAACTTAAACTGGTACTGAACAGCCCGATGGAAGGTGTTGCACCTGTTACCATTAATTACGGTACGTTCTTCCAGACCATTTTTGACTTTATTATAATTGCCTTCGCTATATTCATGGCGATTAAAGCTATAAACAAATTAAGCAACCCGAAAGAAGCTGCCCCGGCTGAAAAACCGGCAGATATCAAGTTGCTTGAAGAGATACGCGATCTACTGAAGAAGTAGTTTCAAGAAATAAGTTTCCTATCGTAGTTGGTTGGGACTTTAGAAGAAAAGGCCGGGGTTTGGATTCTCCGGCCTTTTTATTTTGTGCGGATTATTTTGTGCGGGCTGAAATCTAGCCCAGATATTTTGTTTTCAGATAGTTTTTGAATATATCGTCATTAAGCTTTTGGCCGGTTATATTAGCTGTTAGCTGGTCTGCGGTGTAGAGGCAGCCCTGCGAGTGAACCTTTTCGCGCAGCCAGTTCATCAGCGTTGCAAATTTTCCTTCTGATATTTCCTGCGGAATAGATGGATAATCTTTTTTAGCCTGCGCGTAGAACTGCGCGGCTGTCATGGCACCCAGTGTGTAGGTTGGAAAATACCCGAAAGAGCCATCACTCCAGTGGATATCCTGCATACAGCCTTCCCTATCGGTTGGCGGGGTGATGCCGAGATATTCCTTCATCTTTTTGTTCCACTCTGCCGGAATGTCATCAACTTCCATCTCGCCTTCCACCAGCTTTTTCTCTATCTCGTAGCGCAGGATCACGTGCAGCGGGTAAGTGACCTCATCAGCCCCTACCCTTATAAGGCTTGGCTGAACGCGGTTATAAAGAGCGTAAAGATTTTCTGCCGAGTTCTCGTAGGAATCGCCGAAGTATTTTTTTGTGTAGCCCTGCAAAAAGCCGATGAACTTACGCGAGCGGCAGACCTGCATTTCGATAAGCAGGCTCTGGCTTTCGTGGATGCTCATGCCCAGCGCGTTGCCCACTGGCTGGTTGCGGTATTTAAGCGGCTGGCCAAAGCTGTACATGGCGTGGCCGGTTTCGTGGAATATTGCCATCAGGCTATCGGTATAGTCGGCCTCGTTATAGCGGGTGGTGATACGTACATCATCTGCTGTGCCGCCCGAGAAAGGATGCGCGGAGACATCCAAGCGGCCTTTATCGAAATCGAAGCCTATCACCTTCATCAGCTCTACAGATATTTCTCGCTGGGTTTCTATCGGGTAATGACCGGAAGGCATAACAGGTGCTTTCTGCTTAGATTGCGCTGACATTACCTGCTCGATGAAACCCGGTAGAAATTGTTTTAGCCCCGTGAAGATGACATCTATATCGGCGCTACGACGACCTGAATCGTATTGATCCAGCAGGGCATCGTAACGGGAAAGGCCAAGCGCCTGCGCTTTAAGATCCGCAATCTGGCGGGAAAGACCAAGAACTTTTTTGAGGAATATCGCAAAAGTTTTGAAATCATTATCGCGCTTTGCGGTGCGCCAGCGCATTTCACACTCGCTGCCCGCCATGCTGAATTCTGTTAACAGCTTTTCCGGTATGGCGTTGCTATGAATCCAATCATTACGCATAAGGCGCAGATTGGCCTTCTGCCAGTCATCTAAATCACGCGCATCTTTCTGCTCGGCTTCATCCAGCAGGTCTTTCACCTCTGGCGAGGTTATCATGCCGTGGACGATAGCGCCAAGAGTGGCCTGCTGGCGCGCCCTATCTTCCGCCGAGCCATGCGGCATCATGACCGAGTTATCCCAGCCGAGAATGGACATTGCACCCTGTATGTTGGATGCGGTTTCGAACTTTTGAGCCAGCTTTAAATATGCTTTCATGGGCCTTATCTGTTTTTACGGTTATATATTACAAGCATGATAAGGGTTAGCCCAGCAAGCGAGAACCATGTGATAACATAGGTTAGATGCTGGTTGTAGAAGTGGAAGCCTGCATTAAGAGATTCCGGATATTGCTCGCCCGCTACAGGTTTTACCTGCTGCACCAGAACAGGTTTTATGTTTTTGAGCTGGTATTTTTCTTCAAGGCGTTTGCTCATTTCCGGAATATCTATCCAGAACCAGACATCATCATGAGGGACGTTTTGCGGCATGTACCAAGGCGCTTTGCCATGATTCTCGCGCAGCACACCTTCTACCACCACTGCACCGCTGCCTGTGCGTTTTGCTTTCTTCTGGTCTTCCGGTATCCAGCCGCGATTGATGAATATGACATCTCCCGCATTGGTACGGAAAGGCGTTAGCACGTGGAAGCCCATCTCGTTCTTGTCGCGTTCTACGCTGCGGTATTTTGCCGAAAGCAGCATTTCGTTCTCGTTAAGAAAGCGGCCGCGCAGCAGCACCTTCTGGAACAGATTGGCCTTGGCATCATAACCTTGTGGGGTGAATTCTACCGGAGCGGCATTGCGGTATTTTTCTGCCTGAGAGATAAGCCCCTGCTTCCATTCCATGCGCTGTACCTGCCAGTAGCCAAGCGAAGCGAATAAACAGGCGCAGATTATGCAGAATATATTGAACAGCTTTTTTTTCACTTGTCGGTACTCCCGTAGTTATGTTCCAGGTGGATGAATATTGAACGTACATATATCAGCGTAAGATAACAGAATAGTATAGTTGCAGGCAACCATATAACTGCATGAAGCCAGAATGGCGGCATGTATAAGCCTTCTACCGTTACGGCGAGTATAGGAATGAGCATGCCAACGGTGAATATACTGAAATATGCAGGAGAATCTCCTACATCGAACTTGGCGAGATTGAGACCGCAGGAAGTGCATGATTTTGCAGGCACAAGCTTTATATGGCTTTGGAATATACGCCCCTTGGCGCATTGCGGACATTTTAGCGTGAGAGAGTTTTTTATTACTTTTGAATAGGACATTTCTTAAAAAACCCAAAATTCGTTAGGTTCTATTGTCCCCACCAGTAAATGACAACGAACAGGAATAACCACACCACGTCTACAAAGTGCCAGTACCATGCGGCGAATTCGAAGCCGAGATGGCCTTCCTTGGTGAGGGTACCGCGTATTGCACGAATAAGGCATACTGCAAGGAATATAGTACCCACCAGAACGTGGAAACCGTGGAAGCCCGTAGCCATGTAGAAGTTAGATGAATAGTTGTTCTCGCTGAAGCCGAAAGCTGCGTGAGAATATTCAAAAGCCTGACAGATAGTGAATATAACACCAAGCGCAACAGTAAGAGAAAGGCCCTGTATAAGCCCCTTGCGATCATCATTCATGATAGCCCAGTGAGCCCATGTTACCGTTGTACCGGAGAGCAGGAGTATAAGCGTATTGAGGAAAGGCAGATCGAACGGATCGAAGGTCTTTACCCCTTCAGGCGGCCAAGGGCGGAGGTTTTCCGTAAGGCCGAGAGTATCAAAATCGTAGATGTGAAGCTCGAACCAGATAGCCTGAAAGAACACCGTGAAATACGAGAAGAAGAACGCAAAGAAGAACATTACTTCGGAAGCGATGAACAAAGCCATGCCCAAACGCAGGCCGCGCTGCACTATTTTAGTGTGAGAGTGTTCATGAAGACCTTCTTCTATCACCTTTTTCCACCATACAAACATACAGGCTATAACACCCATTATGCCAAGACCAAGCAGCCTTTCACCGTGGTGAATGCCCTGCATGGCAAATACTACGCCAAGCGCAAACACAAACAGCGCAATGGTCATCATTATCGGCAGAGGGCTGAGCTCTATGATGTGATAATCGTGGTTCTTTTCGTGGTGATCGTGGCCTGCCATAGAATTAATTCCCGTTCCTTAAATTTGCGATGTTCTGGTCCTTGTACTTAAAGAATGTATAAGACAGGGTTACCTCCTGAACATCGTTCAAGTTCTTATCATTCATAATTTCAGGGTCAATAAAAAAAGATATCGGAAAGCTGATTTTCTCGCCCGGCCTTATCAACTGTTGCTCGAAACAGAAGCATTTCAGCTTGTTGAAATACTTACCCATTTTGGCCGGACTGACGTTATATGAGGCCATGCCGACCACCGGCTTGGAGCCTGTATTCACCGCCTCGAAAAAGGCCAGCTTCTGCTCGCCTACGTTAACATGCACCGTGCTTTGCATGGTTTTGAACTCCCAGCTTAGGTCCGGGCTGACCTCGGTATTGAAGAGTATTTTTATGTCGCGGTCTATTACCTGCTGAGGGGCAACGCCCGCTACCATTGTTGTGCCGCCAAAGCCTGTCATGCGGCAGAAGATATCGTATAGCGGAACAGATGCATAGGCCAGGCCGAACATGCCTACCGCTATTGCAAGTATGTTAAGCCCTAAGCGTGAGTTCTTGTTCATTACGCTTACTCTGCCGCCGGCTTGTTACCGCCGATGATATCTTGCTTGATGCTGTTTATCTTCTCGAATTCTTCCGTGCGGATACCTTTGTGGTCATCTTCCGCAAAGCGTACCTTTACCAGCGTTATAGAGAATACGAATATAACAACAAGCGTTAGCAGGCCAAGCAGAAGGAAGTTTTTTACCTTACGTTGTTCATGCACTTGTGAAGGGGATGTCATAGACCGTATACCATGTTATCTATTACTAAAGCGGCGAAAAGTATGAAGAGATACATTATTGAGAAGCCGAACATTTTTCTGGCGTTGGATTCTGACGGGTTGCGGAACACCTTTACCGCATGAACCGTGAACATTGTGCCAAGTATAACGGCAGCGGCAAGATATATGATGTGCGAGAAGCCCGTGAACACAGGTACAAGCGTTACTGCGAAGAGCAATATTGTGTATATAAGCATCTGCTTTTTAGTTTCGGCTACGCCGTGTACAACCGGCATCATAGGTATTCCGGCCTTCTGGTAATCTCCGCTACGGAAGAGCGCCAGCGCCCAGAAATGCGGCGGTGTCCACAGAAAGATGATGAGGAACAGCACGACGGATTCAGTTGAGATGCCGCCGGTTACCGATGCCCAGCCTATCATAGGAGGGAAAGCGCCAGCTGCACCGCCGATAACGATGTTCTGCGGAGTGCGCGGCTTAAGCCAGATAGTATAGATAAAAACATAGAATAGTATTGCGCAAAGCAGCAGGAAGGCTGCTGTTATGTTTACTGCAAAGGCCATCATGAACACTGAGAAGAAAGCCAGTACGCCTGCGAAATCTAGCGCGTTTTCGGCCTTAAGGCGGCCCTGCGGAAGAGCGCGGTTTTTAGTGCGAGCCATAAGTGCATCTGTTTTACGCTCGTACCACATGTTTATTGCACCGCTGGCACCGCTGCCAAGCGTAATGCAGAGAATGGACATGAAGGCAACCAGCGGGTGGATATGGCCAGGGGCGATTATAAGACCGCAGAAACCTGTGAACACAACAAGGCTCATAACACGTGGCTTGAGCAGGGAAATATAGTCTTTCACCTCTTGCAACTGATGCTGGTATGTGAGTTCTTTTGCCATAACTGCGCGGATAATAGCCATGTTTTTATATATTTCAATGGTCAATAACCTTATGAATTGTTAAAATAGGTATAGGGTTATTAAGAAGGTATTTTTGAGAGGGCCTTTGAAAAGACAGCAAAAAATGGCTTCACGCTGGTAGAACTGGCTATTGTACTGGTGATAATAGGCCTGTTGGTGGGCGGCGTATTACAGGGACAGGAACTGATAAAACAGACACAGATACGCGCGCATATAAGGTCACTTAACGAGGTAGCGCTTGCTGTAGCTACATTCCAGAGCAAGTATGATGCCATGCCCGGCGATATACGCAAGCCTGAACGGTTTTTTCCGGAGTGCAATGACAGCGCCGATGGTGATGGCAGCACAGTATACGAAGGGAATGGTAATGGCATTCTGGAAGGCGGTGAAACAAAGTGTATATGGCTGCATCTGCAAAATGCCGGTGTATATTCACCCTTAGGCCCTAAACTTGGCCCAACAGCCCCACCGGATATGCTTAAGGATATAAATTTTTCTACCGATGCTTTCCAGTGGGCCATGCTGCCCGGTGGAAATAATATAGTAATGATAATATCGGACGGCCATGGTGAATTAATGGCAACACATCGCTGGGTTGCAAAACTTCATCTATGGGGCTACGATTTTACAGTAGATGCCCCCGGCGCTTTAACCCCTGATATACTTGCAACAATTGACCAGAAGCTTAACGATGGAATGCCTGCCACCGGCAGACTAGTAGCTTTCGGCACAGCGTGGGATGATGACCAAGACTGCTTTACCAACCCGGATATAGGTAGCCTTGCCCTGCCACAAGCTGATTCGCTATATAGTGTTACAAACACGGTAAAAAGCTGTACCGCCAATTATAGGCTTCTATGAAGTTTTATAGAACTTCTGATAAACATTACGAGTACTAATTAAACCTACGGGATAACGAAGGTGAATTCTGTACCTTTGCCGAGGGTGGATTCTACCTTTATGGTGCCGCCGTGAAGTTCTATGGTTTTGCGGGCTAGATACAGACCAAGGCCCGTGCCGCCTGTGCTGCCGGACTGCATTTTGTAGAACTGGTCGAATATCTTTGGAATATCTTTAGGGGCTATGCCTGTACCGGAATCTTTTATACGGAATATTGTACCTCCCTCTTCCGCGGAAACAGTAATGTTCACCTTGCTGTCATCACGACTCATGGCGATACTGCAATCTGCTATCAGCTTGATGGCATGCTGCAGACGCTGAACATCTACATTCATCTTCTTAACACCCTTATCGATGGATGATATTACCTGAACGCCTTTTTTTGCCGCTTCAGCGCTTAAGCTATCCAGCACCGGAGAAAGCACTTCCTGAGCGGTGGCAGGCTGCCTTTTAAGCGAGATATACCCAGCATCGAACGATGATACTTCTATTATGTTATCTATAAGCTCCTTAAGCATGTGCGAAGATTCCATGATGGATTGCACGTAGTCCTGCGATTTTTTATCAAGCTTAACGCCCATGCCAAGCAGCATTAATTCTGCGAAGCCCATTATTGATGTAAGCGGAGAGCGGAGTTCATAAGACACGTTGC
>JAMHZE010000086.1:0-12122 GCA_035909535.1 Rickettsiales bacterium | reverse complement strand
GGCATCACCACGTCAGAAATTATCAGGTCAATGCCATCACCGCCCACCTGCTCAAATATCTCCAGCGCCTGCTCACCGCTGCTGGCTTCCATGATATTGTAGCCTTTATTCTTTAGCGCGCGGCTGCTGAACATACGTACAGGGTCTTCATCTTCCACCAGTAATATATTACCGCTGCCGGTCAGGTCGCGAACCTTTTCTTTTGGTTCTTCCTTCACAACATCATGTGCGGTGCGTTCGTGTCGGCGCAGCAGTACCAGAAACTCTGTTCCATCTCCCTCGCGGCTCGAAACATATAAATGCCCACCGGTCTGTTCAATAATACCTGCAACGGTTGCAAGGCCAAGGCCCGTACCTTGACCAACTTCCTTGGTGGTAAAGAACGGCTCGAATATCTTCTTCAAATTCTCAGGTGGAATACCTTCGCCGCTATCTGCAACGCTTATCATTACATACTTACCCGGTATAACATCTGTTGCAGCGGCATAGGCAGCATATTTCAGCTTTACATCCTTAGGGGTCAGAATATCTATGTTGCGACACTTAACTTCCAGCCTGCCGCCATTGGTCATTGCATCACGTGCGTTCACGGCAAGGTTCACAAAAACCTGCTCAAGCTGAGATTTATCAGCTTTAATGTCGCCGATTTCGCGCTCCATGTTCACATCAAGCGTAATATTCTCGCCGATAAGCCTGCGTATCAGGTTAGATATCTCAGAAAGCACTTCGTTAAGAGAAAGCAGTTCCATCTGCATCGTCTGCTTGCGCGAAAACGCCAGAAGCTGCCTTACAAGGTTAGCCGCACGATTAGCATTCTGCTTGATGTGCATTATATCAACAAAGCTGCTGTCGCCCGGCGCATGGCGTGTAAGCAGCAGGTCACTAAAGCCGCCTATAGCTGTCAGCAGGTTGTTGAAATCATGCGCGATACCACCTGCAAGCTGGCCTATCGCCTGCATCTTCTGTGCCTGAATGAACTTCTCTTTCAGGTCCATTTTTTCGCTGCTATCTACAAACTGCGCAAGAAATATCTTTTCTTCCAGAGTATTGCCCGGGTTTACCGGCATAGTAAAGAACGTGAATGGAGTTTTTTGCGGGTTGTTAAGTATCGCTTCGCCCGTAACAGCCTGAGTATAATTATTGCGCTCCATTGCCGATTTCAGCTTCTCCACGTCACACGAGAAGTTCTCCCCAAGCATACTTGCCGTAGCGTTCAAACCGTGCTTGTACATTAGTTCTGTGTAAGCCTTGTTGCGGCGCTGAATGCTCATGCCCTTGTCAAAAACTATGGCAGGTATAGGGTTGTTCTCTACAAATCTCTTCCACGAAATATCATTTTCGTTCGCACCGGCCTGTATCGGGGTAAGTTTAACGCTGCCTCCTCCTCTCTTCCTGCGATAGCTGCCGAATGCATGGCTTATATCATCGTAGAATGTGGCTATCACCGCGCCTGCCAGTATGGCTGCACATATAACCGCAAAGATAAGGAACACGGCATTGCCGCTATGGTCGTAGATGAGCAGAAGTATCAGCAGCAGCGCGCATAGCAGAAAGAGTATGATGGTCTTTACCAGATTACGCATTCCGGATAAGGTATTAAAAATAATTTAATAAATCTTTGACTGACTATATCTTTCTTTATACAAATAGAGAAACTCTTTTGAATAAATTCCGGCTATTAGCGCTATGAACAAGCTCGATGAGGCAAAAATAAATCTCAAGAAGACGATAGAGAAGCTTGAAAAGGCCGTTGATAAGAAGCTGGTCGTAACAAAAAGCACTCCTGCGCTAGAGGTAATGAACAAGGTCAAGGCCCTGCAGGACGAGGTCTCTAAACTCACTACAGAAGTTGATGATAAGCGCGACGAAATAATCTATCTGCGTGAGCAGAACGCTGAACTTCAAGCCAGCGTGGGTGAAGAACAGCACAAATCCATTCAGCTGGAAACCCGCAACCGTGAAATAGCAGACCGCGTGGACAGGGTTATAGTTCAGGTGCAATCTTACATGGCCGGGAAGGGGCTGGTATAATGGGTGTAATAAACGTAAAGGTCGGCAGCAGAAACTACCAGCTAGCCTGTGCAGATGGGCAGGAGCACCAGCTTAGCGCCACTGCGGAAGAACTTGATAAACGTATAGATACGCTTTCGCGCCAGCTGCGCACCGGTAATGAATCGCTGCTGCTTGTAATGTCTGCTATAATGCTGATAGACGAGCTGAACGAGAATAAAAAGAAGCTTGATCTCTCGTCAGATAAAGGCCGTGAAAAGCGCGATGCCGAAATGGCGGAAACGCTTAACACCATCTCTGGCTACCTTGAAGGACTCATCGAAAAGATAGATAAAACAGCTTAAAAATTAACCTGCCGCGCACCAGTATTCAGGTTTTTCAGCGATAATACTTTCCTGTGCCAGCGCCGCTTTATCGTGGCTTTCAAAAATACCAAAACAGGTTGCGCCGCTGCCGCTCATGCGGGCCATAAGGCAACCGCTCTGTTTCTCCAGCAGCTTAAGTATCTCGCCTATCTCAGGGCAGATTTTTCTTGCGCTTGCCTCAAGGTCGTTGCGCGTCTCTTCCAGAAAATCCATCATGCTCTGGGTAGAATTAAATATAAAATCGCTCTCGATGTTTTTGCTGTAGTCTTTAAAACCCATTTTAAATATCTCAGCGGTAGAAACAGGTTTCAGAGGATTCACCAGTACCATATTCAGTTTCGGAAACTCACGCACTTCACTCACTATCTCACCAATGCCGCGCGCAAGGCAGGTGTTGGCATATATCATCGGCGGCACATCGGCGCCAAGCGTTACGCCAATATCTATCAGCTCGTGGTGGCTTAAACCCAAGCCATACTCTTCATTCAACTCACGCAGCACAGATGCCGCATTGCCGCTGCCACCGCCAATGCCAGCCGCAACAGGCAAATTCTTTGTAAGTATAAAACCAAGCTCAGGGATCTTCTCAGGGAATCTTTCTTTCAGTTTGCCGTATGCTTTCAGAATAAGGTTCTCGGCATCATCATTCTTTAACCTGTCTGCAAATCTTCCGGTAACTTGCAAGCCTTTTTGGTCGGTCACTTCTATCTCATCGCAAATATCAGGGAAGTAGAACAGGCTTTCCAGCTCATGGTATCCGTTTGCACGCTTACCTGTCACGTGCAGAAAAAGATTTACCTTAGCTGGCGACTTGAACTTCATCCGTTAACTGCCTCAACAGAAGATACTTCTGGAATATAATGTTTAAGCATGTTCTCAATGCCGTTCTTCAGCGTCAGCGTAGAACTTGGGCAGCCGCTGCAGGCGCCATGCAGTTCAAGGTATACAATCCCTTCACGGAAATCCTGATATATAATATCGCCGCCATCTTCCGCTACTGCTGGGCGCACGCGTGTATCTATCAGTTCTTTTATCTGCTTTACTATCTCGCTGTCATTCTCAGTTGATGTATCGCTTTTATTCACCGCTTTTTTCTCAAGCGTCATTACCGGCCTGCCGCTGATGTAATGTTCCATTATGGTGGTGAGTATATTGGCCTTCAGCATCGTCCATTCAGCAGAATCTTTTTTGGTAACGGTAATAAAATCGTAGCCGAAGAATATCTGTTCTACATCAGGTATCTCAAAAAGTACGGTGGCCAGCTCAGAAACGCCTGCGGCTTCCTGTGCGCTGCGGAAACTTGCCGTGCCGCTTTCCAGTACTGTTTCACCCGGTATGAATTTCAGGGTGTTAGGATTTGGTGTAGTTTCAGTTTGTATATACATATAATTAAGCTTTTGATGATAGGGGTGAATATAGGCCATTATGGCAGAAAGTCAAAGCAGGGCTAGAACTCCCTGTTTATCTGCCCCATTTCCGCCAGTTTGCGTATTTTGCGACGCTCATTCAGGGCAGAATAAGTGGCGGCTGCAAGTATCACCACAGAGCCCAGAACCGCATGCACCGGCATATTTTCGCCGAATACTATATAGGCAAGCCCGCCGGTAAATACCAGCCTGGTGAAATCGAAAGGTAGCAGCACAGAAAAATCTGCCAGCGCGAGCGATTTCGCCAGAGAATATTGCAGCGCGTTAGAGAACAGCGCTATGCCGAACAGCCAAAGCATATTCTCTGCGGTAAGGTCTTTCCAGTCCAGCAATGCCAGAGGTGCGGCAAACACCATCATAAAAAAGGTCATGTAGAATGTTGTCTGCATTGCGCTTTCTGTTTCTGCCAGTTTTTTTATGGTAATGCCGGAAAGCGCCCAGAAAAGCGTGCATGCAAGCATAAGCAGGCTTATCGGTTCAAAACCGTCCGTATCGGGTCTTGCTACTATCATAACCCCGATAAATCCGGTGAACAGCGCGAATATCTGGTGCCTGTTCGGTCTGTCGCGGAAAAAGTAAACGGCCAGTATCGCGGTGAATAAAGGCGCGGTGAATGAAAGCGCCGTGATAACCGAAAGGTTCATTATCGATACCGCATAGAAATATATCATCATCGAAATAAGCCCGGTGGTAGAGCGCACCATATGCATGCCAATGCGTTTTGTTTTGAACTTCGGCAGACCGATATACATTATTATCGGTACGAACATTATGAATGCGAAAACGTTGCGGAAGAAGATTATCTGAGCGGTGCCCAGGTCAGCAGAGACGTGCTTTACCATGTTTATCATTACGCCGGAGCAGAAGCACGAAAGCAGCGTCCAGAGTATGCCTGTTAACGCACGCTTACTTACTGTAGGGGCAATGGCCATAAATGGTTATTTATCTTTAGTGCTTACTCCAGGCATGCCGTAACTGGCATCGTTATCCTGTACAGCGCCTTCGCCGGTCAGTTCCGGAGCATAAGTGTCGGTAATATGCTCAATGTCATCGCGCCAGTGGTCAGGCAGCAGTTGCAGCATTTCATGTACGCCGTAGTAAACCGCAAAGCACATCAGCGCAAAAACTATCCAGGCAAAAATGCCCACGGCCTTGCCTATAAGTATCATCACGCCGTCTTTTTCCAGCATGCCAAGTGCTATCAGCGCAATAGATATTGCCGGTATCACGTTAGAAAGAGGCATAGGCAGAGCAACAGGTATCTGCAGCAGTAGAATGAACAGGCCGATGAATATCTCCCATTTTCTGCTGTCAGAAACGGTAAGAAGCCTTTTCTTGAGGAATTTTTCCACGAAGCGCAGATAAGGCAGGGTTTTCTCTATCATCTTGCGGAAGGTATCAATGCTCAGTTCTTTGCTGAGAACCCATTTTGGCAGCCACGGACTATCTGCGTTCATCATGAACTGATAGGCGAAGAACATCAGCGGTACAGAAAGCGCGGTGCCTATACCGGTAGGTATCGGCAAAGGAACCATTAGAGGTAAGGAAAATACAAGGAAAAGCAGGCCAAAACCACGTTCATGCAGGGCATCTTTTATCTCTTTGATAGATATTTTATTGCGCTTATGTTCATTGGCCAGATTCAGTAGTATAACTGAGGTATTCTGTACATCATGATGGGTTTTATCTTGCATATGCCGCTCTTATAAATAAATTAAGCCATCTAGGCAATCATATTATTTTCATGGATATAGAAAAAAATCTTGAACTTCTTTCAAACGGTATATCTGCTGCCTGTGCAGCGTGCGGGCGCAATCCTTCCGAAGTAACTCTGGTTGCTGTTTCAAAAACCAAGCCGGCTTCCATGATAATTTCTGCGCATGGTGCGGGGCAAACCGATTTCGGTGAGAACTACGTGCAAGAGCTTGAGCGTAAATACGCCATCCTTAAAGAGGCGGATATCAACTGGCATGTTATCGGGCCGGTGCAGACCAATAAGGTAAAGTACATAACGCGCATCTGTCATCTTCTGCACTCGCTGGACAGGGAAACTCTGGCTGATGCACTGCAAAAGCGCCTTGCTGCAGAAAACGGCACAATAAACGCGCTCATTCAGGTAAATACTTCGGGCGAAGAAAGTAAATCGGGCGTTACTCCGCAAAAGCTTCCGGCTCTGGCAGAATATATCTCACGCCTGCCTAATATAAAAGTTAAAGGCCTCATGACCATCTCCGAGAACGAAGCGGATGAGAACATAGTGCGTGGTAATTTCCGTCAGCTGCGTGAACTGTTCAATGAACTAAAGCAGAGGCCATACGAGAACTTCGACATGCAGCATCTTTCAATGGGTATGAGCGGTGACTATAAAATCGCGATAGAAGAGGGTGCTACCATACTCCGCATCGGCTCGGCAATATTCGGCAGCAGAAAATAACATGACCGAAAAACAACCCAACAAACTGGAACGCTGGATATACCGCAACACTCCGCAGTCGGTGAAGAACTGGCTCAATCGCCAGGTGGATAAACTCCCTCCGCGCACCGCCAACTGGATACGCAACAACAAGTTCCTTACTATATGTATAGTATATGCCTTCCGCGGATTATTCCTGCGTCCTTCCATGTGGGCAGTTTATGCCGCAGCTTTTGCCTATTTTGGTTTAAAGTAGCCCTGTCAATGGCTTGAAAGGCGGTAGTCCTCAAATCCCTTGCTAAATTTCCAATAATCCGTATTTTAAGGCGCAAATTGCTGTGTAATTACATATTCTATAGGCTGTTAAATGACTGACAAAAAAGAACAAAGATACACTAACCCAGAAGCTCTCCGTTTTCACGAAACTGGCCTGCCGGGCAAGGTAGCAATACTGCCTACCAAGGCGCTTCTTACCCAGCGTGATCTCGCTCTGGCGTATTCCCCGGGTGTTGCGGCTCCATGCCTTGAAATAGCTGATGATCCGGATAACGCATATAAATATACTGCCAAGGGTAACTTTGTTGCGGTTATTTCAAACGGTACAGCGGTACTTGGTCTGGGTGATCTGGGTGCTCTTGCTGCAAAACCTGTTATGGAAGGTAAATCTGTTCTGTTCAAACGCTTTGCGGATATAGATTCCGTGGACGTGGAAGTAGATACGAAAGACCCTGAGCAATTCATCAACGCGGTGCGTTACCTTGGCCCAAGCTGGGGCGGTATCAACCTCGAAGATATCAAAGCTCCTGAATGCTTCAACATTGAGAAGCGCTTGAAAGAGCTGATGAACATCCCGGTATTCCATGATGATCAGCACGGTACAGCAATAGTTACTGCTGCTGCGCTTATCAATGCATGTAAACTTACTAACCGTAAGCTTTCTGATATAAAGCTTGTTGTGCTTGGCGCCGGTTCAGCCGGTATCGCATGCCTTAAGCTGGTTAAATCCATGGGCGTTAAGAACGCGCTTCTGGTAGACCGCACAGGCGTGATCTACAAAGGCCGTAATGATTCCAGCATGAACGAATGGAAGGAAGAACTGGCGATAGATACCACAGACCGCACTCTGGAAGATGCAATGAAGGGCGCAGATGCCTTCTATGGTCTTTCCGGCAAGGGCGCAGTTAAGCCAGAGCATATCAAGCTAATGGCTCCTAACCCGATAATCTTCGCAATGGCAAACCCGGATCCGGAAATTACTCCAGATGAAGCGAAGCAATACCGCAGCGATGCAATAATCGCTACCGGCCGCTCCGATTATCCTAATCAGGTGAACAACGTTCTCGGCTTCCCGTATATTTTCCGTGGCGCGCTAGATGTCCATGCAACCACTATCAACGAAGAGATGAAAGTAGCCGCAGCAACTGCGCTGGCAGAACTTGCCCGCGAAGCTGTTCCGCATGAAGTTCTGGCTGCCTATAAAAAAGATAGACTGGAATTCGGCCCTGAATACATAATTCCTTCTCCGTTCGATCCTCGTCTTATCGCGCGCATACCTGTAGCGGTTGCAAAAGCTGCGATAGAAACAGGCGTTGCCCGCAAAAAGATAACTGACTGGGATGCATACACAGCCCAGCTTGCTGCAAGGCTTAACCCTACGGCTAACACTCTTTCCAACATCTATAAAAAACTGAAAGAGAATCCTAAAACAGTTATCTTCGCAGAAGGCAATGAAGATAAAGTTGCCCGCGCTGCGCTGCAATGGCGAGATAACGGCTACGGTAAAGTAGTTATCGTGGGTGACGAGAAGAAAATATCCGCGAACCTGAAGAACTTCGGCATGGCAGATGCTTCTGGTATCACCATCAAAGCTCCAACAGATGCAGATGCGAACAAGGCGGCCGCAGAGCTGCTGATGAAAGGTGAGGGCGATATACTGATAACCGGCCTTACGCATTCTTATTCATCTTCACTCAAAACGCTGATGAAAACAGTTGGTGCTAAAAAAGATGAGCGCATTTTCGGTGTTACTCTTGCCGTTGGTAAAAACAACAAAACCATCTTCATCTCAGATAGCGCGGTTCACATAGAACCGGATGCCGACCAGATGGTGAAGATAACCGAAAAAACTGCACAGCTCGCTGAAAAGCTGGGTGAAAAACCTCGCGTTGCGTTCATGTCGTTCTCTAACTTCGGTGATCCGGAATATGCTCGTACAGGCATTATCCGTCAGGCTCTTAAAACCCTGCGCGATAAAAAAGTTAAGTACGAGGTAGATGGCGATATGATGCCGGATGTGGCGCTTAATGCAGATCTGCAAAAGCTTCACCCGGGCATAAAACTTACTGGCCCTGCAAACGTGCTTATAATGCCATCGCTGGAAGCGGCGAACATCTCCGGCAAAATTCTGCGCGAGCATGGTAATGGTGTGCTTATCGGCCCGATACTATGCGGCTTTGCAAAGCCTGTACAGATAGTACCAAACAACTGCACCGTTTCCGAGATGATGAACATCGCCGCACTTGCTTCAGCAGAATAGTATATAAATAATTACTTAAATAAGTTCGGAAAGCAGCCTTATAAGTGGGCTGCTTTTTGCATCTAGCCCCTTATCGCAACCCTCAGAAACCTCCGGCATAAGCGGCACTTTGCCTAAAAACTTTATGCCTGTTTCCGCGCAGAATCTCTCTACATTGCCGCTGCCAAAAAGCTCTACTTTATTGCCCGCGGCATCTTCAAAATAACTCATATTCTCCAGCACGCCAATAACAGGAATCTCAACTTTGTTGAACATGCTCGCTGCTTTTTTTACATCCATCAGCGCAACTTCCTGCGGGGTAGAAACCAGTATCGCGCCATCTATCTTATAATTCTGCGCGATAGAAAGCTGTATGTCACCCGTACCTGGCGGCAGGTCCATCACCAGCACATCAAGCTCGCCCCATTCAGCGGCAAGCATAAGCTGGTGCAGCGCCTTCGTAACCATCGGGCCGCGCCAAACAACGGGCGTATTCTCGCCCATCATCATGCCCATGCTCATCACTTTCACGCCGTTACTTTCCTGCGGCACCATTTTATTGTTACGCACTTCAGGCTCGCCGCTTATACTCATCATGCGCGCAATGCTCGGGCCTAAAATATCCGCATCGACCAGCCCAACTTTTTTCCCCTGCGCTGCAAGGCTCAAAGCATAATGTGCCGCAATGGTACTTTTGCCAACACCGCCTTTGCCGCTTGCCACTGCAATTATCTTTTTTATCCCTTCGATATTTTTCGGGCTTGGCGGTTTAACCCATGCTCGTATATCATTTGTATTCTTTGTGCTCATATAGCTTGAAATAGATTCCCAACGAATATATATAATTGGTGAGCTAGAGCATATCTAGTCAAATTATAAATATTTGTTGCGAGGTAAATTTTAGCAGAGGGTGATGAAAAATACGAGCGCAATAATAGGTTATTGCCGAGTATTTTTTCAACTTCAATATGCTAAAATTTGCAGCAACCCGTAGGGCAGGTAAAAAATTTACTGATTAGAAGCAGAAAAAATTCACGGATATGAGTAACTATCCGAATCATTTTTTCTTCACTACTGAGCAAATTTTTTTTAACTGCAAATAATTAGAATTTGACTAGATATGCTCTTATTAACAATACCAAACTATGCAGGCTAATGAGTTCAGGTAATAAAGGCCCTTGGGGCAATCTCGGTAATCGTGATCCAAAACCTAGCAGGCCGGCAGGTCAGCCGGGTGGCGGTGGCCCAAAAGGCCCAGGCGGTGGCGGTAATGGTGGTGGTAAAAACCCGTTCGATTTCAAAATGTTCAATCCGGGCTCTGGCGCTCCTGAGGTCAATATCACCAGCCGTGGTATCCTTGTAATAATAATGCTGGCCGTTATCGGCTGGGCCATGACAGGCTTCTATGTAGTAGATGCTTCTGAAGAAGGTGTTGTACTGCGCTTCGGTAAATTCCACCGTACTGCGCCGGAAGGTTTACGTTACCATCTGCCTGCTCCGCTGGAAAAAGCATATGTGGTCAGGAAAACTTTCATTAACTCTATACAGATCGGCTATCGTTCTTCTGCCGGTCAGCGTTCTGCGCGCGGTAACGGCGGTCAGGAGACAAAGCAGCTTAAAGAAAGCCTGATGATAACCGGTGATACCAACATCGCAGATGTTACTTTCACTATTCAGTGGCGCATCAAAAACTCTTTCGATTACCTCTTCCAGGTTGCCAATCCTTATGAAACAATGGAAGGTACTATTAAATCCGTTGCGGAATCTGCAATGCGTGAGGTTATCGGCCGCACCCGTTTTGTAGAGGCTATGACAACAGGCCGTTCTGCGATAGAGAAAGATGTTCAGGCGATAATCCAGACCGTGCTTGATTCATACAACTCAGGCGTGGAAATATATGCGGTGAACCTTAACGATGTTCAGAATCCAGAGCTGGTAATGCCGGCTTTCCTCGATGTAGAAACTGCAAAGCAGGATAGGGAAACCGCTATCAACCGTGCAATGGCTTACCAGAACGAGGTGATACCTAAGGCTCGCGGTCAGGCTCAAAAAGTTCTGCAGGAGGCCGAAGCCTACAAGCAGGAAGTTATCTCCATAGCAAGCGGTGAAGCCGCAAGGTTCGCCAGCGTGTATGATGAATATGCGAAAGCGAAAGATGTGACCCGCAAGCGTATCTACCTTGAAACCATGCAGCAGATACTTGCAGGCACAGATAAGGTTATAATGCCTCATGGCGGTTCAGGCGTTGTTCCGTACCTGCCTCTGCCGGAGCTGAAGAAAAGAAATTCACAGAATCAAACACAGGTGATCAGCGATGAAACTAACTAAAGATGCAAAGATACTTGGTGGGATAATACTCGCGTTATTCGTTCTGCTTTACGGCAGCGTGTACGTTGTTTCTCAGCACGAGCAGGCAATAATCCTGCAATTCGGTGAACCTGTAGGCATGAGAAAAGAGCCTGGCCTCTACCTTAAAATGCCGTATTTCGTTAACTCGGTAGTGCGCTATGATAAACGTATACTAGATGTTAACCTGCAACCTAAAACCCTGCCGGATGTTAACCAGAAGCAGGTTATAATAGATGCGTTCGTAAAATACCGCATCACTGATGCCCTTAAATTCTACCGTACTGTAAGCAACTATAACGGCCTTTCGCGTGAGGTAGATTCCATACTTATGGCATCACTTAAAAACACAATCGGTAATGTTCCGTTCCAAGATCTCCTCTCCGGCAAGCGTACATCAATAATGTCCGAGATACGCAGCAACATCCGCAACAAAGCGGGTGAATTCGGCGTTGAAATAGTTGATCTCCGTATCGTCCGCGCTGATCTTCCGGAAGAGAACATCAACTCTATCTTCAAGCGTATGATAGCCGAGCGTGAGAAGGAAGCCCGTGAATACCGCGCACAGGGTACAGAAGAAGCGCAGAAGATAACCTCTCTGGCCGAGCGCGACAGAACCATACTTCTGGCAGAAGCCCGCAAGCAGTCGGAAATTCTGCGAGGTGAGGGCGATGGTGAGGCATCTGCAATATTCGCTAAAAGCTTTGGCCGCGATGCAGACTTCTACAGCTTCTACCGCACCATGCAGGTTTACAGAGAATCCATCAAATCGGCAGATACCACAATGGTACTCTCGCCAGATTCCGAGCTGATGAAATACCTCCAAAGGCTTCAGAAATAGGTCAGGCGCTCAAGCTAATCATTTACATGGCGGCTGTTCACTGCTAAAACCCGCTTATGTCTAAAAAGACCGTACAGGAAGAAACAGGCGTAATATCGCGCAACAAGAAGGCGTATTTTGAGTACTTCATACTGGAAGAGCTCGACGTTGGCATTGTGCTGCAAGGTACCGAGGTCAAATCGCTCCGTACGCGCGGCTGCGATAT
>JAMHZE010000085.1:0-18833 GCA_035909535.1 Rickettsiales bacterium | reverse complement strand
CAGACCATCCTCAGGTCATCCGGTCAGCACATGCTGACAGAGAATATACAAAATACCGTGATGGCGGCTTCAACTCCCCTGCAAAGATGGCATTCCGTACTGGTCAATCCTATTGCCATAATAATACTGCCTGTTTTTGCCCTGTTCCATGCAGGGGTTAATTTCTCCGGGCAGTCATTTGAAGCACTGTATTCAGATGTCTCGCTGGGTATTATAATGGGTCTGGTGATTGGAAAGCCTCTGGGCATCATTACGTTCAGCTTTATTGTACTTAAGTTCAAAGTTGCCAGCATGCCGCGAGGAATGAATTTCTCTGAACTTACAGGCGTGTCCATACTTGCAGGCATAGGCTTTACAATGTCGCTGTTCATTGCCGGCCTTGGTTTTGAGCCACACCCAGAATTGATAGACCCGGCAAAGATAGCCATTCTTGTATCCGCCTTTCTGTCTGCGCTGGCAGGTACAATATGGCTATTATTAAAGTCCAAGCCCGTCAGTATTTAGATTTTCCAACCCCACAAAAACAAAAAAGCCCCAATTAAGGGGCTATTTGTTTTGGTTGCGGGGGCTGGATTCGAACCAACGACCTTCAGGTTATGAGCCTGACGAGCTACCGGGCTGCTCTACCCCGCGACAAGAAGTAAAATCTGCCCTCTGTTTAGCCCATTTCGGCACAATGTCAACCCCTAATAATGCCCTGATATAAGGCAGAAAGCCTGTTAAAGGCCATTCCGCATAGAATTTTTATAGAGCCTGCTGCATCATGGTAATATGAACAGAAAAAGGAGCCAGAGTATGAAGAAACCTATTAAAAAAAGGGTAAAGCAGTCTCTTGAATCCGCCTCGGCCTTGCCCCAAACTGCGGCAGACAGGCTGGGCAGCGGAAGCTACTACGATTTCGGTGATGATGACCTGAATACCAGCCTTCCCAATTCTTTTGTCAGCAACCGCGGCGACCCAAACCAGATCTCCCGCAGTGAAGAATGCGAGATGGAGAATAACACATCCACTCATCCGCCTCTGCGTCTGGTGTCATTGCTATAGCAACAAACAAACTCTGTAATTTTTATACCTGCCAGCTATAATGCGGCTCAACAAAGGGTGCATTATGGCTAAAACAGCAGCGATACTTGTTATCGGCAACGAGATACTTTCCGGCAAAACGCAGGATCTCAATATAAATTATATTGCCCGCAAACTGGCAGAACTTGGCGTTGTGCTGGTGGAATCCCGCGTGGTGCGTGATGTTACCGCCGAAATAGTAACCGCACTCAACCAGCTTCGCAACACGCATGATTACGTATTCACAACCGGCGGCATTGGCCCCACTCACGATGATATCACCATAGATGCCGTAGCAAAAGCCTTCGGCGTGGAAGTTGTGGAAGACCCAACGGCGCGCAAAAAGCTGGAAGATTATTATAGCCAGCGCGATAGCGAATTAAACTCCTCACGTCTGCGCATGGCCTTGTTCCCGAAGGATGCAGAGCTGGTAGAGAACCCTCTTACCGCAGCTCCGGGCTGCCGCATTGGCAATGTATTCGTGCTTGCAGGCATACCTTCCATAATGCGCGTAATGTTCGATTACGCTTCGCAACAGCTCGAAAAAGGCCAGCCGATACATTCCGCTACCATTTCCTGCAATATGGTGGAAGGCGATATCGCCGCTGCACTTACTGAAATTCAGAACAACAACCCGCAAACCGAAATAGGCAGCTACCCATACGTAGTTGAAGGGCGCTATGCTGTTAGCCTTGTAACACGCGGTACAGATAAGAACGCAGTTCAGAAGGCTGCGGAAGAAATAAAAGCAATGATCTCTGCATTAGGCGGAAAGCTTCTTGAAAACCCAAGCTAGAAAATAAAACTAGATACCGGTTCTTAACCTGTTTCTTGTTCTTGTAGCCGGAGTAAGGCTTGCAGGCGGCGGCGCAGCAGCTCTTACCGGCTCCGCAACAGGAGGCGCAGCAGCTGGGACAGAAGCTTCAGGCTGTTCTTGCTGCAGCATATCAATGTTTTGTTGTTCTGTAGTTGTTTCTGGCGCTGTCAGAGCGTCGTTTTGCTCAGCAGTTATGTCATTCATGCCCTGCTCTGCAGCTATTGTTGCAGCATCTTTTACTATTGGCTTGTAGTCACCTTCTTTGATCTCCATATCATACAGAGAGAATGTCTGATTCAACTTCAGGCGAAACTGCACGATCTTCTCGGAGCTGGAAAGCTTTATCAGCCCATCTTCAGAAACAAGGTCCCAGTTATGGCTTTTATCTGCCGGCCTGTTATGCTCTCCAACAGATTTCAGCTTAGTTCTGTAGAACGGAGAATCTATCTCAAGGCGTGCCACCTTATAGTTGAATACGGCAGCCTTATCGCCCACTTCGGCAACTTCCAGCATTGGATCACTGCCATTCTGCTCTTTACGGATTTTATTGCCGTTAAGCCATAGGCTCCAGTTCTTATCAGACGGGTAAAGTATCAGCCCAAGATAATATGTTACTATATTAACCTCTAGGCTTTCCTCGCTAACGGTGCTGCCACTTACCAGCTGCTCGGCCTGATTTACAAGGCTTGCAACCTTTCCGCCAGACTTCTTGAAGCGTGATATCTGGCTATAAAGAAAATCTATCTGCTCTCTGGTGTAGAACAGAGAGAGAACATCACTGTTCAGTGTATCAAAGTTCTCCCCGTCGAAAGACTGGTATCCCGCAGGTGCAGAGGGAATGATACTGCCATCAACCGTTTCGTCCTGCTCCGGCTGCGCGGCAGGTATCTCAAGGCTTATAGTATCGTCCGGAAGCACAACATTGCCGTCGGTAGAAAGAAGAGGGTCAATATCTGCCTGCTGAGCAACAACGCCAAAAGGTATAAATAATACTAATGTAAGAAGTATTTTTTTCATGATCTATCTTCTTCCTCTCCGGTCTGGCACTGCAACTGCGGGCTGCTGCGAATTCCCTTCAGTTTTTACCGTTATCCAGCCTAATTTCAGATCTGTGCTTACAAGCTCGTAATTATCCTGAGTCAGGTACGATGTCACCGTAGCGTTGTTTATATCGTTCTGCCTTACTGTTCTCATATTCTTTATGTACAGATATCCCGGCAATACATGCTTCAGGTCATTCAGGAAAGAATATACGAATTCATCTGATGCACCGCCAAGGGTCACGGTTATTTCACCTTCAAAAGCAGTATAGTTGGCCGGCAGTGCTTCTCTGGCTCTTTTTATTTCGCCAAGCGAGAAGTTAAGCTTTTTAAAGGCATAGGCATCTTTCAGCCCCTGCACTTCCGGTATAGATACCTGCAACCTTTCACGGGCTGTGGCGTAGCCAGATTGAGTAGGAAGTCTTGTTTGCGGAATTGAAAGATATTCTTTCAGCTGCTGTTCAGAATCCTGATATTCCTGACGCTTCTTTGCTACCTGCCCTTCTACCTGACGTATCTCACCCCTAAGCTTCAGTAGCTCGTCCTCGTTCATAGTGTTATACACATATGCACCGGCAACAAGCAAAGCAAGCACGGCTATTACTATGCCGTTCTTCAGCAGTTTTATACCTATTGTCTTCTTTATATTGTCTGCCTTCATTTTTCCTTGATGTTAACAGTTACCCTCAAAGGCTGCTGTTGCGCCCTGGATTGCATATCCACCCTTATATCCTTCTCGCTCGGAAGGCCGGTGAATTGTACTTCGTAGGCGTTGCCCATACCTTCTTTTATAGCGGTGGTAAATTGTTCTACCTGATACAGAACATCACCATAATTCTTAACCTGAGAGATATCTATTATAGCCTGAATATCTACGGTTTTCTGGCCGCGCTCAGAAGTGTTCAGTATTACCTGGCTTGCATGGCGCGAGAATTTATCTGCTTCCTGATATTTTTTCAGTATGTCAAAGAAGGCCGTATCACGGTTATCAAAGGTGTTCTTTGTTTTTACCATATCCATCAGCGTTTGCGGATTGATACCGTATTCTTTTTCAAAGTCTTTAACTTCCGTTAATTCAGATTTTTTTCTGGATAGGTCCTGGAATGCCTTATCTATCTCTTTGTTAGAAGATAGCGCCTGATACATAAAATATGCTATCGCAACCGGCAGGGCTGCCATGATAAGCTTACTTACTATGCTTATGCCGGTAGAAAGATTGTTCAGCTTTTCGCTGGTAGAGCTTTCTTTTGTGGAAAGCTTAAGCACCTTGTGCTTGCTGGAGATAAAGTTAGATGCAAATATTACGTCACCGAATTTATCATTTTCCTGTGCTGCGGCGTGGTAGCCAAGTTTCTGCGCCAGCTCGTGCGGATTGAACACATGCACATCAGATTCACGAACTCCCGGCACTTCAATAAAGTTAGCCGCTTCTTTAGAACATATTATATATACGGAAAGCGGTTGGTCGAAGAACCCTATACGGCGGATATATTCAAGCGTGTTAGCCGCTTCCTGGCTTATGTTCTTGCCTATGGCATCCGGCGTTTGCAAGCTTATAGATTGCGATATACGCGTAAATATCAGCTTACCGTTCTTTAGTACAATCTGACGGAAGCCGCCCACGCGGTTATATGATATGAATATACACCATTCTTCCTGCTCGCTTTTCTTATCGCCATGAACAGATTTGCGGACGCGCTTTATAAATTCCTCAGCCTCAAGCGGTATCAGGTATATACCACCAAACTTGTTGGATAGCTGGTTTATGCTGTCCATCCACACTTTGAAAGGATCTGCGCTGCGAACAGATATAAACACATAACGCATGTTAGGCTTGCCCTTTATGGTCTCTTTACCAAGGAACAGCGAAGTGTTTATGTCATTCTGGTCGAATTCGGTCTTTATTTTACGTTTTATTATTTTATTTACGTTGGCCTTGCCCACGTTAGGTATGTTAGAGAACACATAGTTCTGGTCTATGGTATCCAGCAGCAGGTAAATGGTTGCATTGCTGTATTCCCTTACAAGGTCATGGAAATCGGATGACGAAGGTGATGTAACGAACACGCGCTTAAGCAGCGATGTTCCGGTGAAGCAGCTTATTATCGCGCCGTCATCACCCAGCGATATCACCATTGAAGTATTTTTTCTCTTTACCAAGCCGTATCCTTTCCTTGTTCTTATATCTTAATACTTCTAAAAATTCATCTTATCAAAGCTTCCATATATCGGACCGAAGACTGCCGCAATGATCCAAAGCAGAATACCACCCAATACCACCAATAATGATGGCTGTATTGTTGCAACAACAGCCTCTATCGTGTCATCTATCTCTCTTTCGTAGAAGAAGTTCACGTTAGAAAGCGCCCTATCCATATTAGCACTTTCTTCGCCAACACGGAACATTCTTACCACAAGGCTCGGAAACGTATCGCGTGCAGCAATGGCTTCCGATATGGTAGAACCGTTGCTTATATCAAGCGTTATCAGGTCTACCGCTTCCAGTACTATGGCATTACGCACTACTTTGCGCGATACATCAAGCGATTCCAGTACACCCAGACCGCTGTTGAATGTTACGGAGAAGAATTTTACGAACCTTGCCAGGTTTATCTTTAGTATCAGCTGCCCAAGCACCGGCACACGCAGGAATAGCTTGTCCATAAAGTATTTGAACGGCGGAGAATTCCGGTAGAATATAAACAATATCAGCGGCGTGGCTATCATTACAAGCAGCACCAACCACCAGTAGCTCTGGAAGAATTCCGATGTTTTTATCAGCAAAACTGTATAGATAGGCAGCGCGATACTCTGCTTGGTCATGAACTCTACAAGCTGAGGAACGACAAAAAGCATCATCATTATCACAACCAGCGTCATCACAACAACCAGAACGATAGGATAGGTCATGGCTTTTTTTATCTTCCTGCGGAAGTCGGTCTGCCATTTTATATGCTTGGAAAGATGTCCGAACGCATCGCCGATATTACCGGTCTCTTCACCCACCGCCACAAGGCCGTAGAACAACTCGTCGAACACATCACTGCGGCGTTTTATTGCCTGAGAAAGCTGCTCACCGCCACGGATAGATTCCACAAGATCAGCCAGCAGGTCGCGCATACGCGGGTTTTCCACCGTATCACGCAGATCGATAAGAGAATCAAGTATCTGCACGCCGGCTCTATCCAGCTCCTCCATGTGCACGCAGAACATTATCATGTCCTTCGGTTTTATTCTCCGCCCGAATAGAGATCGGCGGCTTTTCTCAAGACGAAAATCTATCAGCTCATAATTAAGCTCTCTTATCTTCATCTCAAGGTCAACAGAGTTAGCGGCGGTTACCTTACCGGTTACCTTCTTGCCATCTTCATTTATCGCCCTGTAACTGTATTGGAACATTATTTTTAAAAAACCTTATAAGCGTTTTGTCATATCTATTGTTTCTATCAGCTCATTCAGATCGGTAACGCCTTTCAGCACTTTGTCCACACCGTCTTCCGCCATAGGCTTATACTCTGTTTTAACAACAGCACTCATAAGCTCCATTTTACTTGCGCCACGGAAGATAAGATCATCGATCTCTTCATTCACCATAACTATCTCAGATATCGCGATACGCCCTTTATAGCCGGTATTAGAACATCTGTCACAGCCGCCTTTTTCATATATAGTCGGCAGGTTACTGCTATCCAGGCCCAAAATACGGCAATCTTCTTCTGTTGCTGTTTTTGGTTTTTTACAATGCTGGCAAAGTTTACGCGCCAGACGCTGCGCAATTATACCAATTATATTGCCGGAAAGTATGCGAGCACTAACACCTATATCTGCAAGCCTCGGTATCGCACCTATAGCATCGTTCGTATGCAGGGAAGTATAAACCTGGTGACCGGTCATCGCGGCACGCACTGCCATGGTAGCGGTAGCTTCGTCCCTCACCTCACCTACAAATATAATGTCCGGATCCTGACGCAGTATAGATTTAACACCCGAAGCAAAATCCATGCCGGAATTCTCGCGCACGTTAGACTGTCTGATTATCGGCAGTGAATACTCCACCGGATCTTCCAGCGTCATTATGTTCACATCCATGGTGTTGATGAAGTTCAATATCGAGTACAGCGTGGTAGACTTACCGGAACCCGTAGGGCCGGTTACTATTATTATACCCTCAGGGCGGCGCAGCATACGCTGAAGTATCTTGATATTAGACTCGCTGAAGCCAAGCTGCTCCATCGGCAGAAGTGCTTTCTGCCTGTCAAGTATCCTCAGTACAATGTTCTCACCGTGAATGGTAGGCTGCGTTGCCACACGGAACG
The DNA here is from genome assembly GCA_035909535.1 of Rickettsiales bacterium. Taxonomy (GTDB): domain Bacteria; phylum Pseudomonadota; class Alphaproteobacteria; order Rickettsiales; family UBA8987; genus JAMHZE01. Next base: position 11,598 of record JAMHZE010000085.1, on the reverse strand, counting down.
AAACCTCACGACCAAGCACGTTTATAACTATACGGCCATCTTGCGGGTTACGCGTTTCGGCAATGTTCATATCCGATATGATTTTTATACGGACAACTATCGCCGGCCAGTAATCTTTATGGAACGAACGCACCAGCCTTAGCACGCCGTCAACACGGTAACGCAGACGTATGAACTGATCTTCCGGCTCAAAGTGCATATCCGAAGAGCCCGTCTGAATAGCATCAACCAGCAGCGCATCAATAAGGCGCACGGTAGGGTTGATATAACCATCCTTCTGGTTAGCCGCTTGCGTCAGGCTTTTTGCATCTTCTGCGGTAAGCCCTTCCATCTCTTTCAATATACCATCGATAGAAAGCTCATAATCGTAATAGTTCGTTATCAGCTCGTTCAGATCTTTCTCGCTGGCATGGATAGGAACTATCTCAAAACGCTTCGGAAAGTAACGGCGGATACGGTCAATACCCAGAACGTTGAAAACGTCTGTCATCGCAACGTATATCTCACCTTCTTCCATAAGCACCGGAACAGCCTTGTAGCGCGTAGCTATTTCTTTCGGCACCTGTTTGATCAGGTTCGGGTCAATAACGCTTTTCTTGTAATCGAACTGTTTGTGGCCGGAATTCTCAGAGATTATCTGTGCAACGGTATTTTCCGTCACAAGGCCCATCTCCACAAGTATCTGGCCTATCATTACGTTCTTCTTGCCGTCACGCTGAATCTTCAGCGCTATCTCAAGCTGATCTTTAGTGATAAGATTTTTTTCTACAAGCTTCTGGCCCAGCGGCACACGTATCTGGCCTTTATCAAGCGTATCAAGCTCACCATCGCCGGTAGATATTATTTCGGTAGAGGTAGAAACATCAACACCTTCAACTGCACCTTCTACAGCAGCTTCACCTTCAGGCTGGTCGCCGGCGCGTTCTTTAGAAAGGCGCTTCTGCTCCTCAAGAAATTCTTTTATTGAATCGGTCCCGCTTTTCTTAGACATCATCTACCCTTTGAACTGCAATTGCAGTCTAGCTCTGTTCATATCAAAATTCTAGAAGAAGTAGCTTAGGTAAAAAAGCAAAAACAGGCTATCCGCCCATCATCAATGCAACCTGATATTGCGCTATGTCAAAAAAGGCACGGTCATTTTTTGACAAAAATGCTGTTATCAGGTTCAGAAACCTTGGTGCGCGCTGTTTTATTCAGCTTTTCAACCGGGTCTTCGTAATGCAGCACGGCATGTATCACATCGCTACGCACAAGCCTTTTGGCCATCATCTGTCCGGCAAGCTGCTTCTCTATGTCCGTACATTTTTTAACCACTTCCCGCATAAAATCTTTTGCCTCACCTTCCTCCGGATGGCTGGTGGCCACATATCTGAACACATACGGATTGCCTTCAAAGAACCTGCTGAAACCCTTGTCACCCTGCAACCCAAGCTCGGTATTCCTCACATTATGCAGATATCCTTCAGCTTCTTCTTTTTTGCCTGCGTATAATACCGCTGCCCTGCGGAACATATGCGGGGTATCCGCAAAATGCGGCCCCAAAACCTCATGCTCTCTCAGTTCATTCTCAACCTTCATTATATCGCGCAGGTATTTTTTATCACTTCCCTTGCCAGGATGGTACAGCGCCGCCGTCAGGATAACCGCGGGGTTATCTCTGGCCAGATCTTTGAACTCCGGGTCGCGCAGTAATTCCGCCTCCCTTTTTATCACCCCGTGCAGAAATTTTACCGCATTTTTCTTTCCGGCTGCGTGTTTTATCACCCATTTATCTTCAGCAAATCTTTTCATGACAACGGGGTCGGCCTGCAACTCGTCCTCTCTTTTTATACAGTCCCTCAGGTAGCTCTTTGCCGCATCCACATCGGAGTATTCCATTGCCACCCGCCTGAATATAAAAGGTGTATCCTTGAAATGTGGCCCCGCAACGGGATCTTTTTTTAGCTCCACCTCCCTGTCCAACCCATCTTCAAGGTGTTTTCTTGCCGCGCCCTCACCGGAATAATTTATCGCCGCACGGCGGAAAACATAAGGCGTTTCCGCAAATGCCGCCGAGAATACCGGATCGCTTCGCAGCTCCATCTCCACTTTCATCGCGTTATCCAGAAATTTCTCTGCCGCGCCCATACGCGCCCTGCCAATAACGGCAAATTTGAATACATAAGGAGTGGTGGCGTAGAATTCCTTATACTTCGGATTCTCGGAAAAATGCTCAAGCTTTTTAACGCCGTTATACACCGTAAAGGAAACCATATCTTTCGGTTTTATATCATAGCTCTGAGAATTCGCCATCAGCTCCGCACCCAGCACGCGCATAATTGCGGGCCTCAATTCTTCCGGAACCTTTACTCCAACCCTTTTTGCACTCCCTTCCAGCCTCTCTTGCATTAAAAGCAGAAGTTTTTTATCGAGCACATCACCAAGCCCCTGAAGCATTTCTCCTTGGGAAAGTATCGCTTCGGTTGCTTTATAAAAACTTTCAGGTTGTTTTGCAGCGCCATTAAAAGATTTTTCAAAAACGGCCATCTTGTCACGCAGAATCGCAAGAAACTCGTTCGCCTTCTGAAAATGCTCAACGCTCGTCGGAAAACTTTCTTTTCCAACCTTTATCGTTGTGAACTGATCATTTTTCTTAGGCAAAATCCCCTCCAAAGAACCCTTAGAGAGCATATTCTAACATATATTCGCTTTAAAAACAATAGTTAAGCTGGCGTAACAACGCCCTGTTTCCGGCCTTTTCAGCGCGGTTACTTAAATTCATTAAAAAATTGCAAAGAATCGCCCAAGTTATACAAAGCCTAACTCCACAAAGCCTCACGGCTTTTACTCCCACTCAATAGTGGCTGGCGGCTTACCGGTGATATCATAAACCATGCGGTTTATGCCCTTAACCTTATTCACAATAAGGTTAGAAACGCGGCTGAGGAACTCATGGTCAAAATGGTAGTAGTCTGCGGTCATACCGTCTGTAGATGTCACTGCTCGCAGTGCACATACATACTCATACGTCCTGCCATCGCCCATAACGCCCACGGTCTGAACCGGAAGTAACACTGCAAATGCTTGCCATATCTTGTTGTAAAGCCCGGCTTTTTTAATTTCGCTTATGTATATCTCGTCAGCTTCCTGCAATATGCGTATGCGCTCTGCCGTAATAGCACCAGGAATACGTATCGCAAGCCCAGGCCCCGGGAACGGATGACGCTCTATCATCTCTTTCTTCAAACCAAGTTCAAGGCCAAGTGCCCTCACCTCGTCTTTGAACAACTCACGCAGAGGCTCAACCAGTCTCAGCTTCATGCGTGCAGGCAAACCGCCCACATTGTGGTGGCTTTTGATCGTAACCGCAGCATCACCATGCACAGAAACAGATTCGATAACATCTGGGTAAAGCGTGCCTTGCGCCAGAAATTCTGCACCTTTAAGCTTCTTCGCCTCTTTATCGAACACATCAATAAAGGTCGCGCCTATTATCTTACGCTTCTTCTCAGGGTCGCTAACGCCCTTCAAACGCGAAAGGAACATATCGCTCGCATCAACCATCTTCAGATTTATGCGGAAGCCGCTGAACATCTTTTTAACCTGCGCCGCCTCGCCTTTTCTCAGCAGGCCGTGGTCAATGAATATGCATGTAAGGTTCTTGCCGATGGCCTTGTGCAGTATCGCCGCCGCAACGGTAGAATCCACACCGCCCGAAACGCCCGCGATAACCTTTTTGTTACCAACCTGCTTACGAATCTTCTCAACCTGAACATCAATAAAGTTGCCCATGTTCCAGTTTGCTTTACAGCCGCAAACCTTCACGCAGAAGTTCCTAAGCATATCTTTGCCGTCTGGTGTATGCACCACTTCCGGGTGGAACTGCACACCGTAAAATCTCTGCTTTTCGTTAGCTATCATGGCGTATGGAGCAGAATCCGTTTTCGCAACAACGCTAAAACCTTTCGGCAGCTTTGTAACCTTATCGCCGTGGCTCATCCAAACCTGATGCTTGGTACCTTTCTTCCACTTTTTAGCGTTTATGCTACTGGCTGCCGCAATACTTATATGCGCCCTGCCGAATTCACGCTCTTTAGAGCTCTTAACCTCACCGCCTAACAGCTTGCACATCAGCTGCTGGCCGTAGCATATACCCAGTACAGGCAGGCCAAGCTCAAAAATCTCTACTGAAACAGTCGGGCTTTTCGCGAAAGAAACAGAGGCCGGGCCACCGCTTAAAATAAGCCCTTTCGGCTGGAATTTCTTGATTTCCGCTAGTTTTGTATTATATGGCTTTATCTCGCAATATATACCTGCTTCCCTCACCCTGCGGGCGATAAGCTGAGTTAGCTGCGAACCAAAATCGAGAATGAGAATTTTATCCATGTGGAGCGTTTATACCATCCACGTTGAAAAGACAACCTATGAAAGAAAATTTTGCAATACGCGCCTTTTACCGCTTCGTTGAGTTGGCAGATTATACACAGTTGAAAGATCCGATGCTGGAATTCTGCAAGGCCAATAGCATCAAGGGCACCATACTTCTCGCGCGGGAAGGCATTAACTCTACTGTTTCCGCAACGCCTGAGAACCTGCAAAAACTCTGGGATTACTTCGCGCAGGATGAACGCCTGAAAGATATTCCTCACAAAGATAGCTTTGCCCACACCCAGCCGTTCGAGCGCATGAAGGTTCGCCTGAAGAAGGAGATAGTCCGCATGGGGCTGGAAGATATGCCGCTTGATAAGCGCGGCGAATACCTGAAGGGCGCAGAATGGGACAAGGTAATATCCGACCCGGAAACCGTAGTGGTGGATACCCGCAACGATTATGAATTCCTGCTCGGCACATTCGAGAACGCCATCAACCCGAAAACCGAGAACTTCCGCGAATTCCCGCAATGGGTGGATGAAAACCTCGATCCTAAAAAACATAAAAAAGTAGCCATGTTCTGCACAGGCGGCATACGCTGTGAAAAATCCACCGCGCTGCTGAAAGAAAAAGGCTTCGAGAATGTTTACCACTTAGATGGCGGTATTCTGCAATATTTTGAAGACACAAAGAACGAAAGCAACAAATGGAAAGGCAGCTGCTACGTGTTTGATGACCGCCTGGCCGTAGACCCGAACCTTCAGCCGGTTGATGTGGTTCTGTGCAAGCACTGCACCCGCCCGCTTAACATAGAGCCGGTAAAATTAAACAATAACCAGAAGGGCATCTCCTGCGAGGAACTTGGCCTTAAATGCGGCGAATGTGAAGATGCCGAGATACGCGAACAGCGCGTTAAGGGCCAGCCTTTATAACTGGCCTTTCACCCAAACCACCCCACCTAAAGCGCAAACCCCGCCCAGCATGATCTCACTTCCTCATCAATAATATACTCAGAACTCGCGGTAGGATGGTTTTCTTCGTCGCCATATGCTCCCAGATAGTCTGTATAGCAATCTCCTAACAAACTTATTTCGTCAGAGCTTCGTGCTGTTACGGCGCGGATAACTCCAAGACCAGGCCTACCATCATCCATTTTAGCGTCAATACTGTAAATATCCGCAGGACTAAATCCGTATCCCACACCCCGAACAATTATGGTATTTTTTTGCACTCTAGGAGAAAAAGAAAGTGAGTGGGCATAAGTATATCGGACTTCCACATACATTCTTCTATCCCCATCCCATTTTGCACTCCCCAAAGAATCCGTTTCAAAATTTATATCCTGCGGTGGAAAACCTACCATCACCTCATTTTCCCTGAACCCCTCAGCCTGATATATGCCGGAATTATACAAATGCAGCCAGACACATATTATTTCATCATTACCTATGAGCCCATCACCATCACCCCGATATACGGCACTACCATCATCATATATGGCATTATTGCACTCCGGAAAGAACCTCTCCGGCTGTTTTATATCCCCCGGCAGGGCATCATACTTACTCTGGAATGTAGCCGCAGCCAGCCTTATCTCATTCACGGATTTTATATGAGACCGTATCTGCGCCTGTTTTATCAACTCCTGCCCTTGCAGCACGCCGCCAACCAGCAGGCCAATTATCACCAGCACTATTGCAAGTTCAACAAGTGTAAAACCTTTTTTCATCGCTACCCATCAGCAACAAAGTTGTCCGTTAAGTCAGGCAAATAGCACTTAGCTGCCTGCCGGCATCGGTCTCTCCGGCCAGAGTAGTACGCCTAAACGAGCAGAAATTCTGCTCGTCGGAAAGAGTATCATTCGGCAGCACCGCTATTTTTTCTACGCCTGCCTGCTCAAGCTTTTTAGTTATATATCCACCAAGGTCGAACAGAAATTTATCGCTTACACCAGCTTTTGCCGGGTAGACTCCTGCTTCAAAAAACTTTTCATTCGCCGCATCTTCAGTTACAAAACTATCGCGGAACTCTGCGCCCACCTCATAATGCCTCTGCTTTATGCAAGGGCCAAGTGCAGCCACGATATTCTTTGCACCTTTATCGCGCATCAGCTGCACGGTATTTTCAAGTATCCCGGCACGCGCACCTTTCCAGCCCGCATGCGCAGCGCCTATAACCCGCGCCTTTTCATCGCATAGCAGCACAGGGCCGCAATCTGCCGTTATTATTCCTAAACCTATACCTGGCTTATCGGTAACAAAGGCATCACCTTCCACGCCCTCTTTCATGCTGTCATCAGCGTAATGCACTATATTGCTATGCACCTGCTTCAGCGTCAGCAGCTTGCCAACCATTAGGTGAGTGGTTATTATCCTGCGGCCTTCATTTTTGGTAAAGAAGCCATGCGGCACAGTTATTATATCAGATGAGAACATATTCAAGCCATGCCACGGCTAAGAGAAAAAAACAACACAACACCAACCCAGGGGTGTAAAAACCTATATTTTATTTTCGCGCTCAAGCTTTTCGATTACATACATAATCAGCGAGTCAGAGATAAAATCGGTGTTCAGTTTATTGGCATAGGCTATAACTTCCTGCGAAACGAACGTTACTACGCTCGGGCTTGCACCGCTGCGTTTGCCCAGTAGCCTTTTTACAGATTCATAAGTACTGAACTTCGCCGCATCATCTATTATCGGCGCGCCGATAGGTTTATCCTCATCCTGATGCGTCTCCACCAGATAATCCTCGTAAGAATCAAATCCGGCGGCAACTGCCAGCCTGTCCAGAGTAGCGGTAGAAAGGCGTTTAAAATCTTTCTTCGCAAGAAATCGCGTAAGGGTAGAATCTGCCAGACCGGCAGATTTAGCCAGCGCAGAAAGCGACATGCCCGTCCTCTCCTTAAGGTACTCTATATATTCTATATGTTTTTTTCTTGCTACCATGGCATTACCTATGTTGCATTTTTGCATTGACACTATGCATAATTGCATATATATTAAAATACAGCTTAATTCTAGCATACAAGCCAGAAAAAAGCAATAATGCATATATATCACACATTGGGGAGGGGGAATTTTTATGCAAATTTTATGCAAAACTTCAAGCAGATACGGAAAGGCAGCCAAAGCAAGGCTTTTAAAGGAAGATCATAACGAAAAACATCTCTGGAAGGCCGTTATCTGCCAGGCGATAGAAGATGCTAACAGCAGATCAACCCAGCAGCGCAAAAAACTTGCCAAGCGCCGTGCCATAAAATGGCTGACAGAAGATAGTGATGATTTTCGTGCCGTGTGCGATCTTGCAGGCTACGACCACAAGGTGGTAAAGCGCAACGCGCTTACCTTGATGCAAGAACGAACCTAACGCCCAGACATCAGATCGCGGTCGGTGTTTATCTGGTTATAGCGCTTGTTAGAAATAGACATGCGGTAGATCTGCATATTCTCTATTACGCGCTGCACGTAGTTATTGGTCTCTGCAAAAGGTATCATCTCAATCCAGTCTATGGTCTGCTCCAGCGTCATATGGCGAGGGTCGCCATATTGCTTCACCCACTTCTTTACGTTACCTTCGCCTGCGTTATAGCTGGCCGTTGCCAGCACGTAAGAACCGTCAAACAGCTTCAGCCTGCTGGCAAGGTATGAAGAACCCAACGTAACATTATAACGCGGATCACGTGTAAGGCGCTGATTATCGTAGGCCAGTCCTGCGCGCTTTGCCACCATCTGTGCGGTTGCAGGCATTAGCTGCATAAGGCCGCGAGCACCCGCCGGAGAAAGCGCTTCCGTATCGAATTCAGATTCCTGCCTGATGATAGAAAGTATATATTCAGGGCTTGGCGCAGTTATCTGCCTGCCATTCACCGCAATCAGGTTAAACACAGGGTAAAGCGCGTTCAGTATCACCTCACCTGTTACGCGGTAAATATCTTTTGCCACGTGCAGAGAGTAACCATAATTACCGCGGTCTATACCCATCTGCGCTATCAGCACGCGCTCGCCGGGGCTTTTAGCTGCTACGGCTGCTGCTTTCAAAAACTCTTTTGCCAGCCTGTTCTCTTTTATCTCAAGCATTATATAGGCTGTTTTTGCCAGCTCATTTGCACGATAATTCACAATATCGCGCTTGCTGATGGATGAAGGTGATGGGAACGAAGGCGAGCGCTGACCCGCTTTCAACGCACCAAGCTGCCCGTAGAACACCGCAGGATATTTCGCCGCAACACTATACCACTTCTGCGCTTCGCCATTGCGGGAAACCTCAGCTGCCCTGCCCAGCCAGTAAGCACCGCGAGCCGTTGTTATTGGAGTTTGTGCAACATTATATATATTGCGGAAATGAGTGAACGCATTATGCGGGTCATTCAAAAATCTTAGGGCAAGCCAGCCTGCAAGCCATTCATATTCTGCCACCCTGGTTATATTGTCGCGGAACGAGTGGGTCTTCGCCATCATGTAGGCTTCCCTGTAACGCTTACGGCTCATCAGTTTTTTGATAGACTCCTTGCGCACCACATGCAGCTTCTCAGGATAATCTATCTTCGCAGGTAGCGCCTGCACCAGCTCTACAAGCCCCTCATCAATACCTTTATCTATGCGCCATTTTATGCGGTCATAAATAAGCCCTGCATTATTCTGCAATCTGGCAGGAACGTTCTTTATCAGTACATCCACACCTTTTGCACCGCTGATGAAGGCCTTACGCGCTTCAAACAATCTTTTATATTCCGCATCAACATGGCGCGAAAGCCTGTTCGCATCGGTTATGCGCCTGTCGGTAAGCAGCCTGTCCAGCCTGCGCTCGATAGCTTCCTTGCCCAGAATCGTGCGATAGGTATCTAAAAACGCTTCTTCTTCAGCCTGCCCAAAATTACTCTCTATCCACGCCTCACGCAGCAATGTCGGTATCAGTTCTCGGTCAAAATTATACTGCTTGTAGCGCTTTACCAGCGCTTCGGCCAGCCTGCGCTTGCCGTTAGATGTCAGCGGGCGGCTAAATCTCATCTCGCGTATCGAAAGCGGAGATTCCAGCGCAAACCAGTTTATAATAGCATCAGGGTCGGTATTCTGGTTCATCACGCCTTCTGCGTTACGCTTTAGAATCTCCATCTGCGGCCATTCAGGATTTTCCCTTACAAACTTCGCCACATCCGGAAAGTTAAGCGCAGGTGAGCCGGAAACTAGCTTCTTCCATTCTATTATTTTAATTATTGTCGGGTCTTTCGGATTAAAATCCTTAACGATGTTAGATGTCCACCTGCGTCCGCGATACTCCTGTATCGCTTTGTTCAGGTTGTTCATCTCGTTGCGGGATACCGGCCAGCTATGAGTGCTGCTTGGCGTTTTGGCCTCTGCCCCACCCTGCAACAAAACCATTGTTAAAGCTGCGATAACTGTATATAAAAACTTACGCATCAAAAAGTGAATTTTATGTTCAAAGGCTCATATACAGCACTAATAACTCCATTCAAAGCAGAAAATGTCTACGAGGTAGATTACGCTGCTTTTGAAAAACTTGTAGCACGTCAGGTAGAGGCAGGCACGCACGGGCTTGTGCCATGCGGCACCACGGGCGAATCCCCTACCCTTAGTAATGATGAGCACGATAAAGTAATTGAGCACTGCATCAAAATTGCAAAAGGCCGTTCAAAAGTTATGGCCGGTACTGGCAGCAATTCCACGCGTGAGGCGATAGAGCGCACCCAGCACGCTGAAAAAGCCGGCGCAGATGCCGCACTTATCGTTACGCCTTACTACAACAAACCTACTCAGGAAGGCATCTTCCAGCATTTCAAAGCGATACATGATTCTACAACACTGCCGATAATAATTTATAACATTCCAGGTCGCAGCGTTATCGATATTAAAGATGAAACCATCGCGCGCATCGCGGAACTTCCTCGTATAGCGGGCGTAAAAGATGCTACCGGAGATCTCAACCGCCCAACTTCGCTGCAAAAACTTCTACCTGCGGGCAAAGCATTTAACCAGCTCTGCGGTGATGATGACAACGCGGTAAAATTCAACAAGCTTGGTGGCGTTGGCTGCATATCCGTTGCCAGCAACATAGACCCTAAAACCTGCGCGCAATTGCAGGAAGCCACTTTAAAAGGTGATTACGCAGAAGCAGAAAGGCTGTTCTCTGTAATAGCGGGCATATGCTCGGTGCTGTTCATAGAAAGCAACCCAACCCCTGCAAAGCATATGATGGAAATGTTAGGCCTATGCAACGGCGCACCACGCCTGCCGCTTGTACGCCCTTCATCTGCCAGCATCGCCAAAATAGAGGCCGAACTCAACAACTGGCGCAAAGCTACAGGCAACTAGCCGCTAAAATTTATAATCGAGGGAAACGCCGATCGTAGGCGTGCTGTTGATAGGGTTGAATTGTTCCTCTATCATATTCGTACGGGTATCTGCGCCGCCGTAATGACGCGAAAGATTATATTCAGGAGAACGTATCGCCCTGCCGCCCACACCAAAGTTCAGGCTGGTATCCTTGTCAAAATCCTTGCGTGCGCCAAAACCGTATTTATCGTCAGAAACAATAAAGCCCGTATCCACATAATTCTCTGCGCGTTCTAAAGAGGTAACAATGTTATCGAACATTTCATCAAGCCCTTGCGCGGCAGAAGCGGTAGATGCAAAAGCCACCACCATCGCAACTATTCTGAACAGATACTTGAACATTGTTACCCTCTTTTTTAGAAACAGCGAGTTATCAGTGTATGCTAAAACCCGCGTAGCAGTTAAGGGAAAGGTCTTTTAAAAATAATTTTTGGCTATTTAGCGCGGCATTGATGCATTCCTGCACAGCCGCCTTGGCCTACAATCAAGCTATAGCGCCATCATTGGCACAACCTACTATATATAGAATCGCTCTAAAACTCAAAAAGCGCGGTAGAAATATACCTCTCGGAAGAAGATGCAAGCGTAACAACTATCTTTTTTCCTTTATTCTCAGGCCTTGCTGCCAGCTCTAAAGCCGCAGCCACAGTAGCGCCCGAAGATATCCCCGCAGCAATCCCTTCCATCGCATTCAGCTTACGCGCGGTAGTAAATGCGGTGTCGTTACTTATTTTTATCACCTCATCTATCAGCTTTACGTCTAGAACCTCCGGCACAAAACCAGGGCCAATGCCTTGTATCTTATGCGGCCCTGGCTGACCGCCGGAAAGCACCGGAGAATCCTCAGGTTCAACCGCAACTATCTTCACAGCCGGTTTTTTCTCTTTCAGCACGC
>JAMHZE010000084.1:0-1629 GCA_035909535.1 Rickettsiales bacterium | reverse complement strand
GCATGGCGTCGCCTTATTAAGCAGCCAGCCGAAGATGGCCGCACAAGAGATGTCGAATTAATCCTAAGAGTATTTGCGCTTCATGAACGTCTATCTGTTTACGAGAAGCCTATGAAAGGTTTTTTGACAGACTATGTAAAGGATAATAAAGATAGGCCAGCGGAGTGGGTATCAGAAAAAAGCAGACTGTTCCAACGCGCTGTAGAAAAAGCTCTAAAAATAGGCGAGACCCCTTTTCATTTAAATGGCAAGCTAAATTATGCCGCATTAGATTCTATCATTGTAGCCTTGATGGACTCGTCAATTGATGACCAGAACATTCTGGCGCAACGCTACACTGATCTAATCAATAACGAGAATTATAAATCGGCAGTCAAGATGAACACAAGTGATCAGAAAGAGATTAAGAATAGAATAAACAAGGCAAGAGAGACTTTTGCCTAATCATGCAGCTTGCTCGAACTCGCCTTGTGCTGGAAAATGCGCGAGCTGCTATCCAAGCCTTGGCTTTTCAGGATACCCTACAGGATAACCTAATTGCGAATCATCTAACCGAGTATCTTCTAGTTGTTTTTTATGCAGAAGTTGAGGACTTTATAGAAAAGACCGTCTTTGAAAAGATCAGATCGAATGGCAATAGCGAGATAGCAGCGTTTATTAGCGAGATGGGCCGATCTCAAATCAAAAGAATAAAGAAATCAGAACTTGCTGATACGCTGAAAGCATTTAGCCCCTTAAAACGTGACAGGTTTAACGCATCTGTAGATGAATCTGTCGTTATGAAGTACCAGAACTTTATTCTAAATCGTCATAATATTTCTCATATCAATAATAGTGTAACGATTTCATGGACGGATGTGCAGGAAATTGTAGATGTTGGCGAGAACATACTTGAAAAATTCCAAGAGGCAATTGAGCAAAACGACCAGTAAGCTATCTTGAACTTCATAAACATCTTATAGTGCTTCGCTTTTGTACTTTCGCCGGAATGACGCTCAAGAGTTTTGAAACGCCTTCAAATAAAAAGGGCCGTCGGTTGCGGCGGCCCTTTTGTTAGATCACTGGCTTGGACGGTGGCTGGGGTTAGCCTAGCCCGCCTTAGCGAGGTTGCGCAGCACATAGAGCAGCACGCCGCCGCTCTTGAAATACTCGATCTCGTCGTAGGTATCGATGCGGCAGAGCAGCGGCACGGTTTGCGTGCTGCCGTCCTTGCGGGTGATGGTCATCTGCACATCCATGCGCGGTTTGAGGCCAGCGGCCACGCCGGTAATGGTAATGCTCTCGCTGCCATCCAGCCCAAGGCTCTGGCGGGTTGTGCCCGCTTTGAACACCAGCGGCAGCACGCCCATGCCCACCAGATTGGAGCGGTGGATACGCTCGAAGCTCTCGGCAATCACCGCCTTCACCCCCAGCAGGCGCGTGCCCTTGGCCGCCCAGTCGCGGCTTGAGCCTGTGCCATATTCCTTGCCGGCAAAAATCACCAGCGGCGTGCCATCGCCAATATGCTTCATGGCCGCGGTGTAGATGGGCAGCTTCTCGCCGTTATACAGCGTATCGCCGCCTTCCGCGCCGCCCAGCATCTCGTTCTTGATGCGGATATTGGCAAACGTGCCGCGCATCATCACCTCG
>JAMHZE010000083.1:0-5554 GCA_035909535.1 Rickettsiales bacterium | reverse complement strand
ATCCCGCGACAGGATACGCGCAGTATTTGCAAGCCTTGGTCTTTCATTCCCTGCCAAGCGGGTGATAATTAATCTTTCTCCGGCAGATATTCACAAAGAAGGCAGCCATTTTGATCTGCCTATAATGCTTTCTATGCTTGCCGCTCTTAAAATTATACCACAGGAAAGGCTGGATGAATATTTCTGTATGGGTGAGCTTGGCTTAGATGGTTCTATTGTAAGAACAGCCGGTGTGTTGCCAGCCGCAATAGGGGCGGAAGCCGCAAGCAGGGGGCTTATATGCCCGTTGCCGAACGCGCAGGAGGCCATGTGGGCATCTTCCGAGATGGACGTACTTGCCGCACGCCATATACTGGATATACTGAACCACTTTAAAGGTACGCAGATGCTTGCAAGGCCAGCGCAGGAAGCACTGCATACCCCGCCTGTCTATCCCGATTTTCGTGATGTACGCGGACAGGAGTTGCCACGAAGAGCGGCAGAGATAGCCGCAAGCGGCGGGCATAATATGCTTATGGTGGGGCCACCGGGTTCCGGCAAATCTATGATAGCAAGCCGTATACCGGGTATCATGCCGGATCTTTCCCCGAAAGAGATACTGGAAACCAGTATGATATATTCAGTCTCCGGAGATCTGCGTGAAGGTGCGCTGGTTACCAGCAGGCCTTTCCGTGCGCCGCATCATAATGCTTCCATGCCGGCAATGGTGGGCGGTGGTACAAAAGTGCGTCCGGGAGAAGTATCGCTTTCGCATAACGGAATTTTATTCCTTGATGAGTTTCCGGAATTCCCGCGTCAGGTTCTGGATTCTCTGCGCCAGCCCCTTGAAACGGGCGATATAACTATATCTCGTGTGAAAGCGCATGTTACATACCCAGCCAATTTTCAACTTATTGCGGCAATGAATCCGTGCAAATGCGGCTACTTAAGTGATGCGGCACGAGCATGCTCTAAAGCGCCGCGCTGTTCCGATGATTATCAGGGGAAGCTTTCCGGCCCGTTGCTGGACAGGATAGATATTCATATAGAAGTTCCCGCGCAAAACCCGACACAGGCCTATGAAGGTAAAACGCCAGAGAGCTCTGCATCTATTCGCCGCAGGGTTCTGATAGCGAATGATATTCAGCAAGAGCGCTATAAAGGTACTAATATACGCAACAATTCTGCACTTGCGGGGGAGGCTCTGGAAAAATTCTGCATGATGGATGATGATGCACGCGCCATACTGCAAAAAGGTACAGAAACATTAAAACTTTCCATGCGCGGACATGTGCGCGTGCTGCGTGTTGCACGCACCATTGCAGATATGGAAGGTTCTGGTAATATCCGTAGGAATCACATGGCGGAAGCACTTTCATTCCGCGAGAGGAGTTATAAATAATCCATGCTGGCACTTGCATACATAAAGCTTGTTGCGCTTTCCTTCATACAGGATAGCATGATATTCCGCCCGCATCCGCGTGGTACTGCACCTATAAAGCAACCGCAGGAATACGGGCTGAATGCAGAAGAAAGAACCATAGCGACAGAAGATGGCGAGACAATTTACTACTGGCTAGGCCACCCTACGGCAGATAAGCCTTATGTGGTTTTCTTCCACGGCAATTCGGGCCATTTCGGCAATCTTGTTTCTGCAACGGAAGCAGGTAATGATACAAATTATCGCCTGAAGCTTATCAAAGCGCTGATGAAAGAAGGTTACGGCATAATAGCGGTAAGCCATCGCGGTTTCGGCAAAAGCACTGGTAAATCAGGCGAAGCAGGCTTTGTAAGAGATGTAATGGCGGTAAGCCAGATGGTAGTGAAAAGCAAAATGAAGGTGTTTGTGCTGGGTGAATCGCTCGGTTGTTTTTCTGCCCTTAAGCTTACAGATATACTGACCAACACAGACCATAGCCCACAAGGAGTAGCGCTTATAGCCCCGTTTTCTGACCTGCTGGAGAAGATATACGAGACAGATGAAAGGTTCCGCAAGCTGGATGTTAAGAAATTCATGCGACACAATTTTGATAATCGCAGTATAATAAACAGTACAAATTATCGCGGGAAAATGCTGATAATCCACCCGCTGGAAGATAAGGTTAGTGGCGTTTACCACACCAAGATATTGCAGGGCGCGGCAGAAGGTAACAATATTCCCGTTGAAGTGGTGATACTGAAAGATGCAGGCCATGTAAGCTGGAACCCTGAAGAAGTGGCAAAGATAATAACGGATAGATTTTAATGCTTTCGAGCCTGCACATAAAAAACCTGCTGCTGATAGATTCAGCCGAGCTGGAATTCGGGCGTAGTTTTAACGTTATCACCGGTGAAACGGGTGCTGGTAAATCTATACTGCTGGACTGTCTTTCGCTTTGTCTGGGTGAAAAGAACAACAACGTTGGTGTTCGCAAAGGGGCAGATAAAGGCTCTGTTACCGCGCAGTTCGATATAGGCGGTAACTCTGTTGTGGCAGCGCTTTTACAAGAGGTTGATGCAGAAGGTGATGAACTTGTTATACGCCGAACGGTAACTACAAATGGTAAAACTCAGGCCTATGTTAATGATGAACCTGTAAGCCTCAACTTCCTGAAAAAACTTGCCGGAGCGATAGTAGAAATATACGGCCAGCATGATTATTCTGCGCTTATGAATCGCGCTTCTCACGTAGATCTGCTGGATAGATTCGGCGCGCATGATGAACTTATTGATGATGTAAAAGCAGGCTATGAAAAACTTCACGCAGTGCTTAAGCAGCTTGCAGAGCTGCGCGCAAAGGCAGATGAGGCCGCGCGCGAGGAGGAATTCATAAAATTTGTAGTAGGTGAGCTTGGTGCATTCAATCCGCAGCAGGGTGAGGAGCAGGAGCTTGCGGAGAAACGTATTCTCATGCAGCAATCTGCAAAGATAACAGATACGCTGGTTTCTGCGCATAAACAGATATCCGGCAGTGATACATTGCAGAATATTTATTCGGCGCAGAAAACCATTTCTAAACTTTCCGCTACACTGAACGACTCTACGCTTACGCCAAAGCTGCAGGATATTCATAACATGATGGAACGCGCAGCTATTGAATTAGAAGAGGCTGCAAATAAATTAGATGAACTTAACTCTGGTGATTTTGATTCAGCCGGTTTGGAAGCGCTGGAAGACAGGCTTTTTGGTATGCGTGAAATGGCACGAAAATACCGCAAGCAGCCGGATGAGTTGGCTACATATCTGGCGGAATTACAGGAGAAGATGAGTCTGATAAATTCTTTCGATGATATTCTGAAAGAGCATCAGCAGAAGCTGGAAGCTGCAGAGCAAGAATATCTGAAAGATGCACAAAAACTTTCTGCCAAGCGTAAGCGCGCAGCCGAAAAACTGGAGAAGGAAGTGAATGTAAGGCTTCCGGAACTGAAGATGGAGGGGGCAAAGTTCAAAGTTTCTCTGGAAGAAAAAATGAAAGATGAATGGAATGCACAAGGCATAGACCGCGTAACTTTTACCGCATCTACCAACCCCGGACAGCCTTTTGATGAGGTGGGCAAGGTAGCAAGCGGCGGTGAGCTTTCGCGTATGATGCTGGCGCTTAAAGTGGCGCTTTCAAACACCCGTTCTACTGCATGCGTGATATTTGATGAGATAGATACAGGTATAGGCGGTGCCACGGCAGAAGCCGTTGGTATAAGCCTTGCACAGCTTGGCGATAATGTGCAGGTGATATCTATAACCCACCAGCCGCAGGTGGCATCTAAAGCGAAAGAACACTTTGTGGTGCAGAAAGAATTGGGTAAGAACGACACGAGAATTCATGTGCGTAAGCTTTCCGATAAGGAATCCAACGAGGAAGTTGCTCGTATGCTTTCTGGCGAGAATGTAACGAAAGAAGCCCGCGCCGCCGCTCTTAAGCTGAAAGTTGTGAGCTAAACCATGTACTCAAACAGCTTATCATCCTTGCGCAGTTCGGTGTAATTCACCTGAAACTTTTCCATGCGCTCCATAAGGCTGCTGTAATCATCACGCTGTTTAAGCTCTATACCAACAAGGGCAGGGCCCTGTTCTTTATTATTCTTCTGCATGTATTCAAAGCGGGTAATATCATCGTTCGGGCCAAGCACTTCGCTGACAAACTGTTTTAGCGCTCCCGGCCTTTGGGCAAAACGCACAAGGAAGTAGTGCTTTAAACCTTCATATTGTAGCGCACGTTCTTTTATCTCGTTCATGCGGTCTATGTCGTTATTGCTGCCGCTTACTATGCACACAACATTTTTGCCTTTTATTTCCGCGGCTATGCTATCAAGCGCGGCAATGCAGACTGCGCCCGCAGGTTCTACTACTATCGCTTCTTCATTATACAGCTTTAATATGGTGGAACATATTTTGCCTTCCGGCACCAGTTTAACTTCCTTCAGCAGTTTTTGCAGTATTGGGAAGTTGATGTCGCCGATGCGTTTTACCGCTATACCATCGGTGAAGCTGTCTATCTTTTCCAGCGTTACCTGTTTGCCAAGTTTAAGTGACTGGTAAAGCGAAGGCGCGCCTTCTGCTTCTATACCAAGCAGTTGTGTATCCGGTGAAAGCTCGTTGAATACGGTTGCAACACCGGCGCTCAAGCCGCCACCGCCAACCGGCATAAGCAGAAAATCTACCTGTTTCAGGTCTTCCAGTATCTCCAGGCCAACTGTGCCCTGGCCTTCTATTATCTTTTCACTGTCAAAAGGAGGCATGAACACCATACCGTTCTCATTAGAGAATTTGATAGCAGCCTTTGCCGTATCATCAAAATTATCGCCCACCAGCCTTATTTCTACAAACTCACCGCCAAACATTTTGGTCTGGTTTATCTTCTGGTTAGGGGTAATAACTGGCATAAATATTATGCCTTTCACCTGTAGTTTTTTGCAGCTGAACGCTACACCCTGAGCATGGTTACCTGCACTTGCGCATACCACGCCTTTTTTTAGCTGTGCATCTGTTAGGCTGCTTATCATGTTATAAGCGCCGCGTATTTTGTAGCTGCGAACGATCTGCAGATCTTCGCGCTTAAGGTAAACATTGCAGCCGAATCTTTCAGAAAGATTGCGGTTAAGCATCAGCGGCGTGCGCACGGCCACGCCTTTCAGTCTTTCTGCCGCCTGTTTGAACTGGAACTGCATTTGCTGCCTTGAAATTACTTGATTAAGGCGCTCAAGATACACTTAACCACCTAGTATTCAAGGTTTATTTGCTGCAAATCAAATGGTTAAGAGCCAGAACTTTATAAATACCCATTTATAAAGCTTGAATTATCCGCAATTATAAGTATTTAACCTTGATACTTCTGGTTTACGGCGGATGTAGCTCAGTTGGTAGAGCACCGGTTTGTGGTACCGGTCGTCGCGGGTTCGAGCCCCGTCATTCGCCCCACGCCAGAACTACTGTAAAAAATCCTTGCCAAAAGGGTTACAAACAATTAATTACAGTAGCCTATTCCAATGCGGGAGTAGTTCAGAGGTAGAACGCAACCTTGCCAAGGTTGATGTCGAGGGTTCGATTCCCTTCTCCCGCTCCAGAATAACAGCCCCTTTTCAGGGGCTTTTTTATTCCT
>JAMHZE010000082.1:0-17472 GCA_035909535.1 Rickettsiales bacterium | reverse complement strand
GCAACCCTACAGGTGCGGCTTACAGCTTTGATGAGCTAAAAGCGCTTACCGACGTTCTGGTTGAGAACCCGCATGTTTACGTACTGAGCGATGATATTTACGAGCATGTGAGCTATGACGGATTCAAATTCTTTACCGTTGCACAGGTTGAACCAAAACTGAAAGACCGTGTGCTGACATGCAATGGTGTTTCTAAAGCATATTCTATGACGGGCTGGAGGATTGGTTATGCTGCTGGGCCTGTTGAGCTTATTAAGGCAATGAGCGTGATACAGAGCCAGAGCACTTCTAACCCTTCTTCTATATCTCAGGCGGCGGCGGTTGAAGCACTTAACGGAACGCAGGATTTTATTGCCCCGAACAACGAAACATTCAAACGCAGGCGCGATATGCTGGTGAATGGGCTGCGTGCGATTCCGGGCCTGACTTGCAACAACCCTGAAGGCGCGTTCTATGTATTTCCGGGCTGTAAGGGCGTGTTTGGCAAAAAGACACCGAACGGCAAAGTTATAAATAACGATAACGATTTTGCGGCGTATCTGCTTGAGGATTATCTGGTAGCGGTTGTGCCTGGTGTTGCTTTTGGCCTTGAAGGCTTTTTCCGTATTTCATACGCGACAAGCGATGAGAACCTGAAGAAAGCGCTGGAGCGCATTAAGGAAGCAGTTTCAAAATTATCCTAACTACAAATTTGAAATTCATTTTTTAATATATTGTATTGACCTAATAGCAAAATATACTACATTTGATTATTGTAACAACAATCAAGTTGTTACATATTTAAGGATTAGTATATGACTGAGCTAAAAATCGGAGATGTAGTACAACTTAAAAGTGGTGGCCCTTTAATGACCATTGAAGAAATAGGGTCTTTTCCACTTCACCCTATGGGGGCTAAATGCGTATGGTTTGAAAGATCTGAGCCTAAAAGTAAAGTTTTTGCTTTAACTAGTTTGGAACTATATCGAGAGATCAACAATGACCAAGATGTAATAAGTTTAAACTATTAAAATTAACCTAAGTGCTGGAGCGATAGATATTGCGGGGATTGCATCTCGATAAGGCGGGAAATTGTTCGTTGAAATTCAAAAGCTTGTGGGCCTTGCGTATATAGCTGCTCTGGCGGGACGGCAGCGGTGGCTATAAGCTTACATTTATGCTGGTAGAGCTCATCTATCAGCTTGGTAAAGCGTATGGCCAGATTATAGTCATCTTTCGCCATTTGCGGAATGTTGGAAAGAAGTATGGTGCCGAAGCGGCGGGAGAGTTCAATATAATCTTCCGAGCCGAGATCTGCATCGCAAAGAGAATGGAAAGTGAACAACGCGACATCTCCCGATGAGGCCTGCGGAGTGATGGTACGACCACGAACCTCTATGGTTTCCGGCGGGTTGGCGCTATGGCCTGAGAGTTCGGCATAGGCCTGTTTTATAAATTCATCAGCATCTGCCGAGAGAGGTGTAAAGTAGGTTTTAGCCAGATTGCCAATGTGAAGCATACGGTAATCTGTATCGCCCTGAAGCTCGTAAATTTCCATCTGGCGCTTGAACATTTCAATGAATGGCAGGAAGCGGTCTCGCTGTAGGCCATCTTTATAGAGTTCATCCGGGTGGCGGTTGGAAGTGGCAACGATGACCACGCCAAGCTTATTGAGCGCCTCGAATAAACGGCCGATTATCATGGCATCGGCGATGTCGTTTATCTGCATTTCATCGAAACAGAGAAGCTTTGCACGTGAAGCAATATTGTTTGCAACATAGTGGATGACATCTGCATCTTTACTTGAATTAGCATCATGCCATTGTTTTATGCCGGTGTGGATATCGCTCATAAACACGTGGAAATGCGTGCGGAGTACAGGAACATTAGGGCTGAGGCTTTCTGCAAAGATATCCATAAGCATGGATTTGCCGCGGCCGACCTCGCCATAGACATAGAGCCCCTTTGGCGGTTTAGAGCGTGAAAACAGGCGGGCAAGTGGATTTACAGAACGGGAGAAATGCTTTTCAAGCTGGGTGGAGAGTGTCGAGAATTTTTGCAGCGCCTGAAGCTGCGACTGCGAAGGCAGAATTTTTTTGCTTGTGATAAGCCTTTGATAAGCTAATATTGCGGCGGAATTTTCCATATGTTTATTGCCAGAACCAGACAGGATATCACTAGTTTTATTGCGACTTGTCGTCAAGGTAAAAGCGCGAGAGTGGCTTTTGTACCTACGATGGGGGCTTTGCATGAGGGGCATTTATCACTTATACGACTGGCTAAGCAGAAGGCCGATATTGTGGTAGCGAGCGTGTTTGTGAACCCGACACAGTTTGGCCCGAATGAGGATTACGGCAGGTATCCGCGTGATGAGGAAGGTGATGCGAAGCTGCTTGCAGGCGCGGGCTGCGATGCCGTGTTCATGCCGAGTGTGGACGAGATATATGGCAGGGATGTTAAGGCAGATATAAGCAAGGTACGGAATGATGATATTCTGTGCGGGGCATTCAGGCCGGGGCATTTTGCCGGAGTAGTTACCGTTGTTGGCAGGCTGTTTGATATTATAAAGCCGGATGTGGCGGTTTTTGGCGAGAAGGACTTTCAGCAGCTATGGATATTGCGCGATAATTTTAAGGATATAGAGATTGTTGGTGCGCCGATATTACGCGAGTCAGACGGGCTGGCGATGAGCAGCCGCAACCGCTATTTGAGCGAGGCTGAACGTGCAGTGGCAGCGAAGCTGAATGTGACCCTGCGAGATGTTATAGGCTGGCTGGCAACAGGAATTGATACAAAAACAGCCCTAGAAAGCGCGAAGAACGCTATATTGAACAATGGTTTTGACAAACTGGACTATATTGAGCTAAGAGAAGATGATAGCCTTGAAACTACAAAGAAAGTTAGTGGCAAAACAAGGGTTTTTGCAGCTGTATGGCTTGGCAAAACTAGGTTGATAGACAATTATTCAGGAAGAATAATTGGACATCGGAAGCCGTAGGCTGAGATGCCCGGAAGGGACGAAGGCAAGCAGGCCGGAGTTCATAATTGGAAAGAACTATGGAACAGAAATTTAAATCCAGATTTTTAAATACGCTGAAAGAACGTGGCTTTGTGCAGGACTGCACGGATTTTGCAGGTCTGGATGAATATTTGAGCGGCTGCGAGAACGCAGGTAAAGCTGGCGTTGCATATATTGGGTTTGATTGCACGGCAACCAGCCTGCACGTAGGCAGCCTGATGCAGATAATGATTCTGCGCCATTTGAGGAATAGCGGGCATAAGGCGATTGTTCTGCTTGGTGGTGGAACTACGAAAATTGGCGACCCGACAGGTAAAGATGAGGCTCGCAAGGTACTTACCGATGAGGCGATTGAGCTGAATAAAGCGGGAATAAAAAAGGTTTTTGATACTTATCTTGGCCAGTACGAAATGGTTGATAACGATGAGTGGCTGAGCAAGATAAACTACATTCAGTTTCTGCGCGATGTGGGCAGGTATTTTTCTGTCAACCGTATGCTGAGCATGGATAGCGTAAAGCTAAGGATTGAACGCGAGCAGGAACTTTCGTTCCTTGAATTCAACTACATGATATTACAGGCTTATGATTTTGTTGAGTTGAACAAGAAGTATGGTTGCAGGCTGCAAATGGGCGGCAGTGACCAATGGGGAAATATTGTTAATGGAACCGACCTTCAGAGAAGGCTATCAACCACTCAGGATACAATAAATATAAAGCTAAAAAGCGATGTTAAGAAAAATGAGCTGATCCCATATTTGATTAAACACCATAGTGACGAAAGATTCTCCGGTAAAAAACTACTTATGGCAGTTGCCGCAGGGTTTACAAATGAAGCCGGCTATATTCCGCAAGGGACGCAGGCTACCATAGCCGTTACATACTATACCCCGGCATTCGGCCTGACAACGCCGCTACTAACAACGGCTAGCGGTGCGAAGATGGGCAAGACCGCTGATGGCGCAGTATGGCTGGATGCGGATATGCTTAAGCCATATGACTACTGGCAGTTTTGGCGCAATGCGAGTGATGCGGATGTGGAGAAGTTTTTAAAACTGTTCACTGAGCTTAGTTTGGAAGATATTGCGGCTGCGATGAGCGGAAATATAAATGAGGCGAAGAAGTTGCTTGCCAATAAGGCGACTGAAATGCTGCATGGTGAACAAGCCGCTAAAGATGCAGAAGAAACTGCACGCAAGGTTTTTGAACAAGGCGGTATTGGCGGCGACCTGCCGACGATAGAAGTTGAAGCAGCGAAGCTTGATGCCGGAATAGCTGTAGCGCAGCTATTTACTGAGGCGGGCTTAACGGCATCTAACGGTGAAGCAAAAAAGCTGGTGCAAGGCGGCGGGATAAAGATAAACGACGAGAAGGTATCCGATATCGGTTTTGCGGTCAATTCAAGCCACCTGAAAGACGGGGTGATAAAGCTTTCCGCAGGGAAAAAGAAACACGCACTTGTGAAGGTGAAATAAAGCTTTGCAGATAACAGCCGGTAAATTCAAGAACAGGAATATTCTTTCCTACAAGGATAAGAAAGGCCAACTGCGCCCGACAAGTAGCCGTGTGCGCATGGCGGTGTTCAACCTGCTGGCACATGGCAAGTTTTTGCGTGATGTGGATTTTCTGACCGAGGAAAACCCAAGCCTTATTGAGGGCCGTGTAGTGGCGGATATTTTCTGCGGCACGGGAATAATGGGCTTCGAGGCGGCATCTCGCGGCGCGGCGAAAATGATATTTATAGATATGAATGACCGCACGCTGAGCATAACTAAAGAGAACGCTGCAAACCTTGGCATAACAAAAGATTGTGCATTTTTACGCGCCGATGCGACATCATTACCGCGCGCTTATAATAAGGCCGATGTTGTTTTCATGGACCCGCCATATGAGATGGGGCTGGCTCCGAAAACCATGCAGAGCCTGCTGGATGGCGGCTGGATAAAAGATGGTGGCGTGGTGATAGTAGAACACAGTAAACGCGAAGATATTGAGGCCCCTGCCCCGTTTATTATGATAGACAAGCGCGACTACAATAATACTTACCTGAGTATATTTAAATGCGGAAAGGATTCACATTAGTTGAACTGGCGATAGTGCTGGTGATAATTGGCCTGCTGGTAGGCGGTGTACTGCAAGGGCAGGAACTGATAAAACAAGCGCAGATACGCGCGCATATAAAGACTGTCAATGACCTGAAGCTTGCGGTTGCGACCTTTCAGACCAAGTACGATGCATTGCCAGCGGATATAAAGAAGCCTGAAAGATTTTTTCCGGAGTGTAATGATTCGCTTGGGGGAGGAAATAATATAATCAGCGGTGATGGTGATGGAATGATAAATGACAGCCTTGAAGGATGGTGTACATGGATGCACATGCAAGTGGCCGGCGTGTACAACCCTATACCTTTTAAATCGGGTGAGGTTGTGGGTGGAGCTACGGTACCGCAGGATGTAAATTTTGAAACAGATGCTTTTTGGGCAGCAAAATCGCCTGATAAAAGTTTTTATATACAACTTTTCTATATCGCCAGTATGGGAAATGATACGTTAATAACCCTGAATAGTAATACGCTTATCCTTTATAATATTAATATGTCTAACGGAGTCGGGTTTTACCCGGGGGATATGTATAGTATTGATTCAAAGATGGATGATGGCAGGCCTTATACAGGTATTGTCAGAAGCATAGGTAATAGTCCAATGACCGGCTACTGCTACGATAACAGAGCAGATGATGATACTTTTCCTACCAAGGATTCCAGCTATCTTGTGGAAGAAAGCCTGAACTCCTGTAGTGCATACTTCCTGCTGAAGTAAGCCAATAATTTATAGCGTTAATATTGAAATCCATGTTTTTGATACTAGATTCGTATCATGGGATTTAAACCGGACAAATATACATATAATTTTCAGGAGGCAGTGGAAGCTGCTTCTCAGCAGGCTGTTGGCAGCAACCACCAGCAGCTGACAGATTTGCATGTGGTGAAACAACTGCTTGCACCTGAGAAGGAAGGCGTAGCAAGGCAATTGCTGGCGCTGAATAATATTCAGCCCGATGCCGTGGTTGCTAAAATAGATAAAGCGCTGGATAAACTACCAAAGGTTACCGGCAGTGCTGAAGGGCAGTTATACTTAGACCCAAAACTTGCGAAACTGCTGGATATGAGCCAGCAACTGGCAACAAAACATAAAGATGATTTTGGCACGAGTGAAAGATTTATTGAGGCAGTGCTGGAAGAAGGCACCAGCGAAAGCGCAAAGATATTGCTGGATACAGGGCTGACAAAAGAAAAAGTTTTAAGTGCAATAAAACAGATAAGAAAAGGAAAGAAGGCGGATTCTATGAATGCGGAAAATACATACCAGTCACTGGAGAAATATGCGGTAGATCTTACCCAGCGCGCAAGCGAAGGTAAGCTAGACCCGGTTATCGGACGCGATGAAGAGATACGTCGCAGCATGCAGGTGCTTTCCCGCCGCACGAAAAATAACCCTGTGCTGATAGGTGAGCCTGGCGTAGGTAAAACAGCAATTGTTGAAGGGCTTGCGAACAGGATAATTGCGGGTGATGTACCTGAGACCCTTAAGGGCAAGAGGCTGATGGCGCTTGATTTAGGCGCGCTGATTGCCGGTGCAAAATTCCGCGGTGAGTTTGAAGAACGACTAAAAGCGGTGCTGAATGAAGTAACATCAGCAGCGGGTGAGATAGTATTATTTATTGACGAGATTCATAACCTTGTAGGTGCGGGTAAAGCAGAAGGCAGCATGGATGCGAGCAATCTGCTTAAGCCTGCTTTGGCGCGCGGTGAGCTACATTGCATAGGCGCGACGACCTTAGATGAATACCGCAAGCATATTGAGAAGGATGCCGCTCTGGCAAGAAGGTTCCAGCCTGTGTTTGTGGGTGAGCCTAGTGTTGAGGATACGATATCCATACTGCGCGGGTTGAAGGAAAAATACGAAGTGCATCATGGCGTGAAGATAAAAGATGAGGCGCTTATTGCAGCGGCAACGCTTTCTAACAGATATATATCGGACAGGTTTTTACCGGATAAGGCGATAGACCTTATAGATGAAGCTGGCAGCAAGCTGCGTATGCAGGTAGATAGTAAGCCTGAGAAGGTTGATGAGATAGACCGCAAAGTAATGCAGCTTAAAATTGAACGTGAAGCTTTGAAAAAGGAAAGCGATTCAGCCGCGAAGGAAAGGCTGAAGAAGCTTGAGCAGGAGCTGACTGTGCTTGAGGCTGAGGCTAAGAAGCTTTCTGCCGCATGGGAGAAAGAAAAGGCCAAGCTGACGGAAGTAAAAACCGTAAAAACAAACCTTGAGCAGGCAAATACAGATCTACAGATAGCGCAGCGCGAAGGGAATCTGGCGAAGGCTGGCGAGCTTACCTACGGCGTGATACCAAGCCTGAAGAAGAGGCTGGAAGAGCTGGAAACGAACAAGGATATGGAATTTATCAGCGAGGCAGTTGATGAGGACGATATCGCTGCTGTAGTTGCAAAGTGGACGGGAATTCCGACCGATAAGCTGATGGAAGCTGAGAAACACAAGATACTGAAAATGGAAGAAAAGCTGCATCAGCGCGTTGTTGGGCAGGATGAGGCCGTGACCGCCGTAGCACAGGCGCTACGCAGGGCAAAGGCCGGACTGCATGACGAGCGCAGGCCGCTGGCGAGCTTTTTATTTTTGGGCCCGACTGGTGTTGGCAAGACAGAGCTTACCAAGACTCTCTCTCAATTTATGTTCGACAATGAAGATGCGATGATACGCATTGATATGAGCGAATATATGGAGAAGCATTCCGTTGCGAGGCTTATTGGCGCGCCTCCGGGCTATGTGGGCTATGAGGAAGGCGGCACGCTGACCGAGGCCGTTCGCCGCAGGCCGTATCGCGTGATATTGTTCGATGAGGTTGAGAAGGCGCATCCGGATGTGTTCAATATATTATTGCAGGTGCTTGATGACGGCAGGCTGACCGACAGCCAGGGCCGCACGGTAGATTTTACCAATACTATTATAATATTAACTTCTAACCTGGGCAGTGAATATATTGCTGCGCTGAAAGATAAAGACAGCGTGGAAGTAGCACGCGACAATGTTATGGATGCTGTGCGTAAGGCATTCCGCCCTGAGTTTTTGAACAGGATTGATGAGATATTACTGTTTAACAGGCTGAAAAAAGAGAACATGGCAAGCATTGTGGATATTCAGCTTGCCGACTTAAAAAAGAGGCTGGCAGCAAGGAATATTTCTGTGCAGCTTTCTGATTCGGCGCGGAGCTTTCTGGCCGATAAGGGATATGACCCTGTTTACGGCGCAAGACCGCTTAAACGCGTGATACAGAATATTGTGCAGAATAGCCTGGCCACCCAGATACTGGAAGGCAAGGTTAAAGACGGCGAAAAACTTCTGGCTGATGTTAAGGATGGAGAGATAGAGTTCAAGAAAGCAAATTAAAGAAATTTTATTGCCCGCTCAACCCATTGGTTAGTGTGCATTTTTAAGATTTTCTATTCATAATGGAAAATTTATGTGCAGGGTTTTAAGTTGGGTACCGTACAAATGATATAACTTTTAATAACGTAAATAAGGTAATCATAATGAAGAAATTTCTAGCACTTTCCATACTTGCTTTGAGCGTATCAGCAGCAGGCGCTGCATTTGCAGAACATGGCGGACCACACGGCCACCACGGTAAAAAAGACTTCTTCAAGAAGTTCGATGCCAATAATGATGGCGTTATAACTAAAGAAGAAGCTGATGCTGCTCATAACGAGAAGTTCAAGAAAATGGACGCTAACAATGACGGCAAAGTAACCCGTGAAGAAGTAAAAGCCAAGTATGAAGCCAAGAAAGCCGAATTCATAAAGAAATTCGATAAAGATGGCGACGGCAAACTTTCTGACGAGGAAAAAGCAGCCGCTAAAGCTGAAAGAAAAGCCAAGTGGGAAGAACACAAGGCTAAAAAAGATGCAGTAAAAGCTGAATAACGGCTTTTTCTAAAAAGTTCTGCAACGAACAGGCGCGTCATAGGTCCCCTCCCTGTGGCGCGCTTCTCTTTTCAGGGGATTATTTTAAGCACGGACGAGTTTAGAGTACTCGCTCATCAGGCGCTTTGTAACAGGGCCTACAGTATATTTGAAATCACCGTATTTACCGGAGATAGAACCTATAGGGGTTACTTCTGCCGCAGTGCCTGTAAGGAAGGCCTCCTGCCCTTTGCTGAGTTCTTCAGGGCCAAAATGACGCTCTATTACGTTGTAGCCAAGCTTACGCGCAAGATCTATTACCGTTAAGCGGGTGATACCGTTGAGGAAGCAATCTGCTATTGGCGTGTGGATCTCTCCATCTACTACCATGAAGAAGTTTGCGCCAGTGGCTTCTGCCACGTAGCCGCGGTAATCAAGCATTATGGCATCATCATAGCCTTCTGCCACAGCTTTGTTTTTGGTAAGCGTGCATATCATGTACAGGCCGGCAGCCTTAGATGATGTAGGAGCGGTTTCTGGTGACGGGCGCTTCCAGTCTGAGAAGGAAAGCTTCAGGCCTTTCTCCAGAGCTTCCGTACCGAAATAAGCAGGCCAGCCCCATGCAGCAACAGCTACGTGAACCGTGGTTTTGTTTGCAAGTACCGCAAGCTGCTCGGATCCGCGCCAAGCTATCGGGCGAAGGTATCCCTCTGTTATGCCTTGAGCTTCACAGGCTTCTATGCAGGCCTTGTTAAGCTGCTCTACCGTGAAAGGTATTTTCATTCCGATATATTCGGCAGATTTTATCAGGCGCTCGTTGTGCTCCTGCAGTTTGAATATTTTGCCGTTATACATGCGTATGCCTTCAAACACTGCTGAAGCATAATGCAGGCCGTGGTTAAGC
Source organism: Rickettsiales bacterium (assembly GCA_035909535.1). Lineage (GTDB taxonomy): Bacteria > Pseudomonadota > Alphaproteobacteria > Rickettsiales > UBA8987 > JAMHZE01. The sequence continues at coordinate 7,596 of JAMHZE010000082.1, read as the reverse complement.
ACGTGCAGCTTTGAATCGTTCCATTCTACAAGCTTGCCATCGAACCATATTTTGCCGCTACGGTTATCAAAAGGCTGTCCGTGATCTACAGATGTTAAGTTTTTGCTCATATTTTTACCGAATTTGTGATAACCGTGGTATAAGCATTTAGCAGAAAAATGCAATAAATATGAACCATATACTGATAATAGACGATGACCGCAAGCTGCGCGAACTGCTGCAGGAATACCTGAAGAATCAGGGATTTTCGGTGCAGGCCGCGGAATCTGCAGAGAAAGCCCACGGGCTGCTGGCCGATAAAAAGGACTTTGACCTGATTATTGTGGATGTGATGATGCCGGGCGAGACCGGCCTTGAATTCACCAGAAAACTGAAACAGCAGCGCAATGATGTTCCGGTACTTATGCTTACCGCAAGGGGTGATGTGGAAGACAGGATAGCAGGCCTAGAAAGCGGCGCGGATGATTATCTATCAAAACCTTTTGAGCCGAAAGAATTATACTTACGTGCGCTGAAGCTTATGGAACGCAGCAGAACAGCTCCAACAAAGAAAGATAATATTGTGCGCTTTGGCGATATGGAATTTAACCTTGATAACTATGTACTGATGAAGGCCGGTGAGCGCATCGGGCTTAGTTCTACCGAGGTTGAGCTGATGTCGCTTTTTTGCCGTAATATAAATGTGCCGGTAGATAGGGCAGAAGTTTCGCGCATGTTCAACGGTATTTCCGAAAGATCTATAGACGTGCAGATAACCAGGCTGCGCAAAAAGATAGAAACCGACCCGAAAGAGCCGATGTTCATTCAGACCAGCCGCGGAAAAGGTTACGTGTTCCGTATATAGGCAGGCGTTCTACTCGCCCGCTTTAGGGTGCTGCCGCCCCCATTCATGCATTGCAGAAAGTACAGGTGAAAGCGAATTGCCAAGTTTTGTAAGGCGATAGTCTACCTTTGGCGGAATGGTTTTGTAGTCTTTGCGGGATATAAGGCCGCATTCCTCCATCTCCCGCAATTGCTGTATAAGCGTGCGGTGGCTGATGCCACCGAGCAGTTTTTGCAGTTCATTGAAGCGCTTTGGCCCGTTGATAAGATAGTGGATTATAACTATCTTCCATTTACCGGAAACAACGTTTAAAGTGACCTCTACCGGGCAGAATGGCTTGTTTTTAGTGTTTTTACCCATATATGATATATGATTTTGTTTATGGTATCCTAAATGTACGTACTTGCTAAATAGTACATACTACCTATAATTACCATGTAAGCTAAACTAAAGCTATTGAAAAATAGCAGGAGGTAAATATGAACCGCAGAATAGAAAAGATCAAACGCGATAACGGCAGGCACTGGGTGGGCGATGGCTTTCCTGTTACCAGCCTGTTCTCTTACGGTCGTGACCGTAACATAAGCCCTTTTCTGCTGCTGGATTATGCCGGCCCTGCTGATTTTGAGCCTTCCAACAAGCCAAGGGGTGTAGAGCAGCACCCTCACCGCGGCTTTGAGACCGTGACCATTGTTTATGACGGTGAAGTAGAACACAAGGACACCGCAGGCAATGCCGGCAAGATTGGCCCTGGCGATGTACAGTGGATGACCGCGGCAAGAGGCATATTGCACGAAGAAATGCACAGCGAGGAATTTACCCGCAAAGGTGGACGCCTTGAAATGGTGCAGCTTTGGGTGAACCTGCCTGCGAAGGATAAGATGTCTGCACCGCGCTATCAGGAGATATTGAACAACAATATTCCTGTAGTGGAAGCAGATGGCAGCAAGGTTCGTGTTATATCTGGCAGTTTTGGTGATGCTAAAGGTGCGGCGATGACGTTTACGCCTGTACATTTATACGATATTCGTATGAACGCAGGCGCTGAACTTACCATACCTGTGGCTGATGGCTTTAACGCATCGCTGCTGGTGCTGGATGGCGAAGTAAGCGTTGAAGGCGAACAGCTGGAACACGCAGAGCTGGCCGTGTTTGAGCAGAGCAGCGGAAGCGTTGTACTGAAGGCCGCGAAAGATGCGAAGCTTCTGTTCATGGCGGGTGAGCCTATTGATGAACCTGTTGTTGGTTCCGGCCCATTTGTTATGAACACGGAAGACGAGATCTATCAGGCTTTTGCGGATTTCCGTTCCGGCAAGCTGCAATAAGAAAGAAAGGGGCGCTATCTGCGCCCCTTTTTATTTGCCTATCTGTTTGACCCTATATTCAACGGCGCCATGAATTGACCTCTGTCACGGCTGTACGTACAAGCTCGCGCAGCTGATGGGTCATTTCACTTTCATACTTTTTCATCACCGTGCCGAGCCTGTTGATAAGCTGGCTGCCACCGATAACGGAAACGGTAAGCTTCATGGCTGTTTCTATGGTACGGGTGCCGGCCTTTATACCATCTGCACCATGATGCACAGCAGCGGCCTCTGAGATATCTATGGCGATAACGTTAGGATTTTTTGCGATAGCAGAAAATGCCTCATAGGAATCTGCAGCGGAAGGGCCACGCGGAGATTCGTCATTCAGGTTTGGCCTGAAGTTGGAGTGGCCTCTCGGCAGACCCTGCGCTGTGCCTGTATCCGGCACGGCAACGCCATCTATATGGTCTACATCCAGCGAGAATATTATTTTCCTGCCTTTGGCCACAGCCTTATCAACCAGCTTTGTGATGACCTGCTTAAGGCTTGGAAGTTCAATAGTGACCGGCTGCGTAGCATTGCGGATGTTTTTTGCACCAGTCATTTCAAATTGAGCAAAATCTACTTTTAGCCCACTCATCATCGAAATCTCTTTTTCATCGAGATCTCGCGCGCAGACGACATGGACGTTTCTGGGTTGAGCGTGAATGAAACTGCATAGCATTTTTTCTATACCCCCGGCCTCTACCCCGCAGGCAGCCGCGAGCGACATGCCGTGGAAGTTGCCGCTGGGCGATATACCGGGATGGTTAAAATCGCCGTGGCTATCTACCCATACAACCTCGACACTCTCTGTGATTTTTTTGATATCTGATACACGAATTGCCGCAGGACGAACTGATGTAAGTTTTTCAAGCTTGGCTGCTGCATCAAGAAAGCGGTTATTATCTGCAAGGGAAAGAAGTTCATTTTTACCGGCTCCATCCGTGCATTTTATGCGACCATCTTTCACAGCCTTAAGTACCTCGGTGAATAGCGATGATTTTACGGTGGCAAAGCCCTGAGAGTGGTCTCCGCCTATTGTGAGGGGTTTATCGCCGTTCCACATTGCGCGGCATTGCGCCTCGCAGAGATTCTCCAGAGACTCTTTTACGCTCGCATAATTCTGTATACGGTTCTGCTCCGGTGATTCCTCATTGCGCGCTTTAACATTCACGAAGTTTTTATTTACGCCAAAACGGCCACCGATGAACGGAAAAAGTACCTGCTCGATAATGCCGGGAGTGGCATGCGATGCCTTTTGCCCCGAACTGACACTGAAAGCGTAACCTATTGTTTGTATACCCATATTTACCTATATATACCGCGTTATGTATTGTAACACAGTATATATGAAAAAGCGTCAGCGAAGTTTTGGCAGATTTGCTGGGTTTTGTGGTTAATATATAACGATGCTACCTTGGCGGCATTACTATCATTAAGGTTACAGCATTTTTGCCCTTACCTGCTGTAGCACCAAGCGCAAGGCATTTTGGCTTAACTTTATTTGCATCTCCGAATGCCTTCAGTTTCACTAAGGCATCCATATCTTTTTTTATGGCGCCGCAGGTTGAGAACAGATTTATTTCTGGCTGAGCAGTATCTTTATCATGAGTTACATTCACCAGAATTCGGCCAAGATAAACGGCCTCTTCATACTCAGCTAACTCTACGCTGGTTGTTTTACTTTGCTTTTTGAAAGCATACTTATACTCCTGCCCGTTCTGTATAAGATCGATTGAATGAAGACTGAGCGATTTGCTGTTAGTTTTCAGGTTTAGCATCTGCCCTGATTGTATATTCTCAAAACATTCAACATCACCACGGCTGCCTTTGAAGCAGATATTGATTCTTTCTTTTGTGTATTCATTAAATGCTTTTCCGCTTTTACTACCGAGTTCCCCGACAAATACACGCGAGATATAATTTACCTGTTTATCAAAACGCGGCGCGCAGGAAGCTAACAAGGTAACGGCAAGTAGGGCAATAATCAGTTTCATAAAATACCTGTTTTTGCCAACTGATATCTTATTCTGAAGCCTGTGTCACCTTATAAAAGCAGCTATAGTAAAGGCTAGCCAGCCGCAAGTTTACCGGAATTCTCTTTCAGGTATTCTTTCGCGAAATTATCTTCGGGAGCTATGGCGGCATCACCTTTCTTCCAATTTGCCGGGCAGAGATAACCTGTTTCTACATGGTGCTGGAAGGCATCTATGAAGCGGAGTATCTCATCTATGTTCCTACCTACCGGAAGGTCATTCACCTGCTGGTAGCGCACAACGCCCATTTCATCGAGGATAAAAGTACCGCGCAGAGCAAAGGCATCATGTATCAGAATATCATAGGCACGGCCTGCTGTACGGTTCATATCCGGCACAAGCGGGAAACCGATATTGCCGATACCGCCTTCCTGCGGGGAGTGGTTACGGTACATGATATGCGAAAGCTGCGAATCTGTACTGACCGCGACCACGGCAACATTACGCGCCTCAAATTCCTTCAGGCGGTTGTTGATGGCAATGAGTTCTGTTGTGCATATCTGGGAGTAATCTAACTGGTAGAAGAACACCACCATTGCCCTGCCATCGCGGTAATTATCTAGGTTAAAATCGGACTTGAAGCTACCATCCGGCATGATGGCGAATGAGTTAAAATTAGGGGCGTGTTTGCCTACCAGAAGTGTCATTTTACTTACCTTTTTGTTATTGTTTATATTAAATTGTTAACTGAAATTATATTTTTTCTGCATCTCGGCCTTTATATATGGCGAAGGCTCTGAGCCCCAGCCACTGTAGAGTATCTGGCCATATTCATTTAGGTCTATGTCTAAGCTTTGCTCCTCGCAGCGCTTTTTAAGCAGCGGATATTTCAGCCTTTCTACCGAAACATAATACCATGCAGGTCGGCCTTCATTATTACCGGTGATAAGCATATATACCGCAAGGCTCTGTGACGCCTTGCTGAAACTGCTGGCGAAGATCTTCATACCGCCTGGTCTTTCTTTTACTGAAGCTGCGAATGACATTTTACTCTCCATTAACTTTTACATTTACCTGAACCACAACCACCTGAACCGCATTTAGATTGCGGCTTTGGTTGAGGCTGTACAACCTGCTTTATAGGCGCCTGCGGCAGTGCATTTACCAGCATTGCTGCGTTATTCGGGTTACTGGTTTCTGCTGCCTCCGTCTTATTGGCACGAGGCGAGATATATCCGTACATATTATGCTCCTATTTGTTGTTGCTGTTGACCGCTTTCCCTTTCTACCACCGGTGCAGATACAGTGCTTGAAGGACAACCGCTTGTGATAGCGCATGATTTACAATCTCCGCCAGCCTGGCTGTGGTTTGTGTTGAATACACGCATCCATTGCAGGGCATCAAATATTGCCCTGTTCTGTGGACCTGCGATATGCTGCATTGCGTTAAGGCCGCTAAGAGGTTCAACAGATTTGATCGCGTGGCCGTCATCACCATCTCTGGCGCTTTGCGCGCCGGCAACCTGCGTTATTTGCAGGCCAGCAACTTTATTTGGCGTGGATACCATAAGCGCACTGGTCAGTTCTCCCGCGCGAACGGTGATATCACCCGTGTTATGAGAAAGTTCATAAACAATTGTGCCAAGAACTTTCCTTAGAGGGTCTGCCTCACCTTTAGGGGTGAATATAAAATATGAACGGGGATTATCCTGGCCGTTAAGCGTATACCTTCCCATTTGAGTATAATCTTCCGCCGACCATGATTTTACCAGATCAGGCAGATATGGTGAGCCTATATTAGCGCGTAGCTCATCTGCCCTTGCTGCTGAAACAGGTGGATTTACACCAGCAGGCGGATTTACATAAGGATGAGGTGCGTTCATATCTATCGGAATTTCTTTTGAATTTCCAAGATTCTGCTCGTAGTAATAGCGCATAGCCGAGTTTGCCACCGCTGCCGCAATCTGTTCGGAAGGATAGTGCCTGAGAGAACCGTTTTCAGCCACGTGGTTAACTATTATACCGGTTATTTCAGAAAGCACGTTGCGCGTATCGTTTATATCATAAGGCAATTTGCCCTGGTTAGCCGGCTGTGCTATATATTCCTTTCTTGCGGTCTCTATAATATTAGCAATGTTATTAACAAAATCATTTGCTGTTGTGCTGCCGGAATGTAATGCCGACACCTTGAACATTACTTTGCCTAATGTGCCTACGTTATGAGCTTCCAGAGCATTGTATTTGTTATTAGCTTCCATGCTTCCCCCTTAATTATGCAGCTTGTTTTGTTAAAAGAACATTTTTGTGCTGCGCTGCGACAGCTTCAGAAATGTTGAAATCTGCCAGCTTCATGCTTGCCAGACATTCTTTTTCCAGCTCTATCATGGCCTTCATGTGCTGGAATTTTTTGTGGCATTCTGCGATATAGGCAGACATTGCCGCAGCTTTGGCATCATCCATTTTCAGCATTGTGATACGTAGCGGTTGAAATTTATTTTTCATGGTTTCCCCTTTTGTTGGTTAATTTGTTAAACTGCGAGCCTTTCCACTTCGTGTGAGATGCTATCTTTAAATTTGATGGCATCTACAACATGGCCAGGGCCTTTAATTGCAGGCTTTATTCCCTCCACTCTAATTCCCGAATCCGGCAGGAAGCTTTGTAAGGAAGGTTTGCCAGCGCTTTCAAGAGATGGGGCCAGATGTTCTATACCGCCTAGCTTTACAGGTTTGTCCGCCTTATACGCATCACTCAGGTTTCGGCTGGTTTCGGCCATTTTTTTGACTGAGTTACCTTTGCTGCAACCATCGCAATCACCGCAGTGCTGACCATCGCAGATATGAGACGTTATGGATTTATCACCCTTGGTTAAGGCTTCTGTATAGCTGCTCTCGTTATACGTATGGTTTGTGATTGGTGTACTTACAGTTTTCGGAGAGTTCTCAAAAAAGCCAGATAGTTTTTGCTGCTGAGGCTGACCCAATGATGGATTATCCAGTGAAACAGGTTTTTCTGTTTTGTATGCATCATTAAGATTCTGGCTGGTTTCTGCCATCTTCTTGACTGAGTTACCTTTACTGCAACCATCGCAATCACCACAGTGCTGACCATCGCAGATATGAGATGTTATGGATTTATCGCCCTTGGTTAAGGCTTCTGTGTAGCTGCTCTCGTTATACGTATGGTTTGTGATTGGTGTATTGGTGGCCGGCTGACTTTCACCTGTAGTAGGCTGACCTTGAGGTTGGATTACAGGCTCTACCTGCAAAGGCTTCGCTGTACTTAATGCATCTTTCGGCTGAACCGGTTGAGTTGATTTAGCATCAACCTCGGCAGGGTTTTGAATATTGCGTGGAGAATTATCATTCGCAGACGTATAGCCTGGCGTATTCATTGGCGGCGGAGGTGTAGCACTGCTTATTGAAGTTGGCCTTTTGCCCTCTGTTATCG
>JAMHZE010000081.1:0-6877 GCA_035909535.1 Rickettsiales bacterium | reverse complement strand
AACATAAATATGTTCCGTTTCCGGCCGCCGATATAGAGGCTAAAAAGATAGAGGCACTACAGAACAAAGATGTTGAGGCGATGTATATCATTGGCATGATGTATGTTGACGGTAAGAACGTTGATGACGACATGGTGCAGGCCGTAGAATGGCTGAAAAATGCTGCTAGGCTTGGCAATAGTGACGCTATGCTGGAGCTGGCTAAAATATTCTCTCTTGGGCAGGAATTTACGGGCTTTGAGCGTAACCAGAATGAGGCTGAAAAATATATAAGAGAAGCTGTAAAACGTAACAACCCAAAAGCATTTTATGCACTTGGTATAATGCATGAAGATGGCTTTCCGGTGGAGAGATCTTTCGAGAAGGCATTTGAGAATTACAGAAAGGCAGCTCTTCGCGGCATACTTAATGCCTATGTAAAGATGTACCTTGCTTATCAATACGGCAAAGGTACAGACCCAGACCTGAAACGCGCTATATACTGGCTGCGCAAGATACAGACAGAAGCTCCTGAAGGTAAGGTAAAGGAGTACTCTAAACAGATGCTGAGCGATATATATTTCGAGCTGGCCCTGACAGAGGCTGATCCTGCTCTGAAATTCAGGCTGTTCAACCTTTCATGGAGCAATGGTAATAAGTTCGCGCTTGAAGCCATTGGAGATATGTTCCAGTCTGGGCAGGGTGTAAAACAAAGCCACACCAGCGCAATTGTTGCGTATGAAACAGCGATAAAGAACTATGAAAGCGTATACGCCATGGAAAGGCTTGGCTTTATTTACATGAAGGGTCCGGCAGAGATCAGGAAAGATTATCCTAAGGCAATAGAGTTGTTCAAAAAAGCATCTGACCTTGGCGGCGTAACAGCAGCCTATATGATGGGCTATATGAACTTTTACGGCCTGGGTATGGCGCAAGACAGGCAGGAGGCCAACAAGTGGTTTGACCGCTCTAAGCAGCTTGCTACCAGAAGAAGGCAGGACCTGCTACAGGCAAGACAGCGTGATACCGGCCCAAGCGCAGCTTTACAAAACATTCTGAAAAGCGTTTCTGACCGTGAAGAAGAGAGGCTGAAGACAATGGATGAGCAGCTAAACAAACCGCAAGGTCAGGGTATGCCGCAACTGCCGGATATATCGCAATATTAGCAACTGGGAAAGATGCCTGATTTTAGCTTAGAGCAAAAATATCAAGGTTTGATAGCCGGAGTGGATGAGGCGGGCAGAGGGCCGTGGGCCGGGCCTGTAGTGGCTGCTGCCGTAGTGCTGAATCCGGAATTTTGTCCAGCTGGCCTGAATGATTCTAAAAAACTGACAAAGGCCAAGCGCGAAAAGCTTTTCGGCGAGATAATAAACTGCGCGGATTTTGGCATTGGCGTGGTTGATGAAAGCATTATAGATGAGATGAACATATTGCAGGCTACCAAGCTGGCAATGAGCAATGCCGTAAGTCAGCTTAAAAGCCACCCAAAGGTGGTGCTGGTAGATGGCAACCAGAAATTTAACGCGCTTAATATGGAAGTGATACCGGTTATAAAAGGCGACTCACTAAGTTGTTCTATCGCCGCTGCAAGCATACTGGCAAAAGTGACCCGTGACCGCATAATGGAAGCGTTGCATGAGGAGTTTCCGCATTACGGATGGGGGAGTAATGCCGGATATGGAACCGCAGTGCATATAGAAGCTATTGAAAAATATGGTATTTGTAAGTATCATCGCCGCAGCTATGCGCCGATAAAGAAATATCTCGTTGCGGGTTGAATACAGCCGCCTTTTGTGTTACATTGCGCCAGCAATTCATAGGGGGCGCTAATGACAACAGAAAATCTTACACCAAAAGAAAAAGTAGAAAAACTTATCGGGGCTTTTGAAGGCATTCAAAGCGCGCTGGATAGCAGCAGAGATGTAAATGATGGAACATTCATCAACCGCATGGGGCCTGCCAGTGGTGAAGAGCGTTATGCAGTCCATTTCAGTGTATCGGCGGATAAAAAAGATTTGCCTGCGTTGGAGCAACTGGCTAAAGATATATATAAGTATTCCGGTTTGCCGCTTGAGAAGCAAGATGACCATCTTTCTGTTTATGATGCTTCTTATAAAGCAGGAGAAACTCTTATTTCTATAAATATGAGTGCTGCACTTACAGATACCGTAATTAGCAGGTTTGAGAAAAATCCTAACGTATTTACTGCCATGTATAGTGAGGTAGTTATGAAAGGTGCGGCAGAGCCATCTAAGGAAGGCTGGACAAAGGCTGCTAAAGAAGCGCCGAAAAAACTTACTACGCTGGAAAAGCTGAAAGAAGTTCTGGCTTCCGGCTACGAGCAGAGAGGTATTTCTGTTGATGCGATAAAAGATAACAGCGATGGCAGCTATACGCTTCCGGTGAGGGAGTTTGTATCGCGCGCAGGCGCTGAGAGCTTTACGGCCGAATTTGCAAAGGCCGTGATGGACCGCACCGATACGGCCATACCTTCTAAGTTTGTGGATACATATAGTTCTCACGTTAAGCCTGTTGTAAGAATGGGTGATAGCCATGGCAGGTTTGCGCTTAGCATGAAGGTAAGTGAAACGGCAGCGCTGGCCATGCACGAAATGGGTACTAATGCGCTTGAGGCAGCTTTTAACACTGCGTTGTGCAAGGCCGCAGAATCTGTTCGTACTGCATGCCGCTAGTTCTCTTGCGCGCGTGTTCGCCCTGCTGTATGGTAACGCCATATGGCAAAGCGCGAAGAATGGGTAAAAGGTAAAAAACGCAATTTCGAGAACAGTATCGCAGATATTGTGGCTGCCACCGTGCGCCCCGTTATTGAGCAGCATTCTAAGCTGCAGGCCGATATGATACTCAACTGGGGCAAGATATTCGATAAGAGCCTTGCAGGAAAAATAAGGTTCAAAAAACTGGTGATGACCGATAAGGCCAATAATCGCTTTCTGCTTTATGTGGCCGTAAAACCCATAGATATGCTGGAGATGACGCATTCTACAGGCATTATGAAAGAGCAGCTTGCCGTGTTTTTAGGCTATGATGGCTGCGAGGGTATAAAAATAATGAGGGAATAGGGCAGGCTGCTTCGTATAACCTGTGTATGAGGGTAAAGCTGGTTTTTGCGCTATTGTAAACTTTCGTGAAGATTTGTATAATGCCCTCACTAAAACCAGGAGATAAAATGAAAGCCATAATACTAGCACTTGCACTTCCGTTCATCGCAATCAACGCCAACGCGCAGGAAGCGCACGATCATAAACATGATCCGGCAGAGCAGGTGAAGGCCTATGATGCCTACCTTAAACAGGTTTCCGACTTTGAAGGCTCCGATAAATTCAAGCCGGATCTGCTTAGCAGCAAACTACCGACAGATGTTACGCTGGGTGACCCTAACGCGCCTGTGACCATTGTGGAATATGCATCTCTGGGCTGCGTGCACTGTAAGCAGTTTCACCAAGAGGTTTTCTACAAACTTAAAAAAGAATATATAGATACAGGCAAAGTGTTCTTTAAATACCGCGATTACCCGCTTAATGCACCTGCTCTTAAAGCTGCACTGGTGAAAGACTGCCTGCCGGAAGACCAGAAGCTGGCCTATATCGGCGCTATGTTCGAATCTCAGTCGCAATGGGCGTTCTCTAAATCTGAAGCTGACCTTAAAGATAAGCTGAAGACCATTGCTGCTATATCTGGCATGGACAAAGATGCCTTTGAAACATGCTACAGCAACAAAGATAAGCAAGATGCTATTCTTGCCAGCATGAAAGAGGCCTATGACAGCCTGATGGTAACAGCTACCCCTGCTATATTCATCAATGGCAAAAGGTTCACTGATTCCCGCGCTTTTGAAGGCTTTTCTAAACATATAAATGGTCTTCTGGAAGCCGGTAAAACCCAGGCAGAAGCCAAACAATAGGTTCTTTCATTGAAAGAGCATGTAGATAAAAAAGCCAAGGACATAGAGCATAGGCTGAAGCGGCTGAAAGGCGCTGAGGTGGAGCAGCCCAAAGCCATGATGAAAGGCGATAAGGCGATGGGCGAACGCGCCTTTGCCGAAATTGTGGGCGGAATGCTGTTCGGGGTTATTACGGGGTGGCTTCTTGATGACGCTTTTAACAGCCGTCCGCTTTTTCTTATAATAATGATAATATTAGGGCTTGCAGGTTCTATATATAGTATATATAAAGCCTTCGAAAAACAGGCTGGGGAAACTGCCCCGGATAATAATGATTAACCCTAATTTGTCAGTAACATGGCCGCAGGACATTCACCTCTAGACCAGTTCAAGATAACGCCCGTTCAGGATATCTACGTTGCGGGTCTGAACCTTGGTATAACCAACTCAACCGTTTTCCTTATCGGAACGTGCTTTGCCATCATGCTGTTCTTCACTTTCGGTATGCGTAAGGCAACCCTTGTTCCGGGCAGATTTCAGGCGATGGTAGAAGGACTGTACGAATTTATGGCCGGTACCGTAAAAGATAGCATCGGCAGCAAAGAAGGCATGAAATACCTGCCGTTCATATTCAGCTTGTTCGTGCTTATTCTTGGCCTTAACCTTGCAGGTATGCTGCCATATTCATTCACTGTAACAAGCCATATTGCGGTTACTCTGGCGCTTTCCATGTTCTGCTTCATTGTGGTTAACATAATCGGCTTCTACAAACACGGCCTTCACTTTTTACACCTGTTCATTCCGCACGGTGTGCCTAAGGCAATGATATTCGTGATAGCTCCTATCGAGCTGCTTTCTTACCTTATCCGCCCGTTCAGCCTTGCAATAAGGCTTGCAGTGGCAATGACAGCAGGACACGTGATAATGAAAATTTTCGCAGGCTTTGTGATAGGTATGGCAATTTTCGGCGCTGGCCTGATAGGCCCGCTTGGTTACAGCTTCGGCATTCTGCCGCTTACAATGGCAGTTGGCCTTGTAGCGCTAGAACTGCTGGTTTGCTTTGTACAGGCTTTCGTGTTCTCAATACTTGTGTGCATTTATCTAAACGACGCCGTTAACATGCACTAAACCCGTAATGGTTTAGTACATTTAGCCGTTGCATATTGAATTGCAGTAAGTTATAGGGAACAGGATTTTTTAACCATTTTAACAACAATAACAAGGAAAGTACGATGGAAATGGAAGTTTTAAAATACGTTGGCGCAGGTTTAGCAGCGATAGGCCTTATTGGTCCTGGTATCGGTGTGGGCATGGTGTTCTCTTCATACCTGCAAGGTGTTGCACGCAACCCTTCAGCTGAAAGCAAAATGAAAGGTCTTACTTTCGTTGGTGCAGCATTCGCAGAGGTACTTGGTCTATTCGCGTTCCTTATCGCAATGCTTATCCTGTTCGTTTAATACTTTTTCTGTGAATTTATCAGGCGGCCTTTTTAGGCTTCCTGATAGTTCCGGAAGATGCTATTGATTGAGCAATAACTAATACTAAAGGGTTCATAAAGTGCCGCAGATAGATCAGATAGATACTTTTGCAAGCCAGATCTTCTGGCTTTTTGTGTGCTTTGGCGTGATATACTTTTTCATGGCACGCATGGTAACGCCTAAACTTGGCGGCGTTATAGAGACCCGTAATAATACTATTGCCACTAATATCAGCGATGCAGAGCGCATGAAAGACGATGCCGTTAAGGCGGCAGCGCAGCATAGCAGCTCGGCCAATGATACAAAAGGGCAGGCATTTGCTATTACCCAGCAAGCCAATAAAGAGGCAAATGCTATATACGACAAAGGCTTGGCAGAAACCGACAATGAACTGAAAAAACATATTGAGGCTTCTGAAAAAGAGATTAACATGGCTAAAGATAAGGCCATGAACGAACTTTCTTCTAACGTTTCCGCTTATGTTGAGGAAATTGTTACGAAAGTTGCGGGAATGAAGGCAGACAAAGCCTCTGTTGATAAGATAGTAAAGAAAAAGGTCGCTTAAATGGGCTTCATAGACGAAAAATTCATAGTTGCATTAGCTACGCTGGTATTCATGATGATAGCATTCCGCCCGATGAAGAAGGGTATTGTTGGCATGCTTGACGGCCGCATCAATAAAATCAAAGCTGATCTGGAAGAAGCTGCAAAGCTGCGTGCTGAAGCAGAAGAACTTCTGGCTGATGCAAAACGTAAGCTGGAACAGAGCGAGATAGACGGCCGCCTGATGGTTGCACGTGCGAAAGAAGATGCTGAAGTGATGATGAAGAATGCCCGCGAGAAAATGAGCGCAGACATTGAAACCCGCAAGAAGCTTGCGATGCAGAAGATACAGTCTTTCGAAGAGAACGCGATGAACGAACTTCGCAAGAACATATCTCAGATAACCGTTTCGGCGGCTTCTCAGATAATCGAAGAGAACGACAACGATGAGAACTTCCGCAAGTCGGTTGGTTCTTCTCTCGATAAACTTTCTAAAACATTCCACTAATATTATGCCTTTGAGGGTTATTACACTGGGGTTGCTTTTACTGCTGCCGGTTGGTGCGCAAGCAGGTGCATGGACGCCTGAGGCAGGAAGCCATACGCTTATACACAACGTTACCTACAGCCAGTTCAGCGAGTTTCGCACAAGCAACGGCACAAAAAGAGATACCCCTGATTTTATGAAATGGGAGTATAAGCCTTACTACGAATACGGTGTAGTTGAAGGTTTCAGCGCGGGGCTTTCTCCGAGCTTTCAGCATGTAGTGGGCGAGAACGGCATTCCGGGCATGGGCGAAGATGGCAATGAAGGCCTGCTTTCTGTAGATGTGTTCGCCAAAAAACGCCTGTACAGAAGTGAAGATGGCAGGTTTGTAAGTTCGGCCATAGCAATGCTGGAACTGCCGGGTTTGTATAATGAGAACGATACGCCTTTTTTCGGCAAGCAGGAAAGCTTCTGGGCGGGCTATCTGGC
>JAMHZE010000080.1:0-1141 GCA_035909535.1 Rickettsiales bacterium | reverse complement strand
TTGGCTTATCTCGGTTTCCATCCTATTTCTTCCCACCACAGCAACCGCCGCCATGCGTTTCAGGTTCTGCTTTCTGGAGCTTCTTGTCTTTCGGATCGCAGCAGCCGCTTTCTTGGTTTTCTTTCTGAACGCTTTGTTCAGCTTTTTTACCGCCGCAACAGCCGCCCTGTTCTTTATGCGCTTTCTCTTGATGATCTTGTGTCATGGCCTGACTCCTTTGTTGTTGAAAACTTGGTCGGAATGCCTTTTCAGGCACATGATATACATATAGGACGAATTCAACTTAAATTACGCCTGCTTGTCATTTGATCGCGCTTTCTGTAGCACGGTGTCTCCATCGTGATGATGGCTTCCATGCATAAAAATGTGCATCAGAGGACACGCCAGCAAGAAAAGGTAGGGCAGCGCTATCGCAAGATGCTCTAGATGCACGGTTAAAAGATAATAACTAAGACCGGCCAGCGCCAATGTCGAAACAACACCTTTCCATGACAGAAGATATCCCGTCAGGCCTTTATGGCCTCCCTCGCGCATGCATTGTTTACCATTTTCCATGACTATTTTCCCTTATGTGCTATGTGACGCTTTTTCTCTATAAGCAAACGAACCGAAGGCACTTTCACTACAAAAATAATTTTAATTAAAGACTCGCTATGCAGACTTTTATAGCGAACCTTTCTAGGAAAAGTTCAAGCAATCTAACGTTATCTAGACAAGATATTTAGCGATAAAAGCGAAGAAGAACCCGACCGCATAGATCAGCAACGAAAAGTAGAAAATGCCAAGGCTGATCCGACGCAACTTCAAACATGCCTTGGCTTCCTCAGGATCAATCGGACAGGAAGCATCGCGGCTCACATAACAACTGAATGAGGATATCAACAACATAACGCCTGCGAAGGCAAAAAGCCCAACCTTATGCTCGGACAGCCATATGAGCTGAGGAACTGCGCTGACCAGCCCTGCGACCGCCGCACCCGCGCCCAGGGAAACCAAAAGCGCAGGCAGCGCGCAACAGATCAGCGTGCTGAAAGAGCCGAACAGGGTGAGCGTCGGCAGGATGCCCTTGTGCACCCTCATTCTTTTTCTCGCTTGATTTGAACGACTGTATATCCAGCGTCTGTGATGAGCTTAGTGATCG
>JAMHZE010000079.1:0-4191 GCA_035909535.1 Rickettsiales bacterium | reverse complement strand
GTATCGCCCTGATATCCTTTAAAAGGATCTTGTGGTTTATAGTCAAACTTTCCACGCCCAAGAATTGTATCACGGAAGCTGTATTCTCTGGTATCTTTATACTTACGCGTCAGTTTTTCGTTGAGGTTGGTTTTCTGCTGTGCAAGGCTAGCTTCATTGCCATACTGCCAGCGCGCGCGTTCGCTCGGAACGCTCTTATCTGCTATAAGCAGGCTGGTTGCTGGCTTTACTCTATCCATCACCATTTTAATGACTTCCTTGCCGGAAACTTCTCTGCCGGAGTTAAAATCTATCGGGTATCCTGCTTTTTTGTCAGGAATTATATCGTATACCATAAACTTTGTATATTTTTCGCCGCCTTCATTGCGTACATGAAATCCATTTGCGGGTGCATTTTCACTTTTTGGTGAGTAAACGCTTAGGTGAGCACCTTCGCTGTTATGGCCTATCATCACCACAACTTTATGTGCCTCGTAATCTATCTGTCTAGGAAAATCAGTCATTATAACCCCCGTTACTTTGCAGGGGCATTATAACCTGAAAAGAGCGAAAGGTCACCCCTTAATTTGGATAAAAGTAACTCAGGTAACCAGCTGATAAACAATTATCTTTTGTTTATCGGTTTAACGCTGCGGGCAACCTGACCTGTGTAAAGCTGGCGCGGACGGCCAATTTTATGGTCTGGGTCTATCAGCATTTCCTGCCATTGTGCCACCCAGCCTGCGGTGCGGGCCATGGCAAATAAGCCGGTAAATATCTGTGTAGGTATGCCCATGGCCTCGTAGATTATACCGGAGTAGAAGTCTACGTTCGGGAAGAGTTTGCGGCTTACAAAATATTCGTCCTGCAGTGCTATCCTTTCAAGTTCTTTTGCAACTTTCAGCAGCGGAGAATTTTTAATGCCCACTTCATCCAGCACTTCGTCGCAATAGCTTTTCAGTACTGCGGCGCGAGGGTCGTAGTTCTTGTAAACGCGGTGGCCAAAGCCCATCAGGCGGAAGCCGGAGTTCTTATCTTTCGCTTTATTGATGAATTCAGGGATGCGGCTAACATCGCCGATCTCTTTCAGCATGTTTATCACTTCTTCGTTCGCACCACCGTGGGCAGGGCCCCAAAGTGATGATATACCCGCGCCGATACAAGCGAACGGATTCGCCTGCGAGCTGCTTGCAAGCCTTACCGTAGATGTAGATGCGTTCTGCTCGTGGTCTGCGTGAAGTATCAGAATCTTTTCCAGCGCGCGAGAAAGTACCGGAGAAACTTTGTATTTCTCACAAGGTACGGCAAACATCATGTGCAGAAAGTTTTCTGCAAAGCCAAGGCTGTTATCAGGGTAAACAAACGGCTGACCAACTGAGTATTTATGCGCCATTGCTGTAAGCGTCGGCATTTTAGAGACCATGCGTATAGAAGCCGTTTCGCGCTGCTCAGGGTCAGAAATATCCAGAGAATCATGGTAGAACGCTGAAAGCGACGCAACCGCGCCTACAAGAATTGCCATAGGGTGCGCGCGGCGAGGGAAGCCCGTATAAAGGTTCTTCAACTGCTCATGCACCATTGTATGGTTCGTCATGCGTTTGACAAAATCTGCTTTCTGTTTCTCGTCTGGCAGGTCGCCGTAGAACAGCAGGTAAACAACTTCAAGGTAATCGCAATGCTGGCAAAGTTCACGAATATCATAGCCGCGATAGCGCAGTACGCCTGCATCGCCATCAATATATGTAATACCAGATTCGCATGATGATGTGCTCATAAAGCCCGGATCATGTGTGAACACGCCTGTGTTTTTATACAGGTTGCGAATATCAATAACGCTTGGGCCAGTTGTGCCTTTGTAAACCGGCATCTCGCAGTGTTTTTCGGTGCCGTCAGCAAATGTTATGGAAAGTTTGGCAGAGCCGTTCGGTTCAGACATGATATTTCTCCGTTTGCCGCAGTGTATATGTTTTTCTGCGCGCTTTAATCAATATCATGTAGTGGTGGGGTATAAATATTCAATAGCTTAACCTATGGTGCAGCCATGCAACGTTCTTTTGTCAAAGCTATTAGCGCTATGCACCCAGTGCAGTACCCAGATCTTCTTTTCCGCCTTTTGCTTTACGCGTTTGCGTAACGTTAGTCGGAATACAGGCTGCTGCTATTTTGTGGAAGTCGCTAGGGCCTTCTCCAAATACACTGAAGGGCAGTTTATCATTGGTTACTGCCTGCCTTACAGCCGGATATTCTATTACGCGGGTTAAAAGGTCCTGAACATCATAACCAAGCCTGTGTTTTGGTTGTTTTTGGAAAGTTTCCATCTGTTCCTGCATAAAGCCTCTTGCGCCATCATCAGCCAGAAGATCCTTCAGAACGCCCGCGTTAGAGCCGCGCAGCAGAATATCTGTAGGTTTGTTCAGGTCGCTAAAATTGTCGGTAAGGCCGTTATATATAGTTATTCTGTAGCCTTCGATAAGCTCTGCGCCGCCATTGCCGGAAAGCTCCAGAATGCGCTTCCTTGCATTCTCGCTTGTTGCCACGTCAAAATGCTCTACGCGCTCATTATTTATAATGTACATGGTAAGTTTTACAGCGGCGTCATCATTCAAAAACTTTACCAGCTCGGTGTTCTTTGCCAGTTCATTTTTATCTATTACTGCATCATGCGGTTGCGCGCTGTATATTTCTATCAGCGCATTAAATGCTTTATCTATCTGTTGTGCTGTATGTTCCTGCATGTGTCCCCCGGGTGAATTTCTGCGGGCTTTATAGCATAAAACGCTTTACAGCGCCAGTATAATATATTCAGGGATGGCAGGGTGAGGGTGGTAGGAATATTAAGTAATATCAATATACTACAGACTTAAATCGTCCTGTTCTTTTGTAACCAGTATCTTGTTCTGTGTTTCATAAACATCCAGTTTCTTGCGCATCTGTCTGTTCTCGCGATTGGTACGGCTAACCTTCGCATGACCTCGCATACCTGTTGCCAGCCCGCCAATTACCACTCCGGCCAGAATGCACAGGGTAATAACAACAAACTGTGGAACGTTACCCAGCTCAACAATAAAAGGAATCTTAAGGGATGTGCTCTGGAAATTGTAAACACAGAACAGCACGCTGTAGCCCAGCAGAGAATAGAATATTATGGTTTTTATAAGGCGCATTTAGCTGGTTCAGCGCAGAGCAATGCTCTGCAAGCTTACTATTTATTCACGCGTTCTTTAAGGCTTTTGCCTGCGCGGAAGTAAACTGCAAACCTATCGCCAACGCTCACTTTTTCACCGGTACGAGGGTTGCGAGCCTGACGTGCTTTACGCTTGCGAAGAGAAAATGTGCCGAAGCCGCGGATCTCGATACGATCATTGCGCTTCAGGCTTTCGGTAAGGCTGTCAAAGAACACATCAACCAGAGAAGCAACTTCTTTCAGTTGCAGTCTTGGGTGTTTTTCTTTCAGTATCTTTACCAGTTCAGATTTGGTCATTTTCAACTCCGTTTTAAAAATTCTTTTAGAATATAATATCAATAAATAACCGATACAACATTCTTTTACAATAGTAATCCTTTGAAATTAAAAAATTTATCGGTGAGTGTTTTTAGGCCTGAATTTTCAAAAAACGCACCGAGAAATTCCTCAAAAGGCTTTTTAGGCTTGTGAAGCTTCACATCTTCTATTTTCAGCTCTTTATCTACGCTTTTATTGGCTACCAGCCAGTCAAATGCTTCTATTTCACCGCCAAGGGCATCAACCAGCTTGTTATCAACCGCGCGTGCGCCGGAGAAAACCCTGCCGTCAGCCAGCTTGCGGGCTGTATCCATCGGTATCTTGCGCTCTTTGGAAACTATCTCGATAAAGTACTGGTAGAAGTCGCGCATCATGTCATCCAGCACGGCCATTGCCGCATCGTTCCTGTTCTCGAACAGGGTAGGGGAACCCTTCAGCGGAGATGTTTTGATATAGTCGAACTTTACGCCCAGCTTATCGGCTGTTTCCTTCATGTTAGGTATTTCCATCACCACGCCGATAGAGCCCGTAATAGTGCCACGATGGGCAAACACCTGCGATGTACCCAGCGATATCATATACGCCGCAGATGCAGCTAACGAATCCATAACCGTAACAACCGGCTTCTTCTCGTTCAGGCGCTTCAGTGCTGCATAAAGCTGTTCGCCGCCAACTGCGCTGCCACCCGGGCTGTTAACGCGCATTATCAC
>JAMHZE010000078.1:0-2505 GCA_035909535.1 Rickettsiales bacterium | reverse complement strand
CAACTTCGCAATGGTAATTTTTTCAGTAAACCGATTGAGATTCAGATAG
This sequence comes from Rickettsiales bacterium, assembly GCA_035909535.1. Classification (GTDB taxonomy): domain Bacteria; phylum Pseudomonadota; class Alphaproteobacteria; order Rickettsiales; family UBA8987; genus JAMHZE01. The sequence goes on along the minus strand of JAMHZE010000078.1, from coordinate 2,456 downwards.
AGGGTTTTATATCCCATTACACACGCCTGATTGCCAAGCGCACAAGCCAGGAAGCTCTTTCCTGAACCTGTTGCACCGCTGATAAGTACATTTTCTGAGCGGTCAATAAAAGCGCAGTCGGCAAGCTGAGCAATTTGCTCTTTAGAAAGGTTGCGCGAAACACCGTATGATATTTCTTCCAGGGTGCCGGCATACCGCAGCTTGCTCAGCTTCAGGTACAGCTGTGTTTTGTACTGCGTTCGGTTTTGTCTCTCTGCTTCTGCCAGTTGCCCGATCAGGGCATGGCCTTCCGGATGATGATTGACGGGTAGTTGAAGCACTGCTTCGTAGCTTCTGGCCATTCCCTGTAGCTTTAGCTCTTTGAGCTGCTCGAGTGTTGCTGATGTGTTCATGTATTTTATGTTTGATTATTGATAAGCTTCAGATCCGCGGATCTGATGGTGATCTGGGATAAACTGAAGTTCTTCGGGCGCTTGTTTATCCAGGTTATTGCGCAGGATATTTTCTACAATGCCATAGTTTACTTTGGCCGCTCCCAATGCGCGGCTGCAAGCTGCCTGCAGCCGCTCTTTGCCATACTTCTTTTCCAGTCTTAATATGCCCAGGCAACTGTTATACGTCTGCTCGTAAAAACCTGTTGACTGCAGCAGGCGGGCGATTAGCTCGTGTACCGAAGGACCTAAGAAGGAAGCCTGCTTCAAAAAATAGTCCCCATCCCAACTTCGCTGTTCGATTATTTTCTGATGATTCGGCGGACGGTGTTCGATATTGGTGCTGTATCCGTTTTTGCGATAGCTGCGTTTGTGCAGGGCAACGCGCCGCAGGCCGTCATATATCTCTACTATATCACTGGTATAAATAATTTTCAGCCTTTTTCCGATGAGTGTATAAGGAACGCTATACTGATGCCGGTCTTCGCCAACGATAACATGATAGTTGCGCTGTACCTTGCTCTCGGTCGTGTGACGGACGTAAAAATCAGCACAGGGCAGTGGCTTTAGCAAGGGCTTCTCGTACTGCTCAAAAAGAAGTTGGCGGGTCCCTGGCTTATTCTTAAAAGGCCGGTTATTGAACAGTTCCACCTGCACACGGATGGCTGCGTTAAGATCCTCAAGACTAAAAAAAATCTGGTTGCGAAGCGGCGCATAAACACGTTGATAGGCCAGATCAACCGCTTTTTCGACACTGGCTTTGTCACGCGGCTTTCTGACACGGGCAGTAAGAGCTGTTGTGCCATAATGTGCAGCAAAGTATTCCATCGCCTCTGCAAACAGCGGTTCATAGCGACTGGCCCGGGACACGGCCGTGCGCATGTTATCCATTTTAACAGACGCTGTTACGCCACCCAGGAACCTTTTGAACCGCACCATCCCGTTAATAAAGTCTTCCTGTCTTGCAGAAGCCAGGCACTCCACGTACATATAATTGCTAAACGGGAGTACACAAACAAGTGACTCACACTCTTTAAATTGACCAGTGGACTTTTCTACGTAACCCAGCTTCTTTCCGGCAAAATCAACTTGCGAGGACTCAGCAGGGCGATGCGTAAAGTGCATCACTGCCTCAGCCGGCCGCATATGCCGGTTTAAATAGGCGCAGAACTGCGTGTAACCATAGCCGTCTTCGTTGCAGTTGCGATATTCTTCCCACAGCAACTGGCGGGTAACACCTCGTTTGCCTAACTCAACAAGATAGCCCGGTAAAAGATCCTGCAGGGTGTCATATCGGGCATCCACGGACCGCCCGGCAGTCGCCTTTTCATCTGCCGGGACGTATACAATAGCGGCTAGCGACTCGTCGTCCAGAGCCAGCAACTCCTTTAAGCCGGTACCGCAAAAGCTAATCCTGCGTAGATACTCGCGAACAGTGTTGCGGGACAGACCGCTTAGCCGCGTGGTATACCGGATACTGCGGCCTTCAAGTTGCATTTCAATAATTCTTCTGATCTGATGCATGCGTAATGGTTTTGACATATCGCTGGGGCTTTTAGAGCCACAAAGCGAATGATTTTATGTCAAATCCACCGGACACATAGGTGGGTCACACCATTAGTGAAATACCCGGGTCAGATAATTACCGAAACGCATGGGTCAGGTAATTAGTGAAACACCCGGGTCAGATCATTAGCGAAAAGGTGGGTCAGATGAGAGTGAAATATTCAGTTTATACATTATGAGATGTATTCCGAATCAATAAATTACATAATTTAGTAACCTTAATCGCCGAGCAATAAATCTCAAAATTTGGTTACTTATATAAAATGCGGAGATGTTTTCAACTTTAACGATGTAAAAAATTTTGCACATGGTTGTAACTGCGCAGGAGCAATGGGCAAAGGAATTGCGATTCAGTTCAAGGAAAGATTTCCCGAAATGTATATAGAATATAAAAATTTATGTAAGAATAAAATATTTATGCCAGGAGGCGTATTCATGTATAAATATGAAGATGGTTAC
>JAMHZE010000077.1:0-18471 GCA_035909535.1 Rickettsiales bacterium | reverse complement strand
TTAACTGCCTCGGCCGGTTTTTTGACCTCTTTAGGAGGTTGTGGCTTTGGCTGCTCCTGAGGTTTTGGAGGCTCAGGCTTTTTTTCCTCCACCTTTGGAACTGTTTTTGGCGCAGTACCCATCGGCAATATGTCTATCGCTATGGTCTTCGGTTTTTCTATATCTTTAGTGCAGCGCGGCAGCATGCCGGAAACAACAATGACCAGAAACACGTGGAGTATCAGCGACTTTGTGATATGCGGATATTCAATGGACTTACCTTTCAGATAGGAAAGATACTTATCGGCCATTCTTGCCGTGTTTCCCTTCAATGTAACGGTTGGTTGCATTATTGCTGTTCAGGAGCGCGTGGTTGCGTTACAAGGCCCACCTTTGTGTAGCCGGCCTCATTTATAGCAGAGATAGCTGCTATTACGGTACCGTAAGGAACATCCTTATCGCCCTTTACATATATCTGGGTATCTTTGTTCTGCTTGGTTACCTCACCCAGCTTTGCGCCGAGTTGTTTGATATCAAGCTTGGTCTTTTCTATGTACAAAGCGCCCTGCTTATCTACAAGAACCTGAATAGGATCTTGCTTCTTCTCATCTTCCAGCTGGGAGACATCTGATTCCGGCAGGTTAACCTTTATGCCGGTTGCCATTAACGGCGCAGTTACCATGAAGATGATAAGCAGAACCAGCATCACATCCACGAATGGAGTGACGTTGATCTCGCTCATCAACGCTGCACGGCGTCTTTTATGCCTTTTACGCGAGTTACCGCCACCACCTAAGGCCATACCCATATACTAGAACTCCCTGTCTACGTAGATGACCAGCTCATCAACGAAATCATCCACCTCGTTAGCTACTTTGGATATTTCGCTGTTGAACTTGTTATAGAATATGCTTGCAGGTATCGCTGCGAACAGGCCGATAGCTGTAGCAAAAAGTGCTTCCGCGATACCTGGTGCAACAACCGCAAGGCTGGTATTGTTGGTAACCGCGATTGACTGGAAGGAGTTCATGATACCCCATACAGTACCGAAAAGACCGATGAACGGAGCAGAAGAACCAACCGTTGCAAGGAAGCTTATGTGGCGCTCGAGATGGTTTATTTCACGAGTAGCGGCATTGTTAAGCGCCCTTTCTGCGCGGGAGCGTGTATTGCTTTTACCTTTCTGGTCGTAGCATTCATACATGCCGGCAACGAATACACGGGAAAGCGGATCGGTCGCGGATTTTTTTATATCGTTGTAGAAATCTTCCATGCTTTTACCGGCGCGGCCATCCCAGAACATATTAAGGAAACTGCCGATTTTACGCCTTGTGTGAGAAAGCAGGGAGGACTTTTGGAATATTATTGCCCAGCTTACTATAGATGCCACGATAAGCAGAAGCATTACCGCTTTTACTACCAGATCTGCCTGCATGAAAAGACCCCACATGGACATATCGTGGTGCATTGCCGCGCCAGCCAGAGCCTCCATGTTGCCGCTTGATGCACCCTGCACCGGAACAGCTGCAAGATCAGCCGCTGCCTGTGCATTTTGTGTTGGTACGAGTACTCTATCGCCTGTCATGCTTAACCTTTATGTTCGTTGAATATGATGAAATGCTTCTACACCGCAATAAGTACTACTGCAACTTTTCTTTCTTCTGTAAGCAGTATGTTATAGGTTCTGGCTGCCGCACCTGTGGACATATGTTCTGCCACTATGCCGTTCGACCTGAGCTTTACAAGCAGCGCCTCTGAAAGGAACTCTGTTGCCGCGCCGCCACCGATAAGCAGTATCTCTACCTTCTCTGATGACCCCAGAATTGGTTCTATATCTGCTGCGGTAATGGTTTCTATTTGTGTTGCAGAAAGCGGATGAACGGAGTTTGGTGTGATGATGATATTGCCCGAAAGCCTTTCACCCGAGACAACAAAGCTGCCATTGCCGTAAGATTCTATGACCTTGGCGCCGCTTTTAAGTACCGGGGTTATATCCTGCATAGGCCTATAAATTGTTAAGGCGTTTCATTACCTCTGCCTTGCCCAGAGCTTCCATTACATCTACAAGGTTTGGTGCTTCCATAGTGCCGCAGATGCCCGCGCGTAAAGCCGGCATGTACTGGCCAGGCTTTAAGGCTTTTTCCGCGCCGAAGTTATCAGCCGCCTGTTTGATTGCAGCAGCGTTCCATTCTGTTACCGTATCGAGAACATTCATGAGTTCCGGAACATACGCCCTGCCCTGCTCCAGTGATTTTGCAGCTTTTTCGGTATATGCCAGACGGGCAAATACAAAGCCGCAATTATCTGCGAAATCTATCAGGGTTTGGGAGCGTTCTGCTATTGCGGAGCTGAGTTTTTTTATCGCAGCATTGGCAGGCTGACCGTATTTTTTAACGATGAAAGGTTCAGCCAAAGCGATAACCTCATCAGCGGTTTTGCGGCGCAGATACAGGCCGTTTATATGGTTCAGCTTGGCGAAATCAAAACGTGATGGTGACTTGCCTACATGAGATATATCAAAACGTGAAATAGCTTCATCCATGCCGATGAACTCTTCATCACCCCAGTGCCAGCCAAGGCTCATGAGATAACTGTTAACAGCTTCCGGCAGGTAGCCCATGTCGCGGTATTCTTCCACACCCTGCGCGCCGTGACGCTTGGAAAGCTTAGCACCATCTGCACCGTGTATCAGCGGAACATGCGCTGTAACAGGCATCTGCCAGCCCATAGCATCGAATATTATTCTCTGGCGGAAAGTGTTGGTGAGGTGATCTTCCCCACGGATAATGTTTGTTACACCCATGTCGTGGTCATCTACCACAACAGCAAGCATATAGGTTGGTGTGCCATCTGCGCGCAGAATTACCAGGTCATCAAGATCTTCCGCCGGATAGCGAACATCGCCGCGTATCTGGTCATCTATAACTATCTCTCCGCTTAGAGGGGCTTTTACACGTATTGCATATGGCGCGCCTGCCGGAGCTTCCGACTCGGGTTTATCTCGCCAGATGCGGGGATATTTAAAAGCCTTGCCTTCTGCTTCAGCCGCTTTGCGAAGCGCATCCAGTTCTTCTGGAGTGCAGAAACATTTATAAGCTGCGCCTTTTGCAAGAAGTTCTTCCGCCACCTGCTGGTGCCTTGCCACATTGCGCGACTGGAAAACAGGTTCGCCATCATGCGTAAGGCCAAGCCATGCAAGGCCGCTAAGTATGGCATCTATGGCTTCCTGCGTGGAACGCTTGGTATCTGTATCTTCAATGCGCAGAAGGTATTTGCCGCCCTTTGCACGTGATTGCAGGAAATTAAATAATGCTGTTCTGGCTCCGCCAATATGCAGAAAGCCGGTTGGTGATGGTGCGAATCTGGTAACTATCATGTGCTTTGATATACAATATCCGCCCCTAAAAACAATGGCTAAATACTGCCAGTAAAGCTTTTGCGGAAGTGGTTTACATGAAAATTTTTGCAGGACTTCCCGGCTGACGGCTTCGGCATAAAATCAATTCACAGTTGATTGATTTAATAAACCAACAGTAGAGAGAGGGGCAATGAAGAAGACCAAAGGCGAGCAGATAAACACACATCTTTTGGAAGACCAAGAACCTGAGAAACCTTGCGGTGTACGAGCATTATGGCGCGGGGTTATAACACAGGCATTAATGGATGCCGGTAGTAATTCTGCCAAAGCGGAACACCGCAAAGAAAAGCTGAAAGCAATTGCATGGCTGACCGGAGATTGTGAAAGCTTTGAGCTGGTATGTTCTATGGCGGGGCTGGAACCTGATTACGTGAAGAAGAAGGCGCTTGCAGCTATGAAGAACGGCTGTAAGTGGCGTGCTGCACCGGCAAGGAAAAAACCTATTTCAGAAAAGAGTAAGAAGATAAAGGAAAGGCTTGTTAAGCAGATACCTGTTTATAGCTGAGGTATTTTTCAAAGAACTTACGTTCTGCGGATATCGCATCTGCGCCGATGACAACATCTACAAGAATATAGCCTTTCTGCTCCAGCGACCAAGCTTTGAGGTTGTTCGCTTCCAGCCCGAACCACAGGCTTACCAGAACGGATATGAGTTCCATGCTGACGCTGCTGTTCATGATAAAAAAGCCAGAAACAGCGCAAAGCAACACGCCTATTATCCACATTCTGTTAGCTAATGCCCAAAGGCCAAAGAACAGAAATGCAAATATGCTGAAGCCGCTACTCACGAACACAGCTGTTGCCAGCGGGTCGGAGACATCTTTCCGTACATACACAGAATAAATTCCGGTACGGTTGAATATCATAGCGTGCCTTTAGTGGAAGGTATTACACCCGCAGCGCGAGGATCAAGCTCTAGCGCGGCGCGCAGTGCTTTAGCCAGACCTTTGAAGCAGGCCTCGATAATGTGGTGGCTATTAGTGCCGTAAAGATTTTCTACGTGCAGGGTTATACCCGCAGCCTGAGCAAATGCACCGAACCATTCCTTGAAGAGTTCCGTGTCCATCTCACCTATTTTATCGCGGGTGAATTCTACCTTCCAGATAAGGTAAGGACGGCCGGAGAAATCCAGCGCTACGCGGGAAAGGGTTTCGTCCATTGGTATATAGGCATGGCCATAACGGCGTATGCCGGCTTTATCACCGATTGCTTTTGCAACGGCCTGACCGATTGCTATGCCGGAATCTTCCGTAGTGTGGTGGAAATCTATGTGGGTATCGCCCTTCACTTTAAGATCTAAGTCCATCAGCGAGTGTTTGGAGAGTTGCTCCAGCATGTGATCCAGGAAGCCGACGCCCGTTGAGACGTTATACTTGCCAGTGCCATCTATGTTGACACCTGCCTGTATTTCGGTTTCTTTTGTCTTTCTTTCTACGGTGGCCTTACGCATGATTTCCTTACGTTTATATTCCCCATATTTATAGTGCTATAACTAAGGCAAAACAAGCTTTTTGCCACTATTTACCGAATGATAAGTGAAATGGTTTGACAAAAAGGTCATATTTGAGCAGATAATCAGCTATGACAAAAGCCAGAATATACATGCCCACCAAGAATGCCATGCAATCCGGTCGCGGCAAATCAAGCCAGTGGATGCTGGAATATAAGCCTCAAGCAGCCAGCACTACCGATAAGCTAATGGGATGGGCAGGTTCTACCGACATGCAGAAAGAGATACGCCTGCGCTTTGCAACGCGCGAAGAAGCCGTTGGTTACGCCACACGCAACAACATAGACTTTGAAGTGACGGAACCGAAACTTGCCGTATCTAAAGCAAAATCATACGCCGAAAACTTTACCAGCTAAAGGTGCCATATGAACGCTCTTGTTGAGCTTTCAAACAATGTGATCTTCCATTACGGTCTGATATTCTGCCGTATTGGCGCTATAATGCTTTTCATACCAGGCTTTGGTGAAAGCTATGTATCAGCCCGCTCAAGGCTTACCCTTGCGCTGCTACTTTGTCTTATACTCTTCCCTGTTGTTACGCCTACGCTACCCCCTATGCCGCAGGATATTCTGCACATGTTTCTGATAATGGCGGGTGAGATAACCGTGGGAATATTTATTGGCTTGGCAATGAGGATAATACAGGCCGTGCTGCACGTCGCAGGTATGATGATAGCCTTTATGTGCGGTCTTTCTACCGCTACGCTGTTCGATGCCAACCAGAGTACTCAGGGTTCTGTGATAGGTGGTTTTTTAGCAGTAGTGGGTATAACGCTGTTCTTTACTTCCGGCCTTCACCACATGGTGTTCCGCGGTGTAGGTGAAAGCTTTACCCTTATAAAAGCAGGTGAGATGGTACCGCTGGCAGATTTTGCAGAAATGGCAGCATCACTGGTTTCACAGATATTCTACGTGGCCTTTAAGATTGCAGCGCCTGTTATGCTGGTGGGTCTTATGCTTTATCTTTCTGCAGGCCTTATGGGAAGGCTGATGCCGACCATGCAGGTGTTCTTTATACTTATGCCCGTACAAATATTGGTAGGGTTTTTGTTCATGGGAATGGCACTAAGCGGAATGATGCTTGTTTACCTGAACTTTTTTGAAGAGAAACTTCTGGAGTTGTTCTAGCAGATTTTAAAGGCCGCTCTCCACATAAAGGGCTGATGTTTGCAGTAAATGCCTTCTGGCCTTTTCAGAACGGATAAGCAGATAATGCTGAACCAGTTTGTTAACATCGCTATTCGTAAAGGCATCAGGCAGGTGCGAGTTTTTACCATCCTGATCCTTAGGGTCCATCATCAGAAAATGTATAGGCGTATCAAGCACCTCAGCAATCAACCTTAGGCGGGAGGCGCTAACCCTGTTGCGGCCCATTTCATATTTTTGAAGTTGCTGGGCACTTATACCAACACGTTTACCAAGAGCTTTTTGCGTTAGGCCACGCTTCTGCCGGTAGAGGCGGAGCCGCCCTCCAATAAAAGAATCATACAAAAAAATCTTACTTTCCATTCAATTTATGGTAGATATTACTAAACCAACGATTAATATTTATACATATTTTATACATATTTTATACATAAATCAAGTAAAATGTATAAATGTTATACAAATTTAGTATATTTATGGCAGAACAGCTATTCAAAAACATGCATTTGCAGCTTTCCAGCGACGATATTCGCAAAATAGACGAGTGGAAAATAGCACATGGCATGAAATCTCGTACGGAAGCTATACGCGCAATGATAAGAGTTGTTATAGGCGATAGCGATGAAGGTTCAGCGGGCGGAGGGTTTTCAGAAAAAGAGCGCAGCAGCTTTATGAGGCCGGAACCGGTATTAAACAGAAATGCAGGTAACAACGATGTTGAAACACTTGTAAGAAAAGTGGTAAAAGAAGAGCTGCAAAAAATATTAAACAGCAAATAAGTAAAGGTACATAATGCCAAGTTTTGATATAGTCTCTGAAACTAATATGCAGGAAATTGATAACGCCCTTAATTCTGCAAAACGTGAGCTGGGCAACCGTTACGACTTTAAAGGGTCTAAAGCCACATTTGAAAGCGATAAAGACGGCATAACCATACTGGCTGATGATGACATGAAGCTAAAGGCCATGACCGAAATGCTGAAGACCTATCTTACAAGGCGCAATGTTGATGTTAAATGCCTTGATTTTGGCAAGGAAGAAATGGCAAGTGCAGGCATGATACGTCAGCACGTAAAGATAAAGAACGGCCTGGATCAGGAAAATGCCAAGAAAATAACCAAAGGCGTAAAAGAAAACGGCCTGAAGGTTCAGGCATCTATACAAGGCGAGCAAGTGCGTGTAACCGGTAAAAAGAAAGATGACCTGCAGGATGCTATTGCGTTTGTAAAACAGCTTGGCCTTGAAGTGCCTTTACAGTTCGTGAACTTTCGCGACTAGAATTATCTGCTGCCGCTGTAGAATCTGTCTTCCCAGTATTTTGTCATACCGCTGGTATCCCAGTTGGTGCTTATGTTAGGTATTGCACCTTCTGTACGGCCTTTGAGGGCAAAGCTCTTTCCTTCGGATGTAACAACACTCATGGCGGAATCCATAGCAAACTTCCAGTTAGGAAGATCTATTACACCGGATACTTTGGCATCGCTTACGGTATTACCCTGTATAGGAAGATTACTAAATGTTATCTTTCCTCCATTTATAGCAAAGACACCAGTGAAGAACGAAAAGTTTGTTTCGCCTTTGTTTAGCAGCTCGTCTGCAATAAGCCTTATATACTCTCTGCGCTTGGCCAGAGGTAATGCTTTACCCACAGCTGCAAGATCTACTCCCGTTACTGTAAAGTTCTTGGTAACTATAGAAAGATTACCTTTAAGATTTTGTATCATCTGTGCAATGCTATGACCCGTGGAAGCCAGAACACCGCTCATATTGAACTCTGTATATACCTGATCAAGACCCATAGTATCACGCATGAACTGCTCTGAATCGAGATCGGCTGCGCTGAAAGATATACTGAAGGAAGGATAGTCTGTTGTAAGAACACCCTGAACTATATCTATTTTATTACCAAACAGGTTGGCATGGGCTCGATCTATTACAAACTTACTCTCTTCTGCGTGGGCCTCAAGATCAAAGTTCTGTAACAACAAGTGGTACATCTTGAACTCTTTAATACGCAGATTCAGCTTACCTTGAAAACTGCCAAGCTCTTCAAAGGATATCTTGTCCTCATTCCACTTACCAGGGAACTGGAAGCCAGGTTCTCTTTTTATCTCTTCACCATAAACAAGCAGATCCATATTATATCTGTCCATTTGCAGATCCACATCCATCTTTAGCTGGAAATCTGTAAGATCAAGCTTGGCAGAACCCTTTACCACCCCCAGTAACTCAGAATCAAAGAATACATCTTTAACCTCTGTGCTGCCAGGAGTTATCTTGAGGTACAGGGTAACATCTGTATAGTTATACCCAGATTTTACCATGCGGTCTGCCATCAGAGAAATATCAAACTCATCGAATACAGAATCTACTACCCTGAGAAAATCGAATCTTGAAGCAAGCTGGCTATCACCTATCATCAGCTCTGGATTAGGAGAGCGTGGTATGTATTTATCGGCGTTAAGGCTGGTAAAGTTGAGCGCCGCAGATGATTTTAACTTATCTGAATAGTCTATAAGCATTTGTCCGGCAAGACGGTCATCGTTTATTCTGGCCACTATTTCGCGGAAGTGGATGTTCTGCCCGTACAGGAAGCCTTTTGCATCAATATAAAACGGTCCGAATCTGGATCCCTTTTCAGGCTCGGCAGTAGCAGACATAGCAAGCCTCAGCTCATCCATATTCTTGCCGGCAAGGGTAATGCGTGAAGCACCTTTTAACTGCTTCTGCTCTTTGTTTATCTCGGCCACACCCACCATGTTAAAGATGCTCTCGCCAGGCAGCTTGGCAATTAGGTTATTTATTCTGAACTGATTATTATTGAGATTTGCTTTTATGTACAGGCTGCCGGTCTTTTCATGAAAAAAATCTACTTTAGGCGCATCCAGCGTGAACTGGAAATTGATGTCATCACCAACCGCGAATAGAAAATATTCCTCAAGCTTCTTCTTAAAATCACGCTCTACTTTTTTTGCTTTCTTTTCCGACATAAGTTCAAGACGTGATTTGAACATTTGTGAGTAATTGAATCTTTCTATTTTTACATCGAGAACTGTAGATGAGTTTTTATTCAGCTCTGTTTTACTGTTAATGGTAAACTCGGCTATGCTGCCTTCGCCCTTAAGGTCTGTAACGCTGAATTCCTTACCATCATAAGAATAATTGGCTTTGACGGTTGAGGTATCGTTATCTCTAACCATTTCCAGCATACTTTCGGAAAAGCCCAGAAAAGCAAGCGCCTTACGTGTAAACCCTGAAAACTTACCTTCCAGCTTACCATCAAATCTAATACTGTTTTTGGTATCTATTTTGCCTGAGAACATTATCTCGGAACCGGTAGAATAAAGTTTTCCGCTATAAGCAGAATCACGGCCAAAGCCCTGCTCAAAATCTATATTAAAGAAAAACACCTCACCCAGTCTGCGTGAATCTACACTACCACGAACCTCATACGCAGTGCCGCTACGTGCAGGAGATGGGTCCAGAACCAGCTCCGGAAAACTGTAAGTACGCTCTATAGGCCTGGAATCACTTAGCGGATTGTGCTTGTACGTACGCACCTGCAGGTTTTTCAGCGTTATCTTTTTATCACGGAACTTACTGTCACGGGCAAAGAATCTATCCAAAGAGTTGTATATCGCTCCTTTATCGTCGGCAGCCTCGCCAACATCAAGGTTCATTCTTATATCTTCAAGTACCACGTTATTAAAATCTATACGACCTATCAAGGCGCTCATTATATTAGGCTCGGTACGTATTGTTCCTATCTCCAAAAACGGAGTTTGTGTAATAGCAGAGTTATTTTCTATCTTTATACCCTTTATTATCACTATCGGCTCCGGATCAGTGTAGAACACTACATCACCTTCCACGGCCACTTTCCTGTCTGTGGCTTCCTCAAGCTTTTCTATCAGGTTCTCTTTTATGCCATCTTCTGCTACCAGGAACTCTATTATACTGCCCAGATTAAGCCATATAAGAAAAACTATCAGAGCACCGAATAATATGGTTCTGTTAAGCAGAGATTCTGCCTCATTGACGAAGCGGAATATCTTTTCTTTGATATTATATAACCTATTTATAAGATCTTCGTTCATTCTGCAGTGACCACCTTGTTTTTCCCTGTGGTTTTAGCCTTATACAGCATTTCATCAGACCTGTTGATCAGATCTTCCGGTGTATCACCCTGCTGGTGCATTGCAGCATCGCCTATACTTACTGTGCAGCTTACAAAACCCGGTTCTGCGGATATCTCTATAGGTTTGTCAGCTATGCTTTTTCTTATCCTTTCCGCAACCAGCCTGCCGGTCTCAAAATTAGTATTGGTAAGTACTGCAATGAATTCTTCGCCACCGTGCCTTACGGCAAGATCGTTATCACGGATACAGACCTTTATACGTGCGGCAACTTCCTTAAGAACCTCGTCACCTATCTGGTGCCCCCAGCCGGGACGATCATTCACCTGTTTGAAGTTATCGATATCTATTGTAAGCAGAACAAGGCTGTCCTTCCTTTGCAGTGACTCATTGAATATGGTGCCAAGGTGCTGCTCCAGATAGCGGCGGTTAAACAGCTTGGTAAGAGGGTCTACAACAGCAGCACTGATGCTATCTTCTATACCGCTGCGGAGAGTATCCTGCAGCTTTTTACGACGTAGTAATGTACGGCTGCGCGCCATCAACTCGTTTATATCCAGAGGTTCCAGTATATAGTCATCTATACCAACTTGCAGGCCTTTCAGCATTGTTTCCTTGCTGGTTTCCTCCACAAGAATAAGTACAGGAACCCGGCGCTTGTTTTCCATGCCCTTTATTTCCACCGAAAGACGCAGGCCGTTCTTTTCCTCCATCATGGTGCTGACTATTGCCATATCGAACTCCATCTGCTGAAGCTTCTCTGTCGGCTCATTAGGGTTGAATATCACTATCTTGTGGCCTTCCTTCTCCAGAGCTTCTTTCATCCGCTTCATTTCGAAGACATCATCATTTATCAGCACTATAGTAGATCTTATGTCGAGTGATGACACAGGTCGCAGGCCGTTACCACCAAGGTTACTGCTGGTTTTATCACGCAGTTTCAGCTCATCGAAAAGTTCTTTTATTCTTATAAGAGAACGAACGCGCGCAAATAAATGAAACTCATCTATCGGCTTGGTGATAAAATCATCCGCACCTGCCTCCAGGCCACGAACCCTGTCTTCCTGCTCGGTAAGCGCAGTTACCATTACTACCGGTATAGATGATGTAAGGGGATCATCCTTTAGCTTGCGGCAGGTTTGAAACCCGTCTATTTCCGGCATCATAACATCCAGCAGAATGATATCGGGCTGCCTCTCGCGCGCTATCTTCATACCATCAAAACCATTATCGGCGGTATATACGGTGTAATACTCGCTTTTCAGCTTTGCCTCTAAAAGCCTAACGTTAGGCTCAAGATCATCAACTACCAGAACTTTTCCTGTCATAAGAACTTTCTTATTGCTTCCATGAACGCCACTATGGATATCGGTTTAGAAATATATTCCTCCGCACCAGAATTGAGTATATTCTCCCTATCTTCCTGCATTGCGAAGGCGGTTACGGCAATAATAGGTATTTTTTTCAGTAATTCATCAACCTTAAGCCTTTCTATGAGGTCTAGGCCGGAAATATTCGGCAACTGTATATCCATTACAATAAGGTCTGGTTTTTCGCGGGCACATATTTCCAGAACCTGACTACCATCGCGATCCTGTATCACGTACATATCGTTAGCCTCTAACAGATCCACAAAGAGCTTCATGTTAAGCTCGTTATCCTCAACAACGAGAATTTTTTTCTTAAGCGACATGGGTTATTTTTCCAGACTTTGTTTTATCAGTTGCAGCTCTTGAAGCAGCATCCTCATGGCATCTACATCTGTAGTGGCGGTGGTTGTAACCTGTTGAACCTCTACGGCCTGCGGCGAAAGTTGTGCCATGAGCGGAAGCTGAATCTCTTCCGCAAAAAGCTTCTGCTGACCCTCTGTATTTTCCTGCATAAAACCCTTTTCTTTAAGGAACCTCTGAGCTCCCTTTATGGTATATCCTTCTTCATATAGCAATTTTTTTATCTGGTAGATGGCCTCTACATCGGCCTTGTTGTAATATCTGTGCCCGCCCTTGCGTTTATGCGGCTTAATGCTTAAGAATTTGCTTTCCCAGAACCTTAGTACATGCGGCGGAATACCTATCTCGGCAGAGACATCGCCGATGGTCTTGAAGAATTGATCAACCTCAGAAAAATCCAGTTTTTTTGCTGCTAAGTTTTCTTGCGGATTCATGAGGCTATAATAATTCATCTGTTTTTTCGTATCAAGTCATAAAATTCTTTTATTTTGGGTGGTTGCTTATTATTGTCCGGTTATTGGAACAACTACGGGATAATATGGGAAATAAATATCAGCTGATAGGCATAGGAAGCGCCATACTGGATGTAATATCATACAAGACTTCTGCCTTTTTGAACGAGAACGGCCTGGAAAGCGGATCAATGAAACTTGTTGATCTGGACACATCTCAGCACCTCTACGATAAACTGGGCTCTGCCACGGAATGCTCCGGCGGCTCTACCGCAAATACAGCCGCTGCTTTTGCCATGCTGGGCGGCCGCGCCGCGTTTATCGGCAAAACCCGTGACGATTTCGGCGGCAGGGTATTCCGCAAAGAGCTGGAGAAGACCGGTGCAGAACTTGTATGCAATACCACTACTGATGGGCTTTCTACATCCCGCTGTGTGGTGCTGGTTACCGAGGAAGAAGGCTTTATGGGCCGTAAGAGCGTTGAGCGTACAATGGCTACCTACCTTGATTTTAAGGTGATAGTAACGCCTGAGGATATAACCGAAGAAGTTATAGCATCTGCCAAAATCATAATTGCAGAAGGCTATCTGTTCGACAACCCGGATTCCCGTACTGCGGTTTTGAAAGCTATGGATATAGCACGTGCAAACGGTGTGAAAGTGGCCTTTACGCTTTCTGAGCAGAATTGTGTGAAGAGGCATCTGGCGGATTTTACCGAGATAGTAGAAAAGAAAGCGGATATAGTTTTTGCCAATGAACGTGAGGCCGCAGCGCTTTACGGTGATGAGGATATAAAACGCCTGCTGCACAAGTTCATGGAAACCCCGAGTATTAAATGTATCACCCGCAGCGAGAGCGGTTCTTACGTGATATGGGATAAAAAGCTTTACGACATTGAGCCTGTGAAAGTTGAGAATGTTTATGATGTTACCGGCGCAGGTGACTGCTATGCGGCGGGCTTTTTATTTGGTTACGCACAAGGACACGACCCGGAGATGTGCGGGAAGATAGCATCTGCATCTGCGGCAGAGGCCATAAAATACCTAGGCGCAAGGCCGCTGACAGACATGGCTGCACTTTATGAAAAAATAGCCAGCGGGAAATGAGGCCGCAGGAACTAAATTATTTTTTCAGAAATATTTCCTCTCTGCGGGGCGTTGGCCCTAAAACCACCAAGCTGCTGGGCAACCTGTTTGCCAGAGATGAACCGGTGTTCCGCGATATGCTTACGCATTTGCCTGCCGGGGTTATCAGCCGTTTTATGGAGCCATCTTTATTACTGGCACCGGAAGGTGTTGAATGCGCGGTTACCGTTACGGTGAATAAGGTAAAGCATCGCCGCATGGGCAGAAGGAACCTTTATACGATATCATGCAGTAACAAAAGCGGCATGCTGGATATTGTTTACTTCAATGCTTTTCCTGACCAGATAACCGCCACGTATCGTGAAGGAAGTATGGTTGCCGTGGCAGGGAAGATAGAAAGGTTTCGTGGCAAAACCCAGATGGCGCACCCGACACAGGTTGCGCGCAGTATAGAGATGATACCACAGCACGAGCCGGTTTACCCGCTTACGCTGGGCATAAGCAACCGTATGCTGCGGCGCATAAGCGGAGAGGTTGTTTCTCATCTGCCCGTTTTAACGGAATGGAATGATGCTGAGTTTTTAAAGAGTAATTCTATGCCATCTTTTTCAGCGGCGCTGAAATATGTGCATAATCCGGATTCTCCGCAGGCGGCGGGGATAGACACAAAAGCCAGGCAGCGCCTTGCCTATGATGAATTGCTGGCGAGCCAGCTTGCACTAGCGCTTTCGCGCAGGGCAGTGACAAAACAGAAGGGTGCAGCGATAAAAACAAATGGTAGCTATATAAAGCAGCTTTTGGCACGCCTACCATTTACGCTTACGGAAGGGCAGAAGAATATATTGAAAGAGGTGCGCGCGGATATTTCTTCCGGCAATCGAATGTTCCGCATGTTGCAGGGTGATGTTGGCAGCGGCAAGACCGTTGTGGCAATAGCCGCCATGCTGGATGTTGTTGAGGCGGGTTACCAATGCGCTTTTATGCTGCCGACAGAGATACTGGCAAAGCAGCAATATGATGTTGTTTCTAAGCTGATGAAGGGCAGCAATATAAAGACCTGCCTGCTTACCGGAAAGCTGAAAGCAGCGGAGAAAAAACGCCTGCATGAGGAGATTGCGGCGGGTGAGTATGATATAATTGTTGGTACGCATGCGCTGTTACAGGAAGGCGTTAGCTTTAAGAAGCTTGCCTTTATAACCATAGATGAGCAGCACAGATTTGGCGTAAAGCAGCGTATGGAGCTGGCGCAGAAAGGACATAATACGCATTTACTGCTGATGAGCGCAACGCCTATTCCGCGCACTTTGGCGATGACGGTTTATGGCGATCTTGAGGTTTCTACGCTGAGGGAAAAGCCCGCGGGCAGGAAGGTGATAGACACACGCACCGTACCGCTTGCAAGAATGGATGAGGTTATAGAAGGGTTGAAACGCGCGATACAGAAAGGTGATCGCGCATACTGGGTTTGCCCGCTGATAGAGCCGATGGAAGATGCAGAGAAAGAAGAGGCGGATGAGAATGCATCTGCGGTGATGAGGCACAAGATGCTGGCAAAACTGTTTGGCGATAAGGTGGAGCTGGTGCATGGCCGCATGAAAACGGCAGAGAAAGATGCGGCGATAGAAAAGTTTCGCAGCGGTGAGGCGAATATTTTAGTGGCAACTACCGTGATAGAAGTGGGCGTAGACGTGCCTGAAGCAAGCATAATGGTGATAGAAAGCGCGGAGCGTTTTGGCCTTGCACAGTTGCACCAGTTGCGCGGGCGTGTTGGTCGTGGCGATAAGGCTTCGTCATGCATTCTGCTTTATGGTGATGTGGGAGAGAATGGCAGGAAAAGGCTGGGCGTATTACGCGAGACTGATGATGGATTTAAGATAGCGGAAGAAGACCTTGTGCTGCGCGGCAGCGGTGACCTTACTGGTACTAAACAAAGCGGCTTCCCTGAATTCTTTTTTGCGCTGTTGCCTGAACACAGAGAAATGCTTTTTGCTGCACGCGATGATGTGAAGATTATACTTGAGCGTGACCCGTATCTTAAAGGTGAACGCGGCAAAGCATTGCGACTGCTGCTGTACTTTTTTGAATATGAGAAACAGGTTGAGAATTTGAATGCCTGATAGATGCCTGGCCTAAGGCAAGCCCCAGATCTTGTGCATTTGCAGGCTTAGATTATAGCCGTGTTCTTTGCAGAGTTGTTCCGCCAGCTTTTTATTCGCGAGGTTTTTCTCGTCGTTATATTCATCCATCGGCTGAAGATAGATGGGAGTTTTTTCTGACTGACCGACATTCGGCACGTGGTTATATTTTTCATCTTGTGCGGAGATTATGAACTTTAGTGCGTTAACGCGCCGGAGAAGATCTGGGCGGAGAGCGGAATAACCATTACCGGTGTTCTTTGGTGAACAGATTATCTCTACCGCTTGCGGCAATGGGCGAAACAGCGTGCCGTTGGTCTCTATCTGAACTTTAAGGTTATTTGCGAGAAGCTGCTCGCACAGATAGGCGATGTTATGACGTAGCGGTTCTCCGCCTGTTATCACCACCAGCTCTATAGAATTTTCCGCGTGTTTTTTTACCTGCGCTACTACATCATCTGTGGCGATGGCGGCAAAACTTTCAAATTCTGTATCGCAGAAGGTACAGGCAAGATTGCACCCACCCAAACGCACAAACACGGCAGGCTGGCCTGTATTAGGCCCCTCACCCTGTTTTGTGGGGAATATCTCCTGTATATCCAGCATTCTGCCGTCGGAATTTACCGGAGGTCTTTTCGGGTTATTGCCGTACATAGTTGCTTGATTTCCGCGCAGTTGTTAATTATTAAACTAATACACCAAAACAGGTTTTTTGAAATGGCGGATTTTGAGACTATAGAAACAAATAAGAAAGAAGTTGCCTGCGATGGCGGCAAGGGAAGCCTTGGCCACCCGCGCGTTTACCTTACCTTTCCTGCCAGCGGCGAACGCGAAATAACCTGCCCTTATTGCAGCCGTAAATATATTCTGGTGAAATAGATTAATTAGGCGATCCCGCCCACATCTCTGCCCTGCTCCGCAAACCTGGCAACGCTGAGGTTATTAGCAGTCATATAATTGCTTTGTCCAGCAGAGTATTCTTTACCATCACAGGTAACACCGGCATCAGCAAGTGGTGTAAAAAGATTCTGCCCAGTCATCATGTTCTGGAATATTTGCTGCATATCTTGCTTTGCTGACATAAAACCTCTCCTAATCTATAAGTATTGTATCAAAATAACCTTAACAAATCATTAATTATTTAACAAAATTTGCAAGGCAACGGGTTGGAGGAGCGGGGGACTTGTTGGAGAAAAGGGGATTTAGGTGCGGCGACGAGCCAGCGGATGGTTCTTTTCTACAAAATCCTTCATTTTTGAACTGTTTATGTGGGTATATATCTGGGTGGTGGATATATCGGAATGGCCCAGTATTTCCTGCAACACCCTGAGATCCATGCCTTTTTCCAGAATATTAGTGGCAAAGCTATGGCGCAGCACGTGCGGCGATATGCGGGATCTATCCAAACCTGCCAGATCTGCGTACTTTTTCAACAGGTTAGCTACTTGCTGGCGGGTTATATGCCCCGCCCTGCCACGGGAAGGGAAAAGCCAGAAATCCTGATGGCCGGTTCGGAGCTTAACCTTTTGTGGAATAGTGAGAAACTCCTCCCATACTTCCATATAGTTATGTATGGCTGAAACGGCGTTTTGAGTTAGCGGAGTTATGCGCTCCTTTTCCCCTTTACCGCGCACCATAAGAAAGTGGTAGGTACGGCCTTCTGACTCTGTGGTTTGGATATTGCCTTTACGCAGGGTTATTATCTCGGAAACACGCAGGCCGGAACCGGCAAATATATTGATGAAGGCGAGCATTCTCAAGCCCTGAGAATCACCCTCTGCCTCTGCGGCGGCTTTTAGCGCCTCTATTTCTTCCGGGGTGAGGAAGTTAGGCAGGGTGCGGGACTTTTTGGGAAGTTCTATAAGGCGGGCAGGATCTGAATTTATGTATCTCTCGCTTTTTAAGAAAGCAAAGAACTGCTTTATTGCAGATATCTTTCTGCTGACCGATGCACCTGCATAACGATTTGAAATAGACGAGATGAAATCCCGTATCTCGGCGGTATCTATTGCTTCCGGCTGCTTTGTGCCAAAATATTCACAGGCCTGGGCAAGGTCTCGCCGATAGGCTTCCGTGGTGTTGGGTGATGCGCCACGTTCGGCAGACATCATCTCCAGAAAAGTTTCTATGTGGTCACTTAGGGGCACTTGCTTCTCTGGCAACCTCTTTCGTAACCTCACGCGGTTCCGGTTTAATATCTGCTTTGTACAGCGCTACAGCACCAGCCAGCAGTAATATCACAACGAATATAAGCTTCTTCACTTTAACCTTCCTCATTTTATCGCAATTGCTATATTATATTCAGCATGAGAGATTCAGCAACATACAAAATAAACAAGCCGATTGTACTGGTAGGCATGATGGGCGTGGGCAAAACCACCTACGGCAAAAAGATAGCCGCCATACTGAAAGTGCCATTTCTGGATGTTGACCAGCTTATTGAGAACGAGATAGGCCATAGCATAAGCTGGCTGTTCGAGCATGTTGGGGAAGATAAATTCCGCGATATGGAAGAGAAAAAGATAGAGGAGCTGCTGAACAGTAACGTGGTAATGGTGATAGCACTTGGCGGCGGCGCATTTAACAACGAGCGCACCCGTGAACGCGTGAAGAAAAAGGCGCTGGCCGTATGGCTGAAAAGCAGGCCGGAGACCGTGCTTACCCGCGTGAGCGTAAGGCGCGACAGGCCTCTGCTGGAAGGCGTGGATGACAAGCTGGGCAAGATAAAACAGATAATGAAAGACCGTGAAGGTTTTTACAGCCAGTCTGATGTAGCTATAGCTACAGATGAAGGCAACCAGCGTGAACTACCGTTCCGTACGCTGGATAAGGTTCAGGAATTTCTGGATAAGGGGATAGCATGAGCGAAACTGTAAGGATA
>JAMHZE010000076.1:0-5861 GCA_035909535.1 Rickettsiales bacterium | reverse complement strand
TTTCAGCATTACATAAAGCACAGTATCGGCAAGATCCGGAAAGAGATTTACTATGCTCTATCAGAAGATGAGATAAAGGATATTTTTCAGGATAAGCTGCATAACGTATTGCTGCATGAAACTCTGGATTTCAGTAAAATGGAAGCTGTAAGAAACATGCTTTACTCAAGTGTAAAGCGCGGCATTACTGATATTTTTAGAAAAAAGGCAGTTAGGGGCGGTACGCATTTTGCAATCACAGAGCAGCATAACCCAGATGAAGATGTAAAAAACATTATTCGCAGCCTGCAGGATAATACTGCATCAATGCCGGATGAAGGCCTGGATCCGAAAATAAAGATGCAGCAGGTGGTTTCTGTGCTGGAAAAGAACGCTCATATGTTCAACGAAAACGAAAGGACTGCGATAGAAATGTTCTTCTTTGGCGGGTCAAACTACGAGAAAATAGCAGATAGACTGAAGCTCCCGATGAATAACATAAAATCCATTCTGTATCGTGTCAGGGGTAAAATGTCTGTTGTACCGGAACTCAGGAATATGTTTGAAGATGTGGTGGGCAGGCCTCCTAATTCTTATAATGAAAAAAGGCACGAGGTCAGTCGGGCGCTTATAACCGTAAACAGGCTGGAGGATTTTTTAAACGGTAAAGAGCTGCCGGAATATACCAGTGGAAAGGGCCATCCGCAAAAGGTTCTCTCTCAGAATACCCAGGAACCGCAGGATGATGCTCATCTTCCCAATTGGGAAAGATATACGCTTGAGGGCTCTGTACCTTCTGCAAAAATGTCTCAGAATGGTACGGCACGCGCAGTAAGTATCAATCCTCTTAACCCTATAAGAAAGAAGATGGGCGATCTTTTTATAACAACGGAAAAAAGAAATCCTGATCTTAGCATGATAGTAGAAAAGAGCGGTCTGCCTAAAAAGCTGTGCATTTTTCTGTTCCGTTCAGATGCCCGCATGTCGCCAATGAATAACATCGGCATGGATGATGTTCATGCGCATCTGTCAGATGTTCTGCACGATATCGGTAAAGGCAGTAAAAAGAACATTGCCGCGCTTAAAACCCTGCTGACAGAATTTGAGGATGTTTATAATCCCGCCAAAGGCCGCGAGCGTTAAAAGCTTTGCGCTTTAAGCCGCCTTTTTGCCTTTTTTGCCGCCTTTGCCGTTATCCTTGCTGCCGCCGCTGCGGTCCAGCACCTTCTTCAGGTATTTACCGGTCATAGAATCAGGCAGTTTAACTATATCTTCAGGTGTGCCTGCGCCTACTATCTTGCCGCCCTTGCTACCGCCGCCCGGGCCAACATCTATTACCCAGTCAGAAGTTTTTATCACATCAAGGTTATGCTCAATGCATATCACCGTGTTGCCAACATCAACCAGCCTGTGCAGTACGCTCAGTAGTTTTGCAATGTCATCTGTATGCAGGCCGGTGGTCGGCTCATCTAAAATGTACAGCGTGCGTCCGGTAGATTTCCGCGAAAGTTCTTTCGCAAGTTTTATACGTTGCGCCTCACCGCCGGAAAGTGTGGTAGCGCTCTGCCCCAGCGCAATGTAGCCAACGCCAACATCGTTCATGGCCTTAAGCTTTTCATGTATCAGCGGAAGTTTTTCAAAGAACTTGCATGCTTCCTCAACCGTCATTCCCAATATGTCGGAAATGGTTTTGCCCTTGTATTTAATTTCAAGGGTTTCGCGGTTGTAGCGCTTGCCTTTGCAGGTATCGCACTGAACATACACATCCGGCAGGAAGTGCATCTCTATCTTCAGCATGCCGTCGCCTTGGCATGTTTCGCAGCGTCCGCCCTTTACGTTAAAGCTGAATCGCCCTGCCTTATAGCCCCTCGCCTTACTTTCAGGCAGTGCTACGAACAGGTCGCGTATAAAGCTGAAGGCCCCTGTGTAAGTAACAGGGTTAGAGCGTGGAGTTCGGCCGATAGGGCTCTGGTCTATTTTTATAACCTTATCAATATACTCCAAGCCTGTCAGGCTTTCATAAGCACCCGGCACTTTTTTGAATGCACCGTTAACGAACTTATTGGCCGCGCGATAAAGCGTCTGCAATATCAGTGTAGATTTGCCGGAGCCGGAAACGCCCGTAATAGAAGTAAACTTACGCACTGGGAAATCCGCATCAACCTTATGCAGGTTGTTTGCCTTCGCTCCGCGTAGCCTGATAAATCTTTCTTTCTCGTTCACGCGTCGAGCAGGTATCGCAATTCCCTTCTTACCGGAAAGATATTGTCCGGTGATAGATTTAGGGTTGGCTGCAACTTCCGCCGGAGTACCTTCGGCAACTATATGGCCGCCATGTACACCCGCGCCCGGGCCTATATCTATAAGGTAGTCTGCGCTGCGCATTGTGTCTTCATCATGCTCTACAACTATAACTGTATTGCCAAGGTCGCGCAGATTCTTCAACGTACCTATCAGCTTGTCGTTATCGCACTGGTGCAGGCCGATAGAAGGCTCATCCAGTACATAAAGTACGCCGGAAAGTCCGGAGCCTATCTGGCTGGCAAGCCTTATACGCTGAGATTCACCGCCGGAAAGCGAGCCGGATTTTCTGTCGAGCGTCAGGTAATCAAGGCCAACATCCTGCAAAAAGCTTAGGCGCAGGCTTATTTCTTTTATCACGCGCTCTGCAATTTTATTATGCGTAGCGTTAAGTTTGGAAGGCAGTTCTTTGAACCACTCAACAGAATGTTCGATGGTCTTTTCGGCCACCTGCCCTATGTGGTGATCTGCTATTCTTACGCAAAGTGTTTCAGGGCGCAGGCGATAACCCGTGCACGCTTTACACTTTGTTATGCCCTGGTAAGTTTCGTATGCAGAAGCAATGTGTCCGGTATCGGCTTCAGCTACGCGGCGAAGCATGTTCGGTATCACACCTTCAAAGGTCTGTACCACCTTGCTGTTACGCAGGCCGTCATCAAATTCAAACTCTATCTCATCTTCACCGGAGCCGTGCAGAAGCGTTTTTTGCACTTCTTCATCAAGCTCGCCAAAAGGAGTATCAAGCGAGAACTGATAGTGGCGCGAAAGCGCGTTCAGCGTCTGGCGATATGTTTTATTCTGGCTGTTCGCCCAAGGCAGTATTGCGCCCTCATTCAGTGAAAGCAGCCTGTTCGGAACGATAAGGTTCGGGTTGTAAAAGCTTTCTGTGCCAAGGCCGTCGCATTCATTGCACGCGCCGTAAGGGCTGTTGAACGAGAACATTCTCGGTTCCACCTCGGTAAGCTGAAAGCCCGAAACAGGGCAGGCAAACTTCTCGGAGAATATCAGTACCTCTCCGGCCTTGAATTCCTTATCGCCTTTTTTCGGCTTGTAGCTTGCCGGTAGTTCAACCACTTCAACATAAAGTAATCCGTGGGAAAGCTGCAAACAGGTTTCAATCGAAGCAGGCAGGCGGTTGCCAAGCTCTTCATCAACTTTAAGCCTGTCTACCACAACTTCCATGTTGTGTTTTTTGTTCCTGTCTACTTTAGGAATTTCGTCAAGGCTGTGCATCTCGCCATCAATACGTATGCGAGAATAGCCGTCTTTCTTAAGCTTCAGTAGCTCGGCGGTATGTTCGCCCTTGCCGCCACGCACAATAGGCGCAAGCAGGTGTATCTTGGTTTCCTTCGGTAGCTCAAGCACCTTATCAACCATCTGGGTAACGCTCTGTTTTTCAATCGGCAGGCCTGTTGCCGGAGAATACGGCACGCCAATACGGGCAAATAACAGCCTCATATAGTCATATATCTCTGTTATGGTAGCAACTGTAGAGCGCGGGTTTTTGCTTGTTGTTCTCTGGTCGATTGCAATAGCCGGAGAAAGGCCGGTTATATATTCCACATCAGGTTTATCCTGCATTTCAAGGAACTGGCGTGCGTAAGCAGAAAGGCTTTCTACATAGCGGCGCTGGCCTTCAGCATATATAGTATCAAATGCGAGTGACGATTTACCGGAGCCTGAAAGGCCGGTAATAACAACCAGATTATCTTTAGGAATATCTATGCTTACATTTTTAAGATTATGCTCTTTTGCACCGTGAACGCTTATGTATTTATCTGCCATAACTGCCTTTAAAATTAACGGAGCAGTATAAGCAGAAATAAGGTGCTATGTCTAGCTATTTTATAGGTGTATAGGCTTCTATAGAAAGGCCGTAGCCTTCCAGTGCAACCGGCGATTTACCTGAATTTGTAAGCAGGTTCATCTTTTTAACGCCAAGGTCCAGCAATATCTGGGCACCAATTCCGTAATCACGCAGATGAGTGCCGATAGTATTGCTTGCGGCTGGTTTGTTGGTAAGCATTTCAACCGAGCGGCTTAAGGAATGTCTGTCAGGAGAGCGCAGCAGCACAATAGCCCCACTGCCCGCCTTGTTTATAGCTTCCATGCTACGGCGAAGCGCACCGGATTTCGGGCTGCCTTCGGCATTCAGAACATCAGAAAGCACATCAAGCTGGTGCATACGTACAAGTGTTGGGTTTGCTGAATTGATATCACCTTTTACCAGCGCAATATGCTCGGCATATTCCAGTTGGCTGCGATACACCACCAGTTTAAAATCGCCCGCATATGAAGTATTTATCACTGTTTCTGCAATGCGTTCTACCAGCTTCTCGTTCTTACGGCGGTATTCAATCAGGTCGGCTATCGTTGCCACCTTCAGGTTATGGGTTTTAGCGAATTCCAGCAATTCCGGCAGGCGTGCCATTGTGCCGTCATCGCTCATTATCTCGCATATAACGCCGCTCGGATTCATTCCTGCAAGCCTTGCTATGTCAACCGCGGCCTCGGTATGTCCTGCGCGCACCAGCACGCCGCCTTCCCTGCTCACCAGCGGAAATATATGCCCGGGAGAGCCGATATCGTATTTCGTTTTCTGCGGATTTATCGCTGTTGCTATTGTATGGGCCCTGTCTGCGGCAGAAATGCCTGTTGTCACCCCTTCCCTTGCCTCGATAGAAACGGTAAAGGCTGTTTGGTGACGGGTGGCATTGTGCTGTGCCATTAGCGGCAGGCCAAGCTCGTCTACACGGTCTTTATCAAGTGCAAGGCATATAAGCCCGCGACCATGCTTCGCCATAAAGTTCACAACCTCAGGCGTGGCCTTTTCAGCTGGTATCACAAGGTCGCCCTCGTTCTCGCGATCTTCGTCATCAACAAGAATGAACGCCCTGCCCGCCTTCGCTTCGGCAATTATCTCAGATATGGGTGAAAGTTGTTTCATGCGCGGCATTATAAGCAAAAGTTGACAAGGTTACAAGTAAACAAGTATTACAGGCCATATGCAGGTAATAAATATAAGTAAAAATACCGTTGATGAAAAGCTGGAAGGCTCTGTAGTGGCCATCGGCAATTTTGATGGCGTGCATAAAGGCCATCAGGCCATGCTGCTTATAACTGAAACGCTGGCGCAACAAGCCAATAAGCCGGCAGGGCTACTTACATTCAATCCTGCCCCGGCAGAATTCTTTGGCAAGGGTTCGGCCAATAAGCTCACCCCTTTCGACCATAAAATAAACATATTCTCAGGTCTCGGCCTGAATTTCACGGCCTATGCAGAATTCAACGAGGCATTTTCAAAACTATCACCGGAAGAATTCGTTAAGAACATTCTGGTGGAAAAGCTGAAAGTATCTCATGTGGTGACCGGCAGAGATTTCCGCTTTGGCCACAAAGCAGCTGGAGAGAAAGACCTGCTACAGCAACTCGCCGGAAAATACGGCTTCCTGTACACCCCCATTGGTTGTGTATTAACGGAAGATGGCACCAGATACTCATCTACCCTTGCCCGTCAATATGTGGCAGAAGGTAGCGTAGATAAAGCCGCGCAGATCATGGGGCGCAATTTTGCGATACAT
>JAMHZE010000075.1:0-2341 GCA_035909535.1 Rickettsiales bacterium | reverse complement strand
GCCGTACAAGCATAAAAACCCTAGTTATGCCACAAAATAGAGCGTAAAACGGCCATTTTCAAAAATAGCTTTGAAGTTGCAGGGCAGGGGTTCTATCCTACGGGTCTGATGAAATTTGCAGTTACATTATCGGCGTATATATCGCGCCAGTTCATTCAGTCGTTCCTTGTGGTGTTCGGCATATTTGCGGTGCTGATAATGATGATGGACGCGGTAGAGCTTCTGCGCAAGGCCAGCAGCCGTGAAGTTCCATTCATCATTCTGGTCAATATGGTGTTCCTTAAGCTGCCAATGCTTATGCAAACCATATTGCCGTTCATCATACTGGTATCGGCGGTGCTTGCCTATACATCGCTTGCACGCCGCAGCGAGCTGGTGGTTATACGCTCTGCGGGTGTTTCCGTGTGGGAATTCTTGATGCCTTCGGTCATCACTGCGTTTCTTATCGGTGCGCTGGTAGTGCTTGCCATCAATCCGCTTTCTTCCATCATGCTCAACAAGTACGAGCACCTTAACGCCAAGTACTTCGAGAACCGCCAGAACCTTCTTGATATCTCCGAGACCGGCCTGTGGATAAGGCAGCAATATGATGTCCGCCCGGAAAAAGTGAAGGGAGATGTTCAGCACATAGATATGATAATCCACGCTCAGGATGTCTCCGGCACAGATAACATCCGCCTTCAGAACATAGAAATAATCGCCTTCGATGATGATGATAATTTTATCTATCGTGTAGATTCTCCTGAAGGCAGGCTCAACAACGGCAAGTGGGATTTCTCTGATGCCAATGTTACTTTCCGCAATAACAGCTCCAGGCAGGTAGGAGATTTTGCTCTGGAAACCAACTTAAGGCAGAACGACATTCAGAACAGCTTTGCAGATCCTCAGGCAATATCTTTCTTCCAGCTTCCTGCTTTTATTACCAGGCTCGAGCAGAGCGGGTTCTCATCTCTGGCGCATGTGCTGCAATGGCATAAAATAATGGCGTCGCCGTTCTTCTATGCTGCAATGGTTCTTATCGGCGCGATATTTTCTCTTAAGGCGCCAAGGCAAGGTATGATAGGTTTTTCTATCACTCTCAGTATTGTTTTTGGTTTTATCATTTACTTTTTGTCCAATCTGGTGTCATCTATCGGCCTGTCTGGTTCTATGCCGGTGTTCGTTTCAGCTTGGACTCCTGTATTTATAACCATGCTGGCAGGTGCCGGCCTTCTTCTGCATTATGAAGATGGTTGATGATAGAGGGGAGTATCCAATAAAGTAATGTTCATAACAGATAAACAACATATCAAAAAATGCGTGGCTTCACAGCTGCGGTCAGATCTGCGTCTGGCGGCGGTGGTGATAAGCCTTCTTTCTACTGTTGCGGTAGCTAACGATCCGGCTGTTCCGGAAGATTCTCCGCCTATAGAGAAAAGGTCGGTGGTTCAGCAAGCGTCTAATAATATCAAGCAAGAGGCTCTGGCTGCGAAAGAAAAGTTCGAGAGTGCAGAAAGCATACCGGTGGTTCAGCAGGCAAGACAGGAGCTTGAGGACGAAGCCGATCTGCAAGAGATAGCGCTGGAAGATATAAAAGATGTGGCTGAAGGCGTGAAGGAGGCCGCGGAAGAAGCGGTGATGCCGCAGCTGCCGAAAGATCTCGGTCAGGCCGTGATAGAGGCCGATAACCTGATGTATGACCGTGAGAATAATTCTATCGTTGCAGAAAGTAACGTGGTGTTCGGTTACCAGAACAAAGAACTGCGTGCCAACCGTATCGAGTATGATCAGGATTCCCGCATGATAGCGGCAGATGATCAGGTGGTTTACAGAGACGGTGCCGGTGCAACCTTCAGCGCTGAAAGCATTCTCGTTACCGATAAATTCGACAAAGGCAGCATGAAGAACGTTAAGGCCGATTTCGGTGATGGTTCTTCCTTTAAAACAGAAAACCTTACGATACTCGATATAAAAAAATATAACCTTCAGGATTCCACTTACTCTCCATGTAAGCCATGTGAAGATGGCAAACACCTGTGGGAAGTAGAAGCCGACAAGATAGTTTACGATGAAAGTGATGGTCGCGTTTATTACCGCGATATGTACCTTAAGGTTCTTGATAAAAAAGTAGCGTGGTTGCCTTATATTTCGCATCCTACGCCTTTTGCAAAAAGTAAAAGCGGTTTTCTTACACCTACATTCGGCCAGTCATCAGATTATGGTTTCTACACCGTAGTTCCGTATTACTACCAGCCTTACGAGAATATGGATTTCACTTTCTCGCCAATGCTTACCACGGGAGATGGGCTGATACTCACAACCGAGATGCGTCATTTAATAGAGCAGGGCGAATACAAGCTGG
>JAMHZE010000074.1:0-10134 GCA_035909535.1 Rickettsiales bacterium | reverse complement strand
TAAGCTGTACGTTCCGCTGGATGAGACCATAAAATCGCTGGAAAATTTCATTCCCGTACCTATAATCGCCGTAGAAAAGCTGTCAGGCTCAGAAAAGAACAAGATAGAAAAACTATCGGCAAAATTCGCAGATGAACAGATTATTACAGGTATTTAATCCCAACTATAAAAAGAATGAAGACCCTAACGCTGTGCGTTATGCGGGCATGAACGCGCGCGTACTTGCTAATCTTACAGATATGATGGTGCTTATCATTCTTACAATGCCGTTAATGTTCTTCATACCTTCACCGCAATTCGGTACTGTTCCGGCAGATGCTCCGCCAGAAGTCAGTCAGCTTATACATTTGCAGAATGCCGGGGCCATATCCAGTGATGAATTTGCCCAGAGAATGGTAGCCTCAGGCTATCTTCAGAATACTGTTCTGCCTCGGATGATAACGTATTTTATGGTTAATATGCTGGTGGTGGCGGTCATATTCATCGCAGCGTGGAGGTACTGGAACAGTACTCCGGGAAAAATGCTTTTCCGTATGAAAATAGTCCGTGAGTCAGACCTGGGAGAGCCTTCAACCTGGCAATATCTGGTAAGGTTCTTTGGTTATATTATAGGTAGCATACCGCTAGGTATCGGTTTCTTAATGATACCTTTCAACAGTAAAAAGCGCGGCCTGCATGATTATATGGCCGGTACGGTAGTTATATATACCGGCAAAACAGATCCTGTATGGGAGAAAAAGAAACTCAAGTGGCAGATATATTCAATGATATTTGTGCTGCTTGCCGGTGCAATCTATTTAAGTGGGAAGTTATAATATGATACCTAGATATTCACGTGAAGAAATGGTTAACGTTTGGTCTGCGTCGAACAGGCTGCGCGTCTGGAGAGATATAGAGGTCTATGCCTGCGAGGCAATGGCGCAGATAGGCATGATACCTAAGAAATCGGCGGCAAATATCTCTAAAAAAGCTCCGCTTAAATTCACTGATAAAGATGTAAAAAGCATCGATGACATAGAAAAAGTAACAAAGCATGATGTCATCGCGTTCCTTACGCATCTTGCAAAATTCATCGGGCCGGATTCACGTTTTGTGCATCAGGGCATGACAAGCTCCGATGTCTTAGATACCGCCCTTGCCGTACAGCTTACACAGGCAACAGATATCCTTCTTAAAGATATGGATGGTGTTCTCGCCGCTCTTAAAAAGCGCGCGCTGGAGCATAAAAACACGGTATGCATGGGTCGTAGCCACGGCATTCACGCAGAACCTGTAACTGCAGGTCTTAAATTCGCCCGTTTCTACGAGGAGTTCAAACGTAATAAAAAACGTCTTCTCATTGCTCGAGAAGAAATCGCAACCTGTGCTATCTCAGGCGCGGTGGGTACATTCGCGAATATAGATCCTCGCGTGGAAGTTTACGTTGCTAAAAAACTTGGCCTCAAGCCGGAACCTGTTTCAACTCAGGTTATCCCGAGAGACAGGCATGCAGCCTATTTTGCAACGCTTGGCGTTATCGCTTCTTCTATCGAGAACGTAGCGGTAGAAATTCGTCACATGCAGCGCACTGAAGTATTAGAGGCTGAAGAATTCTTCTCTCCAGGCCAGAAGGGCTCCAGCGCAATGCCGCATAAGCGTAACCCTGTGCTTTCAGAAAATCTTACCGGTCTTGCGCGTATCGTTCGCAGTGCCGTAACTCCGGCTATGGAAAACGTAGCCCTCTGGCACGAGCGCGATATATCCCATTCATCGGTAGAACGCATGATAGCGCCAGATGCTACCGTAACGCTGGATTTTGCCCTTGTGCGCCTTGAAGGTCTTATCTCCAAACTCATGGTCTATCCGGAAAATATGGAGAAGAACCTCAACAAACTTGGCGGCCTTGTATTCTCGCAGCGAGTACTGCTTGCACTTACGCAAAAAGGTGTCAGCCGTGAAGATGCATATGTATATGTGCAGCGCAACGCCATGAAGGTCTGGGAAAAAGGTGCCAACTTCAAGGAAGAACTCTCAAAGGATAAGGATGTCCGCAAAAAACTTTCCGTGGCAGATCTCAATAATATTTTCGATATGAAATACCATACAAAGAACGTAGATTTCATCTTCAAAAGGGTTTTTGGAAAATAATCATGGCGCAGGTTTCATTCTATCATCTGTCTAAAACCAATCTGGAGGAAGCCCTTCCGCGTCTGCTTGAAAAGGTGCTGGAAACAGGCGGTAAGGCTGTGGTTCAGTGCGTTGATGAAGGCGGCGTTAAACTGATAGATGGCCTTTTGTGGTCTGTTGGCGGCAGGCGTTTCATACCTCATGCAACTGCTAATGATAACGATGTTGAATTCAATCCTGTATTCGTAACCGCTCAGGAAGAAAACCCTATCTCTGCAAATTTCCTTGTAGACCTGCAAATGATAAATTCGCAGTATCATGGCAATTTTCAGCGCAGTCTGGTCATTTTCAGCGATAGCAGCGCCGATCTGGATCGCGCACGTAGCTTCTGGAAAGAGCTCAAGGCCGATCCTTCCAACGAATTAAAATACTACCAGCAGAACGATAAAGGCGGCTGGGAAGAAAAAAAGGACTAAGATGGCAGATGTCATAAAGATAGCTAGAGCAACAATAGAACGCGAGATAGAAGGCCTAAAAGCGCTCGAGAAGGTTCTCGATAAAAACTTTGTAAAAGCTGTGGATATTATCTGCAAATGTAAAGGCAAGGTAGTTATAAGCGGCATGGGCAAGTCTGGCCATATCGCCAATAAAATTGCTGCTACCTTTGCATCAACAGGTACAACATCTGTGTTCGTACATCCGGCGGAAGCCAGCCATGGCGATCTGGGTATGATAGGCCGCAACGATGTGGTGATACTGCTTTCCAACTCCGGCGAGACCGCCGAGCTGAAAGATATAATCTTCTACTGCAAGCGTTTTAATATTCCGGTTCTGGCGATAGTGCGCCGCAAAACCTCTACTCTGGTAGAGGCAGCCGATATCGCTTTCATCCTGCCGGAAGTTCCGGAAGTATCTTCCGTTGCCGCGCCAACAACTTCAACCACCATGATGCTTGCCTGGGGTGATGCCCTTGCAATGGCGGTGATGGAGAAGAAAGGTTTCTCTAAGAATGATTTCGGCGTATTCCATCCGGGTGGCAAGCTTGGCAGCCAGTTCCTTAAGGTTTCTCAGGTGATGCTGAAGGGCAAGAACCTGCCGATAATAAAAGAATCCGATAAGATGAGTGATGTGCTGCTTACAATCACTAAAGGTTCGCTTGGCTGTGCAGTTGCTATAGATGCCAAGGGCAAGCTTACCGGCATGATAACCGATGGTGATCTTCGCCGCCATATGAGCAGCAAGCTCATCAGCAAAAAAGCGAAAGATATACTTAACCGCAATCCTAAAAGCATCAAGCCTTCCATGCTGGCGGTAGAAGCTCTGGGCATAATGAACCGCAGCTCTATAACCAGCCTGCTGGTATGTGATGAAAGCGGTAAACTGCAAGGTATAATACATATTCATCATCTGCTTAATGCGGGTATCAGCTGATGATAGATATTGCGAAGTACAGAAAGCGACTTGATGTATCTTACGCGCGTTACCTTAAGTTCAAGCGAGCCGACAGATATGCCGCGCCGGATGATGTAAGCTTTGCAGAACGCCACACGGTGCGGGTTTCATTCCTTAAAAAATTTATTCTCAGGCTTGTTATACTGCTTATATTACTGCTTGTTATATGGCCTCTTGCCAATAAAGACTGGGGCGGACAGAAGCTGAATTTCAGCAGCAGGGAAGATAACGGTTCTGAAAAACAATCCGAGAACAAGATAGAAAAACTTCCGGCAATGATGAAGCCTAATTTTTACGGTAATGATAATAACGGCCAGCCGTTCAACATCAATGCAGATAGCGGTATCAGCGTTTCAGAAGATAAAATAGTCCTTAACAACATCGTTGCAGATATGAGCCTGCGTGACAACAGCCGCATCAATCTCAGCTCTCGTCAGGGAGATTTCTCAAACAAGCAGAAAGAGCTGATACTTAACGGCGGCGTTAAAATAAACACCGATAAAAGCTACGAGTTCAACACCAATTCCGCCTATGTAAAACTAAGCGAGAACATGGCAACAGGCAGCGATAACGTTGCTATAACGGGCCGCCTCGGTAATATAAATTCCAAAGGTTTCATTATCCGTAACTCGGGTGATGAAATAGTTCTGTTCGGCAATGTAAATCTCATCGCTAATCTGGATGAAGGTGAAGTAGAAAAAATAACGGAAGGAGATAAATAATGACAAAGCTTTTCCTAATGCTTGCCGCTCTTGTAATCCCTTCTATCGCCTCCGCTCAGGTAGATATCGGCGAGATGATAAAGCCGGAAAAAGGCCAGCCTATAGATATCAAATCCGACAGCATGGTGATAAAGAACAACGAGAACATGGCGATATTCACCGATAATGTTCGTGTGCAGCAGGGTAAAATGAACATGCGCTCAGATAAGCTTCTGCTTTACACTCAGCACAACGAAAAGACCGGCAAGACCAGTTTCAAAAGAATCGAGGCCACCGGTAATGTAGATTTCAAAACGCAGGATAAATCCGTACTCGCTGATAAGGCCGAGTATGATGTTCCATCCGGTCTGCTTGTGCTTACGGGCAATGTTCGCCTTAAGGATGCTGATGCTTCACTACAGGGAAAGATATTCCGCTATAACGTAAATACCGGCAGCAGTGAGATACGTAACACGGGTGAGGGCACTGGTATTGCTCCGTACAATCCTAAAGCGGCGGCCGCAGCAGGCACTAAGCCAGAGTCTGTAGCAGCGCCATCTTCAGGTGGCAGGGTGCGTGCAGTATTCACTCCGGGTGAAGATGTAAAAGAATTCGAGATGCCGCTGGATACTATCCAGAATATAAGAGGCAAAAATCCTGATCAGACCGTACCGCAGGATAACTAACCGACAACTAACTACAGCCGCAGCCTTTATCTTTGTGTAGCTTAACTTTGCGGAAGTTCATATTCAGCGCCTCAAACACAAGCAAGTGCCCACGTAATTCGCTATCTATGTCTGCCAGCAGTTTTAAAGCCTCGGCGGCCTGCAAAGTTCCTGCAATACCTGCAACGGGTGAAAATATACCATTGCTCTCGCAGCTTGGCATCGTTCCTTCGGGCGGTATATCTGCGTATAGGCAGCGGTAGCAAGGGCTTTCCGCGCTCATATCAAACACGGTAACCTGTCCTTCAAAGCGCAGTATTGCAGCGGTTACAAGCGGCTTATTCAGTTTTACGCAAACATCATTCACTAAAAAGCGCGTTTCAAAATTGTCAGAGCCATCCAGCACTACATCATATTTGCTTATTATTTCTTCGGCATTTTTTTTGGTCAGGCGTTCTTTATATATATCTGCCTTCACATCCGGGTTCAGGTCGTTTATGGCATCGGCGGCGCTTTCAGCCTTCCACCTGCCAATGTCAGATGTCTCGTGCAGAACCTGCCTTTGCAGGTTAGAAAGCTCCACCTTATCGCTATCTATAATGCCAATGCGTCCCACGCCGCTCGCCGCCAGATAAAGCAGAGCAGGGCTTCCTAATCCTCCCGCTCCAACAACCAGCGCAGAAGAGTTCAGAAGGCGCTTTTGGCCTTCCTCTCCCAGCTCCGGCAATATGGTGTGCCGCGAGTAGCGTATCTTTTCCTGATGCTGCATTGTCACTCAATTCCTGTATACCGCTAGAAAATAGCGGTTCTGCCATAAAAATCCATGTAACATTGTTGCGCCGCTAATAGCCATTTATATCAATATCTTAACCTTCGGTACCCCATCTTTTGGGTAATATTTTGTAACATAAACAAGCGTGAAAATATGCACAATAACGGCTAAATATGTGAGGAAAATATGGAGAAGCATTTAGTGCTGAAGCAAAAACAAAAAACTCTGGATCGTAAAGTATCATGCATTGGCGTGGGTCTTCACTCAGGCCAGCCTGTAAAACTTACGCTTAACCCTGCTGCGGTTAATACCGGCATAGTTTTCCGCCGTACAGATGTTACGGGTTTTGATAATCTTATCCCTGCTGCTTTTGATAAAGTTACAAAAACACAGCTTGGCACTACTGTCGCTAACGATAACGGCACGATGATCTCTACGGTGGAGCATCTTATGGCTGCTCTGTGGGGCTGCGGTATAGATAACGCGGTAGTAGATGTTGATGCTGTAGAAATTCCTATCATGGATGGCTCTTCTGAACCTTTCGTATTCCTTATTGAATGCGCTGGCGTTAAAGAGCAGGAACAGGACAGAAAGATAATAAAAGTTATTAAGCAGGTGGAAGTTCGTGATGGCGATAAATTCGCTATCGTTAAACCGGCTGATGATTTCTCGATAGACCTTGAGATAGATTTCAATTCCAAGGCCATCGCAAAACAGAAGTGGACATACTCTTCGGCGGAAGTTTCCTTTAAAACAGATCTCTGCCGCGCTCGTACCTTCGGCTTTGACCACGAAGTAGAATATCTGCGTTCACAGGGTCTTGCCCGCGGCGGCTCGCTGGAAAACGCTATCGTAATAAGCGGTGATAAGGTTCTCAACAAAGAAGGCCTGCGCTACAGTGATGAATTCGTGCGTCACAAACTGCTGGATTGCATCGGTGATTTCTACCTTGCAGGTAACCGTATACAGGGTAATTTTGTCGCGTATAAATCCGGCCACGGCCTGAACAACAAACTTCTGCACAAACTGCTTGAAGATTCTTCCGCTTACAAAATTGTTTGAAAATCATAAGCACCGATACTAGTCTGATACCATGATAATATTAGGCGTTACAGGTTCCATAGGTTCCGGCAAATCGCATTTCTGCAAGATACTCTCATCGCAGAGGGGTGTGCGCATACTCTCTTCCGATGCTGAGGTACACAGGCTGTACGCAGAGAATAAGCAGCTTCTCGAGCAGGTTAAAAAACATTTTCCTAAAGCGGTGGTGAATAACCGTATAGACCGCAAGATACTCGGTGGCATAGTATTCAATGATGCTGAAAAGCGCGTACAGCTCGAGCAGATGGTCTATCCCATACTCTCCCGCTCCCGCCAGCAATACATCAAACAGTCTCTTAAAGACGGCGTAAAATTACTGGTGCTGGAAATTCCCCTGCTGTTCGAGAATAACCTACATTCCATCTGCGATTATACGGTTACGCTGTATTGCGCCCCAAGCCTCGAGAAGAAGCGAGTGATGCGCCGCGCCGGAATGACAGAGGAAAAATACCGCAACATTATTGCCGTACAAATTCCTTCGCATGAAAAGATAGAGCTATCGGATTATTATTTTAACACCGGCCGCAGCAAAGAATTCATCGCCCGCGCCGCGAAACACCTGTATCTAGAGCTTATCAGCTAAATAACCTATGGTAGCTGCCCTGGCATTTGTTGCTGCCAATTAGGTGCTGCGCCAGGTATGCCGTATCCGCTTGCGCCACCACCTTGCTGTTGTTGCATCTGCATGCGCTGCTGCATCAGCCATTGCTGATATTGCTGTTGCTGTTGCGGCGTCATCTGTTGTGGTGCAGGTATATATTGCTGTTGTTGTGGCGTGCTATACTGCTGCGGCATACCATATTGAGGCATACCGTATTGCTGCTGCATAGGCTGGTCAAAATTAGGCGGGGTATAAGCAGGCGCATCTTCAGCGCTCATCATTTCCATATCGCGCATTGCTTCAGCCATAGCGCTCTGCTGAGATTGCGGCTGTGTAGCGCGCATATCCATCTGCTGCATATGCGGCATAGTTACTGTAGGTACAACAGCGTTCATGGAGTTGTTCATCATATAGTTCGCGCCATAAGCGCCGCCCTGAGCCTGTAGCGGTATGTTTATCACTTCAGGGTATTTCCATAGTGAACCGTTATTAAGATCTACAAAATAGCCTACGCCCAGATTCGCGATATTAGCCGCCGTCCACCAGTTTGCACCCGGTTGCAGGGTTGTGTCGCCTTGTCCAAAACCTTGCAGGGAACACTGTATCTCAAGGTTCGATTTAGAGCGCTCCACCACAATTGTAGTAGGTGTTTTAAAGCTACCGGAGCTCGCTTTATTATTATAACGGCAATCCGCGCCAGATGGTGCAGATGTTACAGATATCTTCTGCGTCGGCCCGCTCTGGTAAGTTGCGCATGAAGTTACAGAAAGAGCTGCGATTAAAGGAAGGATAAATTTTTTCATAGAAATTCCTCGGTTATACCCAACCATTATACTAGTTTGGCAAACAAAAAAATATCTATTTTTGAGGTGGTTTCTATAAAATGACGTAAATTTACCAAAGATAGTAGAATTTAAACGTTGAAGCGGAAGTGGAATATATCGCCGTCTTTAACAATATAATCTTTCCCGTTCACGGCCATCTTGCCTTTTTCCTTGCAGCCGGCTTCACCGCCAAGGGCAATAAAGTCTTCGGTCTTAATGGTCTCGGCAGAAATGAAGCCTTTCTCGAAATCTGTATGTATAACGCCTGCGGCCTGTGGTGCGCCGGAATTCAGCTTCACCGTCCATGCATGCGCCTCTTTCGGGCCAATGGTGAAGAATGTTGCAAGGCCAAGCTGCTTGTATGCCAGCTTTATTATCTTCGCCAAACCTGTCTCGGCATAGCCAAGCGTCGCCATGAATTCTTTCTTCTCTTCTTCGGTAGAAAGCGTCGCTATCTCTTCTTCAATTCTCGCGCAGATTCTGGCAACAGGGGCGTTCTTGGTCTTCGCCATTTCCTCAACTTTTTTGCTGTATTCGTTGCCGCCTTCAACTTCATCTTCGTTCATATTGCACACATACATAACCTCTTTCGTGGTCATCAGTTGCAGCATGTTATAGTATTTCTTTTCCTCGGCATCCTGCGGTTTGTACGTAACGCCAGGGTTACCCTCAGAAAGTATCGGTATAAGTTTGTTAACAAGTTCCAGCATTATCTTGCTTTCCTTCTCGCCTTTCTTCGCGCCTTTCTCAAGGTTAGGAATACGCTTCTCAAGGCTTTCAAGGTCGGCCAGCACCAGCTCAGTTTCAATTATCTCCGCATCGCGCAGAGGGTCAACGCTGCCTTCCACGTGAATAATATCGGTATTCTCAAAGCAGCGCAGAACGTAAACTATAACATCCACCTCGCGTATGTGGGAAAGGAACTTGTTGCCCAAACCTTCACCCTTGCTTGCGCCTTTAACAAGGCCGGCAATATCAACGAATTCTATCTGATTAGGGATTATCTTCGCGCTGTTCGCAACCTTTGCAAGCTGCTCAAGGCGGTCATCAGGAACGGCCACCAAGCCCACATTAGGCTCTATCGTGCAGAACGGGTAATTAGCCGCCTGCGCCGCTGCCGTTTGCGTTAGCGCATTAAAAAGAGTGGATTTGCCTACGTTAGGTAGGCCAACTATTCCGCATTTGATAGACATTATTTATTCCTGTTTTCTTTAGATAATTATTTAGGTTCAACCATATCGGCAGCAACAACCCATTTGTCAAAATCAGCATCGCTAACTAAGCCTAGTTCCAGTGCGGCTTCTTTCAGGGTCTGGCCTTTTTTATGGGCGTGTTTTGCAATTTTCGCCGCGTTATCGTAACCGATATGCGGGTTAAGCGCCGTAACAAGCATCAGGCTTTGTGCCATCAGCTCGCCAATGCGCTCTTTGTTCGCTTCAATACCAACAACACATTTATCGGTAAAGCTTCTCGCGCCATCAGCCAGCAGGTTGATTGATTGCAGCAGGTTGTAAATCATTACCGGCTTGAAAACGTTCAGCTCAAAATGGCCGTTGCTGTTACCTATGCTAATCGCAACATTATTGCCCATCACCTGCGCGGCTATCATTGTCAGCGCCTCGCATTGCGTAGGGTTAACCTTGCCAGGCATTATGCTGCTACCAGGCTCGTTCTCAGGCAGGCTCAGCTCGCCCAGGCCAGAACGTGGGCCGCTCGCCAGAAAGCGTATATCATTCGCTATCTTCATGAAGCTCGTCGCAATAGTATTCAGCGCGCCGCTTGCTTCAACAATTGCGTCATTCGCTGCCAGTGCTTCAAACTTATTCGGAGCAGTAACAAATGGCATGCCGGTAAGCTTAGCAACTTTCTCAGCAAACTTCTCGCCGTAGCCTTTACGTGTATTGATGCCTGT
>JAMHZE010000073.1:0-9724 GCA_035909535.1 Rickettsiales bacterium | reverse complement strand
GTCAGAAGCAAGGTCTGCAAGGTTATTCATGTTACGAATGCTGTTCTCGTTCAGTTTTGTAACCAGTTCTTCGCTTAAGCCAAGTGCGTTGAAGGCACTGCCGAATGCGCGGTTACCAACTCTGCGAGGCTGCATAACAGGTTTCTTTTCTTCCGGTGCAGGTGGGTTAGCTTCCAGATATTCACGAGCGCGTCTTTGCAGTTCGCCAACCAGTTCTTCCTCAAAGCCTTCAATAGAAAGCAGGGCAGAACCGTCTACATAAGCAACTTCTTCAACGCTCACAAAGCCTTCAGATGCAAGAAGCTGGCCGATAACCTCTTCCACATCCAAAGCTTCAGTGAACAGCTTGGAGTATTTCTGGAATTCTTCCACTGAGCGCGTAGCGTCATCAGATTCAGAAAGAATGTCGATGTTCCAGCCGATAAGCTCAGAAGCCAGACGCACGTTCTGACCGCGACGGCCAATAGCCAGAGAAAGCTGTTCATCAGGCACAACCGCAAGAACCTTGTTGTTGTCCTCATCAATAACTATCTTCAGAACCTCAACAACGGAATCGCGTGTTTTAGAACCGATAGCGTTAACTGCAAGTGTCGCAAGGTCGTTGCTCCACTCAATAATGTCTATCTTCTCGCCTTGCAGCTCGTTGTAAACCGCAGTTACACGTGCGCCGCGAGGGCCAATGCACGAACCCACCGGATCAATGCCGCCATCTTCAGCGGTAACGGCTATCTTCGCGCGGCTACCAGGGTCGCGGGCAATAGCTTTGATTTTAACCAGGTTGTCGTATATCTCAGGAACTTCCTGTGCAAAAAGAGAGCCGAGGAATTCGTTGCATATACGGGAAAGGAATATCTGAGGGCCTTTTTTCTCGCGGCGTACATCGGTAATGTAAGCGCGGATACGGTCACCTTTGCGATAGTTCTCGCGCGGTATAACCTGATCGCGTGGAAGAATGGTCTCGGTCTTACCAAAGTTTATCAGCAGGTCACCGTTGTGTTCAATACGCTCAACCGTACCGGTAGCGATTTCGCCAACGCGATCTTTGAATTCTTCGTATTCCCTTTCGCGCTCAGCTTCGCGTATCTTCTGCATCAGAACCTGCTTAAAGGTCTGGCCTGCAACGCGGCCGAAATCGATAGGAGGAAGTTCCTGTGATATAACTTCGCCTTCTACTGCATCAGCTTTTATCTGCTTTGCATATTTCAGGGATATCTGAATGTTGTGATCTTCAGGGTTTTCAACAACCGCAAGGTCACGGAATATTTTTATGCTGCCATCTTTCTCAGATATGATAGCGCGAATATCCAGCTCATGGCCGTATTTTTTACGTGCAACAGAAACAACTGCGCTTTCCAGAGCGTGCATAACAATGTCACGCTTCAGGTTCTTTTCCCTTGCTACTGCTTCAGCTACCTGAAGTATCTCAAGGCCGCCGGTAATAGAAAATGCATAACCCATTTTTATTCTCCTTATTTAGTAATTAAAAATTAGTAATTAAAACTTTCTTTTCTTTCCCTTTCCAAACATCTCATCGGTGATAACAAGGTTAGCCTTATCAACGTTCAGAAAATCTATTTCAAAGTTCTCAGGGAAGTTTTCCGGCTTCAGGGTAAAGCTTTGCTCGCCTGCATCCACAATATTTCCTTTGAACCTTCTGCCTTTATCATTAGCGCGCAGCAGCCTTACGGTTATCAGCGAGCCGATGAATCTCTTGAAATCCGCAGGTTTTACCAGCGGCCTGTCCAAACCCGGAGATGAAACCTCAAGGTAGTATCTTGTCTGTATAACATCTTCCACATCCAGCAAAGTTCCTGCCTGTTTGCTTATCTGCTCAAGGTCGCCCACTTTCAGCGGCGTGCCGTCAGCCATCTCGGCCATTATCTGCAAGGTTTTACCTTTACCATCGCCGAACATGTTTACCAGCACAAGGCTGTAGCCCATATCGGCCAGCGCAGGTTCAAGTAATGTATGTATCTTTTCTTCTATCATCTAAACTGTGTTTTAGCCTTGTTTTTGGCAACAAAAAAGGCGGGCTCGGCCCACCTGTTTCAAAAATCAAAATGTATATAATAGGCATCTTTATACAGAATCCGCATGGCTTCGCAACAATAAATTACGATATTTTTATATATCCATACAATTCAAATGGTTAAAAATAGCCCTAATGCTGGTAATCCGGCCAGAAATGTGTTATAAAGCCGCATCTGAAATAATACGGGGGTTAATATGACTGAAGAAAATAGAGGCCTGAGGTTCATGCGCGATCTCATAGCTTCAACAAAACCAGAAGACATAAAAGTTCGTGATCGGCTTATGCAGCCGCTTAGCTCTATTGGTATAGCTGGTGGCCTCACGCCAAAAGCATATAATGAGATACTTGGCGGAATAGGCGAAGGTGAACTTAAAAAGCGCGAAGCAGAGCTGGCAAAGCGTAATGTAGCCCCTGCCGTAAAACCATTCACAGCAATGAGCGGCCTGGAGAAAAGAAACAATGCCGCCAAGCCTGAAGTTGTCGAAATAAAGTAATATATTCAATAAGATAAAAATGCAGCTTTGTTAACAATTTGTTAACCATTATAGTATATAATCAATATATAATTAAATAGGCAGCAAATATGACCGATAATATAGATGAAGTAAAAGATAGATTCCCTGCGGATGACGAGCATGTAGAAGCTGGCCGTTCCAAGCCTGTTGTTAAAGAGGCCAATCCCCAAGATGCAGCAAAAGATAGATTTCCTGCGGGTGATGAGCATGTGGAATCTGTTAGAAAAAAGACTCCTGACACTCGTGTTGTGACGAAGCAAGACAGGCTTTCGGGTGGTGTAGCAAGGGCGATAGTGGGTGAGGGGCTGGAAGATCCTGATAAGATATCCGGTAAAAGTAGGTAAGCAGCCAGCTTGGCTTATGCATATAAAAAACAAAAGGCGGGTTTTCCCGCCTTTTTTATTGCCATAAAATCACCTTCCGGCTTTCATAAAAATATCGTAAATTTACCCCTGCAAAATTTGCCGTATGCAGTTTTTGCGCTACACCGCCCAGACATCTAACTATCTGAAATATAGCTATTTATAAAAATGGCACGGCACCAGCTATATATAATGCGGAATAATAGGATGGTTTTAAACTAAAATGATGAGCCCGCTAACATTACTAAGCCTGCTGAACACCGGCATAAGCCTTATAGATAAGGTGTCTGGCGTGGCTCAGTCTGTTGCGCCAACGCAGCAGGGGCAGGGCGCAGAGTTCGCAGAGCTGGTCAACAGCCTTAAAACATCACTTGAAACAACCCCTCAAAGCGCTACCGGTTTGCTACTGGCTAACGGCAGCGCTTCCCTTGCAACCGGCTCTTCCGGTAACAAGGAAGGCGATATAACCGATGCAACGCTGGAGGCACTGAATACTATTCTTTCTGGTAAGGCTCCTGTTCAGCACAAGGGCGAGCAGATAAACGATATAGATGATGCCAAAGCCGCGCTTGCAGGCCTGATTGAAGAAAAATTCGGCAGCCTTGATGAGCTGGCTGAGGGCGATAACACTCCTAAGGTTGCGCCGGGTGCAATTTTTGCCGCCCCAACACAGGTGAATGATCCTTTCGGTATAAAAGCGGCTCAGGCCAATGGTTCTCCTATGGCTGCTCCGGTACTTCTTCCGGCTGATTCATCTGCCAATATAATAGTACCTCTTAACGGCACAACAGGTGCTGCCGGTACAACGGGCATAGATGGTCTTGAAGGCGCTGCAGTAGGTTCTACCATAGATACCGGCTCTGATGGCGTCGTTACAGAAACCAAGCCTGCTAACACCGCGCCAGATATCAACAAGCTTAAAGTAGATGCCAACCGTCTGGAAAAACAATCCGGTGATGTTGAAGCGAGAGCGGTAGATAGCTTCCAGAAAGAAGTTTTTGGCAAGGATAATAGTAAAGTAGGCGTTACAAGGAACGATGTTTCTCAGTTGGCAAATGCAGGTGAACGTCTTGCGGAAAAAGTACCTAACAGCATCCAGCAGCCAGTGCAATCTGTTTTCAGCCAGCATGTTGAGCAGCCTGGAATAAATGATATCGCCCGTGCTGTTAAAGCGAAAGCCGATGCTCATGAAGCAGCTTCAACCGCTGCTGCATATAAAGTAGTTAATGTTAGCCGTAAGGATAACATTCTAGATGTACGCCTCGAGCCTCTTCAGCTTGGCAAAGTACAAATGAAAATAGAATTCAATGATGGCAAGGCTAACATCATGATATTTGCAGACAGGCCGGAAACTCTAGACATTCTGCAAAAAGACAGTCGTGAGATACAAAAAATATTAGCGGAGAATGGTGTGAAGGCAGATTCAAGTTCACTTAGTTTTAACCTGCGTGGTGAAAATGGCGGCAATGGCGGCAACAATAACTTCTTTACCGGCAAGGCGTTCTCGCTGAGCGTTGAGGAAGAAGTTTCTAAACACGCGAATAGCAGCCCGGTAAGCAATGCGGGTTATCTTTATTATTCAGACCACGCGGCAACGGGTGGCTTAAATATTTTGGTTTAACGTAAGGGAGAAAAGTAATGGCTGATGCAATAGGCTCAATATTCCAGAATACAACATCGACAGCAAAAACATCGAAAGGTATTTTCGACCAGAATGCTGAGATGTATCTTGGTCTGTTCCTTACCCAGCTGAAGAACCAGGACCCTACACAGCCGTTCGATACGGCGCAGATGACAGAGCAGCTTGCATCATTAAGCAACGCGCAGCAATCTATCACCATGAACAAGAACCTGGAAGAGCTTATCGCGCTGCAAAAAAGCTCGCAGGCATCTTCCCTTGCATCATTCATCAATAAAGAGGTCGAGTACCTGGGTGATACATTCTACGTAGAGCAGGGCAATACTCCTCAAAAATTTGCTTACTTTGTTGATGCTGAATATGAAAGCGTTTCTGTAGAGATACGCGATGCAGGCGGCGTAATGGTTAAGAAATATCCGGTAGAAGGCGTTGAGGTCAACGGCGCTCAGGGTTCTC
Organism: Rickettsiales bacterium; assembly: GCA_035909535.1. Classification (GTDB taxonomy): domain Bacteria; phylum Pseudomonadota; class Alphaproteobacteria; order Rickettsiales; family UBA8987; genus JAMHZE01. Next base: position 4,720 of record JAMHZE010000073.1, on the reverse strand, counting down.
ACGATTTCACATGGGATGGTACAGATCTGTACGGCAATCCTGTTGAACCGGGCACATATAAAGTATCTGTGGTCGCTAAGAATTCTAATGGTCAGTATGGCGCGCTTACTACATTCCTTAAAGGTGTTGTAACGGGTGTAGATTTTGCATCTGCTGCCAACCCAGTAATATTCATCGGTAACGATGATAACCGCATCGGCGTTGATCTCTCCAGGGTCTCCGCTGTTCTGAACCCTACCACCACTTTACCTACTACACCACCTCCGGCAACCGGCGGTGATAACAACGATAACAACGCTTAACGGAGTATAATCATGTCATTATTTGGTGCACTTTCAGCTTCTCTTACATCGTTAACTGCACAATCCCGTGCGGTAAACGTAATATCTAACAACATCGCGAACCTTTCCACTACGGGTTTCAAATCAACATCGGTATCGTTTTCTACCCTTGTTGCCGGTACAGTAGGCGGCGGTGTACTAGACAGTCTGCGTCAAGATGTTGCGATACAAGGTGCGGTTAACGCAACCGGTATCGGTACAGATCTTGCGATACAAGGTTCCGGCTTCTTCGTGGTGAACGATGCTGCGGGTAACGTACGTTACACCCGTGCTGGTTCATTCCGTCCGGATGATCAGGGCAGGCTGGTGAACGAATCTGGCTATGTACTGCAAGGCTGGCCTCTTGATGCTGATGGAAATCTACCTGGTGTTGGTAACAACCCTAATACTACTTCCATCGCCGATCTTGGTTCCCTGCGTAATATCAACACCAACGATATTTCCGGTGTTGCATCACCTACAACCGCAATAACTGCGAAAATAAACCTTATGGCGAGTGAGCCGGTACTTCCTGGTTCCGGTACAAGCATGAGGCCAAGAAGCGTTGCCAACACATCCAATGCTGCGAATGCTATCATAGTTCCACAAAGCTTTGCGATAGATGCAACTACCTTCTCGGTCACCAATGCTGCGGGTGGTACATCCACATATACTTATGGTGGTATAGAAACATCTGCTTCATTCGCTCCTTCAGCGGTATTTGCTTTCGCCGGACTGACAGATGGTGATAACTTTACCCTGTACAGCGATAGCATGGGCGTTTCAAACGCAGTAACCTATACATTCCGTACAAACCCGGATGCTGCAAATAACGAGTTCAACAACCTTAACAGCCTTAATGCACTTATCAATTCTACCAGCGGTCTCCGTTCAAGAATAGATAGTAACCAGATGTACTTGTCTGCCTCTAACGCTAATGATGGCCTTACATTTACCAATGGTGGCGGTAACGGTGTGGCAGATCTTCTTGCTTCACTTGGCCTTGCCAACGTTGCATCATTCCCTGCAGGTACACGTTTTGCCTCTATGAGCGACCTTGATACGCTGATAAAGAACGATTTAAGTGCAGGTCTGAGCTCTAACATAACTACGCCTAGCTCTAACGCCAGCCTTACTATCACTAACGTTAACCCTACAGATGCTATAACTTTTGCATCGAACGATGGTGATTTCCTGTACGAGTTCGGCATAGTTAACTCTAACGCTACAACAACAATAACCCAGAACGCAGTTTACGATCCTAGTGCAGATGCAACTATGGCAACTGGTGCGGTATCGGCAGACTTCTCCCGTACAATCACCGTGTACAACTCACAGGGTGGTCCGCTGGATCTTCGTCTGGCCTTTACAAAAATAGCTTCCAACAGCCTTGAATCTGTTTGGGCGGTGGAACTTTATGCTCCTCAGTCCGGTGGTCTTGATACTGTAGAGAACGCAGTTGGCGCAGGTGGCCTTCTTGCTTTCGGTACAATGTCGTTCAACGGTGATGGTACACTGCGTAACGTATCTCCTTCGCTTACCGGTCCTATCAGCGTAGACCCGATAAACGAGCCTATAGCACAAACCATAACACTTGCACTTGGTACAGCGGGTGATGTTGGTATCGGCAGGGCAGATGGTATATCGCAGTTCTCTGGTAACTACAGTGTACAAACACTTGTACAGAACGGTTTCCCTACAGGTCAGCTGCAATCCCTGCAGATAGACTCGGAAGGTTTCGTAACGGCGATATTCGATAACAGCCTTACTTCAAGGGTGTATAAACTTCCTGTTGCATACTTCTCTAACCCTAACGGCCTTCTGGCAGAATCCGGTAACGCGTATTCTGAAACAACAGCAGCCGGTAACCGTAACTTTGGTCAGGTGGGTGAAGCGAGCGTTGGTACAATAGTACCGGGTGCGCTGGAAGTATCTACTGCCGAGATAGGCGGTGAACTTACAAGGCTGATAGTTTCTCAGCAGGCTTATTCCGCTTCTGCGAACGTACTTCGTAAAGTGGGCGAGCTGTTCGACGAACTGAAACAGCTGTAATCAACTTAGAACCCCTCTAAGCGAGCGGCCCGGTGTAAAAACCGGGCCGTTTTATTTTGTGTATATTTTTCTGTTCATATAACATATATCAGTTTGTATGAACGACCTCGAGAAACTCATAAACCAGATAGCAAAACTACCGGGCATAGGCAAGCGCTCGGCGCGCCGTGTTGCACTGCATCTGCTCAAAAACCGTGAAGCCCTTATGCTGCCGCTGGCAGAATCTATCCGCGCAGCAGCAGCTTCCATCAAAACATGTTCTTGCTGCGGTAATTACGATGTCATGGATCCCTGCGCCATCTGTACAGATGTAAAGCGTGATAAAACAACCATCTGCGTGATAGAGAACGTTTCGGATCTCTGGGCGATGGACAGGGGTGGAATATATAACGGCCAGTACCACATTCTGGGCGGCGTGCTTTCCGCGATAGATGGCATAACGCCGGATGACCTGAAGATAGACCGTTTAATAAAACGCGTTTCCGCAGAAGGTATAAAAGAGGTGGTAATAGCCACCAATGCTACAATGGAAGGGCAGACAACAGCGCATTACATAGCCAATAATCTTCATGGTACAGGCGTCAGCGTTACAAGGCTCGGTCATGGTATCCCGCTCGGTGGCGAGCTCGACTATATGGATGAAGGCACTATCTCAACCGCCCTGCAAACGCGCAAGGCCATCTAGCTGCGTATCTTGTATCCGCGTTCTATCATCACGTAAACAACAGCGGCAAGAGCAATGTTCAGCCCCAGTATCACCGCCATACCGATGTTGAGAGAAAAATCATTATGGCCGGTAAAAGAGTAGCGGAAGCCGTCTATAATATAGAAGAACGGATTGAAATGGTTCACGGTCTGCCAGAATTCCGGCAGGTTCTTTACTGAATAGAAGGTTCCTGAAAGGAAGGAGAGGGGCTGCACGATAAAGCTTGTATATGCGTTCATCTGGTCGAATGTGTCCGAAAGTAATCCGGCTATCATTCCCGCCAGAGAAAGCAGCAGCGCGCCGAAGAACAGGTAGAACAGCATCACCCAGAAGTCATGTATCTGTGGTATCAGGCTTACATCGAACGCGTAAGACATCGCCACCACCGCAACTGCAAAGGCAAGTCCTGCCACAATGCCGCGTGTAACACCGCCAAGTGCCAGTGCAAGCGTCAGCTCTTTAGCGCTGAAAGGTGGTATAAGCATATCTATTATTATGCCAAGCACCTTGCCAAAGGTCAGTGTAGAAGAAGTATTGGCAAAGGCGTTCTGTATCACCGTCATCATTATCAGCCCGGGTACAATAAACTGCCCGAAGGGCACGCCTTCAATGGTTGCCACCTGTCCCTTAAATATCATAGAGAACACGGCAAGCAGTAATACTGCGTTTATCATCGGGCCAACCAGTGTCTGGTTGTACACACTTAAGAAGCGCTTCACCTCTTTAAGGTATAAAGTATAAGCTCCACGGTAATTCATAATTTCCAAATCAGATTAAACAGATATAATGGCCTATACTATGAGTACCGGTAAAAGTAAAATAAATCAGAAAAGCAGTCTGCGAGACCTGCCTATTTCTGCTATCGTGTTCTCCGGCAGGGTAAAGTTCCAGAAGCTGGCAAAGGCCACATTTATCTTCACTGCCGCCCCGGCCATGATACTTCTGGCCTTCTACGTTAACGGTAAGATACACTACGATTTAATGATATACCTGTTTGCAGCGATGTTTGGCGTTGCCATGCTGTTAAACTACCCATACATAGCAGACCTGCAGGAGATCAACAACTATGTGGATGAGTTGGTACGGGACAAAAGCCCTGAACCTCCTGATCTCTCTTTCCTTAATAACGTGGAAGAACTTTCTAAGTCCATCGGCCGGCTTAACATGTCATGGCAAGAGAAGAACGATGCCCTTAAAGTACTACTTCTGGAAGATGAGATTCTAATAAACAGCCTGCCTAATATACTGGTGATGCTGGATGCAGATATCAATCTGCTGCAAACCAATCAGGCGGCTAAGAACACGTTCGGCTGGAATTACACGCAGGTAATAAACGGAATAATTTCAGATCCGGATGTCAGGAAGGTCTGTCTTGGTGTGTTGGAAAGCGGCACAGGTACGAACATCAAGCACGAGTTCACAGATGTTTATTATTACTTCTTCAATATCCGTATTGAAAAATTCCCTATCAATTCGCCTAATAAAATAGCGCTGGTACTTGTACTGCAAAATCTTACCAACGAGCGCAAGAACGAGAAGATGCTTTCAGATTTCGTAGCCAATGCCAGCCACGAGATGAAAACCCCTCTGGCCAGTATCACGGGCTTCCTCGAAACCCTTACAGAGGTCGATAACGACGAGG
>JAMHZE010000072.1:0-30065 GCA_035909535.1 Rickettsiales bacterium | reverse complement strand
ACGGTCAGCCTGAAGGCAGAGTACCTGCTCGGCTATAGTAGCGTTTGTAGGGCAGTTTGTAACAGGTTTTTCTTCACCGAAGAAACCAAAACCAACTTCGGTATTATGGAAGTAACCTTTACCGCGGAAATAGTTCAGGGCGTTGGTAGAGCGGCGTTTAGAAAGATCTACGTTATATTTGTTAGAAGCGAATCTATCGGCATAACCAACCAGTTTCACGTTACGTATACCAACAGAATTCTGTATCTCAGCTATAACTTCGTTCATACGCTGTTCATCAACTGCATCGATGTTGTCTTTATCGATATCGAAGTAGATAGATTGGCGGATAAGATCTATGTATTGAATGCGCTTTTCCTTCTCAACCACAACTGGGGCAGGAGCTGGTTCAACCGGGTGGCCGCAAGGGTCGCAGCATTGGTCAGCAAGCCAGTGGCTGCGTACGCAGTTACCTTTGTGGTCCTGCACAACATTGCCCCTTTTATCAAGCACAGGGTAAACCGTTCTGGCAGAAGCCGAAGCGGAAACGAAAAGGGATACGATTGCAAGTGCTAATACGCTGAATTTCATATAGAATTATCCTTTTAATTGATGCGCCATGAACCATCATGGCCTGCACGGGCAAAACACATATATTATGCCTCAATTGGCTATAGAATTTAACGTACTGGAAGTCAAATATTTTTCTTCATCAATATGGCATCTATACGGCCATTTGGCCCCTTATAATAGGCTTTCCGCCTGTTATAGGGCTTAAAGCCGCATTTGTCATATAGCTGTAAGGCAGCCTTGTTATCCTCTGCTACCTCTAAATATACCGTATCTATCGAAATATCCGCAAGGCTTAACAAAGTATCTTCTATCAGCCTGGTCGCGGCACCTTTGCGTCTTGCATCTGGCAGTGTACCAATATCTATTATCTCGGCTTCCTCTAGCGAGGTGATACGGAATATTATAAAGCTGCCGCCTTCTTCATCTATGTTGAAGTTAAAATTATCGCCCAGAGCTTTTATCTCTGCTGCCGCATCGCGATGCGGAAAACATTGGGAGTATATATTCAGCAGTTCATTCATGCGGCTTGTCCTTTTCCGTAAACAAAACTTTCAATATCTGTCAGTGCTTTTTTTAAGCCCGCTATACGCGCGGTCTCATCTTTCCATTCCATATTGGCGATAACAAACTTTGTACCATCTTTTATTTTATAGCGCACCGGATTTTTCCCGATAAGCCTTATCAGCGCATCAGGGTCAGAAAACCTGTTGTTACGGAATTGCAGGCTTGCGCCTCTCTCGCCAGCATCAAGCTTTTCAACATCCAGTCTTTTGCATATAAATCGTATCTTCATCGTCTGCATCAAATTATCCACCTCAGGCGGAACCACGCCAAACCTGTCGCGCAGTTCAGCTGCAAAGCTTTCCACCTCGCCATCATCTTTCACCATGCCAAGCCTGCGGTAAAGCCCCATACGCAGGTCTGCATCTGCAACATAAGCTTCCGGTATCAACACAGAAATACCTAGGTTCAGCTTTATACTATATTCATCGTCCTGCGGTTTATCTTCGTTCTTCTCTTTGCTTAATCCTTCAATCGCCTCGCGCAGCATGCTCTGGTAAAGCTCAACGCCAACTTCTTTTATATTGCCGCTCTGTTCCTCACCAAGCAGATTGCCGAATCCGCGTATATCCATGTCATAGCTTGCAAGAGTGAATCCTGCGCCAAGCGTATCAAGCTTCTGCATCACTTCCAAACGTTTCTCGGCCTGTCTGGTCAGAGTCTTGCGTGGCGGTACGGTCAGATACGCATATGCGCGCTGCTTGCTTCTGCCCACACGTCCGCGCAGCTGATAAAGCTGCGCCAGCCCGAACATATCCGCACGATATATGATTATCGTATTCGCAGCTGATATATCCAGCCCGCTTTCCACGATGGTGGTCGCCAGCAATACATCAAACCTGCCGTCGTCAAAATCATTCATTATATCGTCAAGCTCATCGGGCTTCATGCGTCCATGAGCGGTAACTATACGCACTTCCGGCACAAGTTCGCGCAGTTTCTTGCTCACCTCTTCAAGGTCGGTGATGCGCGGCACAACAAAGTAGCATCGCCCGCCGCGATAATGCTCTTTCAGAATCGCCTCGCGCACGGTTATCTCATCATACGGCATCACAAAGGTTCGTACTGCAAGCCTATCCACCGGCGGCGTTGCGATAAGCGAAAGGTCACGTATGCCCGAAAGCGAAAGCTGCAACGTGCGAGGTATCGGCGTTGCGGTAAGCGTTAATACATGCGTATTCGCGCGCAGCTTCTCCAGGCGCTCTTTCTGCGCCACACCAAATCGCTGCTCCTCATCTATAACCATCAGGCTCAGATCGTTAAACTTCAAATTCTCTGCCAGTAGCGCGTGGGTGCCGATAACTATATCAACTTCCCCTTCTTCAATCGCCTTGCGTATCTTCTTCATTTCGGTGGCGGTAACCATGCGTGAAAGCTGCCTTATAACAATTCCCGTTCCGGCAAAGCGTTCTACAAAAGTATTGTAATGCTGGCGGCAGAGCAGGGTGGTCGGGCATATCACCGCCACCTGTTTGCGACTGCCTTCAATATTATTCTGCACAATTGCAAATGCCGCACGCAGCGCAACCTCGGTCTTACCAAAACCAACATCGCCGCAAATCAGCCTGTCCATGGTCTTGCCGCTACTCAGGTCCTTCAGCACTTCCTCGATAGCATTCTCCTGATCCTCAGTCTCAGCATAAGGAAAGCGCGCACAGAACTCATCATAAGCACCGCCTTCATGGTCGAATATCTTGCCGCCTTTTATCTCGCGTTCTGCTGCTGTTTTTATCAGCTCTTCCGCAACAACCTTAATGCGGCTGCGAATCCTTGCTGTGCGCTCCTGCCAGTGCAGTCCGCCAAGCTTGTCCAGTTCCGCACCTTCTTCGTTGCTGCCGTAACGGCTTATCAACTCAATATTCTCAACCGGAACGTAAAGCTTATCCCCGCCATGATATTCCAGCAGAATAAAATCATGCGATACATTCTGTATCGTTAGTGTCTCCAGTCCCGTAAACCTGCCAATGCCATGCTCCGCATGCACAACCAGCTCGCCGGTGGTCAGGCTTCCTGCCTCGCGTATAAAATCTTCTGCCTTGCGACCTTTAGTATTACGACGGCGGAATATCTTCTCACCCAGCAGGTCTGCCTCGCTTATCACGCGCACGCCCTCAGCCTCAAAGCCGCTATCCAGCGGCAGCACGCAAAGCGCTATCTTCTTACCAGCTTCATCCGCCGCTTCCACGAATACAGAATCTATATCGTGTTCTTTCAGCATTGCCTGCATACGGTCGCGGCTTCCCGCGCTCATACATGCTATTAAATTCTTTTTCGTTTTACGCACGGTTATCTCGCCCAGCAGCTCATCTTTCAGCACTTCCATGGGTGATGTATTCGCGGCCTTACTCTCAGCCCAGTAATTCTTTACCGTGCTGTAATCTGTATTCGCCGCCTCATTCGCGCTGCCAAATTTATGTAGCTGTACAACTGTACGCCCCTTCATCTCTGTTGTAAGCGCGGCAGGCATTACATACATCTCTTCAGGCGGCAGGTAGTGGTCGCTTATTCCATACTTACCTGTGCTGGCATAGCTAACGCGGGCGTTATAGGCATCTTTCACATGCGTCTGCCTTTCTTCTATCACCTGCGTTACATCTGGTTCAAGGCAGAATGTCGCATCACCACAATGGTCGAACAGCGTTTCCATTTTCTCGTGGAACAGGGCCAGATAATTCTCGAACCCAGCATATCTGCGTCCTTCGCTCACCGCGCCGAACATCGCATCACGGCTGCATGCGCCTGCACCAAAACGCGCGGCAAAACTCTCGCGGAACCTCTGTATATGTTCCTTATCCAGCGGTACTTCGCTTGCCGGTATAATCCGGAAGCTATCCATCGCTCCCAAACTTATCTGCGTCAGCGGGTCATATTTCCTTATAGATTCCACTTCATCGCCGATAAAATCCAACCTTATCCCGTTCTCGGCAGAAGGCGGACATATATCTATAATACTACCGCGCACTGCAAACTCACCGTGGTCGGTGGCAGATGCAACATTCATGTAGCTGTTGCCCACTAAAAATTCCAATAGCTCTTCGCGCTTCAACACCTGCCCTGGCTTTATCTCCAGCGATGCCGCCGCAATAAATTTTGCAGGTGGCAGCTTTTGCAGCAGCGCGTTGGCGGTAGTAAGCAGCACGGTACCTTTCTTCAATCCGCCTTTCAGCTGCGAAAGAGTTTCAAGCCTCTTGCTTACTATATTACTGTTGGGAGAAACCCTGTCATAAGGGTTGGTATCCCATGCGGGCAGTTGCAGAATATTCAGGTCAGGGGAGAAAAAGCGCAGCAGATTTGCCGCCTTTTCCATGTACATATCGTTCCTGCAGACGTGCACCATCCCCCCGTTTGCTTTTTTTGCCAGTGCGATAACAGCAAATATTTCGCTGCCGGCAGGAAAGTTGAACAGGTCATTAAGTGCAGAGTTACGTATGTCAAACTTCTGGGCCATTAATGCTCCAGGCGGGAAGATAGGCAGATATTAATTTTTTACAATATTAAATTTGCTCATTATCTGCTCGGCATCGTCATTGCGGGGCTGAACACGCAGTATAGGAGCAATGCGTTTTATAACCTTGCCGGCAGCCGGAGCGGCAACCCAGCCTGCTGTGGCATAACCATAGGTATCAGGCGCGGCCTTAGGGTCATCGGCGGTTATCAGTACAATATATTTTGGTGCATCCATAGGGAAGGCGCTAACAAAGGTAGAAACAACCTTGTCTTTCGCATATCTGCCGCGCTCATCTATCTTATCTGCTGTACCTGTTTTTCCGCCTACCATATATCCTTCTGCATTCGCGCTTTTGCCGGAGCCGTTCACCACAACCAGCCTTACCAGGTCTCTCATCCGTTCAGATGTTTTCTTGCTGAACACGCGTGAAGGTTTGGTCAGCTCCTGCTCTTCGGTGCGCATTACAAGTGTTGGCTGGTGGTAAAGCCCGCCATTAACAACGGCGGCGAATGCCGCGGCAACGTGCAGCGGTGTTACGGCAAGCCCGTGCCCGTAAGATGCCGTAAACAGGTTCACCTGGCTCCAGTGTTTCGGAATTGTCGGCATTGCCCTTTCGGTCACTTCCACATCAAGGCGGTTAAAAAGTCCAAGGCGCTTATAATATTCCTGTAGCCTTTTTATACCGATTATCTCTGCTATCTTTGCCGTAACTATGTTAGATGAATACATCAGGCCTTCCGGCACGCTCAACGGACGCTTCTTACCCATAAAGTCAGATATGCGGAACCTGCCTATCTGTATCGGCTCGCTGGCATCAAAAATCATCTTCTCGTTTATTGCGCCTATATCCATCGCGGCGGCAAATGTCAGCGGTTTGAATACAGAACCCAGCTCGTAGCTGCCTTGCGTAACGGTATTGAATAGCCCGGATTTCGTAAGGTTGCGTGGCAGGTTCGGGTCGTAATCCGGCAGGCTTACCATCGCCATAATCTCACCGCTATTGGCTTCCATTATAACGCCGCCTACAGATGCCGCTTTATGATGATCTTTCACATATTGCAGTTCTTCGCGCAGAATGGTTTGAAGGCGTATATCAAGTGTGGTGTTTATATTATTCTCGGAAAGCACCTGATCAAAAACGTTACTGTCCATGTTATCCAGAAATCTTTCAAGTCCGCTCAAGCCATGTCCGTCCTGTCCTACCATGCCTATGGCATGAGAGAACAGCCTGCCATGCGGGTAGATGCGTTTTTCCTCTTCCTCAAACATCACGCCCGGAATGCCCAGCGCGTTCACCTCATATTTCTGGCGCGGGTGCAGGTTACGTTTTATCCAGACAAAGCTTTTTGTTTTATCGCTCAGTTTCTTCTCAAGCTCTGCGCGGTTCAGGTCGGGCAGGGCGATAGAAAGCTGTTTTGCAGCTTCTTTTGCATCAAGCATTGTCCTCGGGTTAGCATATAGCGATGATGTAATAAGGTTAGATGATATAAGAATGCCGTTCCTGTCATAGGTGGCTTTGCGCAGCTTATCTTTTTTTGTGGCGGCGTTGGTTTGTATCTTTTCGCGTGCAAGCTTTGTCGTGGTAAGCCTTTTAATTGTTTCCGGCTCATAAAAGAATGTAAGCTGAACGGTCTTGCCGGAGATAAAAAGTAGGGTGATTATAATTACACAAAATAGAGCTCTCAGTCGGAGTCTGGCACTTTTAAGGGCCTTATCCAGATTGCCTTCCAGCGAGAGGTTAAGTCTGGGGCGGGCAGCTGCTCTCATGAGAAAACTTCCCTATGGTATCACGTTGCTAGAAGCAGATGTAACCTGCACAGAACGTAGCGGCAGGTCTTTCAGGCTGGTGAACTGCGCGCGGGCAGGGCTAGCCATATCGTTGTGTAGTTTAGCAGAAAGCCTGGAAAGGCGTTGCGGGTTGTTCAGGTAACTCCATTCCGCCTCAAGCACCTTCAGCTCTTCGTCATAGCGGGCCAGTTTTTCGCTGGTGTTTTGAATGCGTGCGTCTATCTCATGCACTTTATTGGCAATAAAATACACCATGAACGCCATCGTCAAACAGGCAAGGAAGAAAAGATATGTATGGCCTTTTATTATCATTTTCTAATTCATTGTTCCGGTTTTTTTCATTTCACCGAGTTTTTTTGCGGCACGAACTTTTGCAGAACGTGCACGAATATTCATTTCAATTTCTTCTTGGCTGGCAGCAATAGGTTTGTGAGTTATTATCTCAAGTTCGTTGGGAAGCGAATTGGTGGCCAGTATAGAACCTGGCGAATACCGCGAAAATCCAGCATTTCCAGAGCTGGAATATGTTTTAAAGAAATCTTTCACTATTAAATCTTCTCCGGAATGGAACGTAATTACCACCATCCTGGAATTTTCTTTTAATCTATCTTTTGCTTTTTGCAACACAGATTTCAGTTCGTTGAATTCTTCGTTGATGAAAATTCTTATCGCCTGAAAAGTTCTTGTTGCCGGATTAATATCGTCGTTATATCCGCGCACGCTGGAAGCAATAATTTCTGCCAGTTGCAGAGTGTGCGTTATTCTTTCCTTTTTTCTTGCTGCGCAGATCGCACGCGCAATGATGCGAGATTTTCTTTCGTCGCCAAATCTGTAAAGCACATCAGAGATATCTTCTTCGCTGGCACCGTTGATAAAATCCTCAGCGCTCACGCCTTCGCAGCTCATACGCATATCAAGCGGGCCATCAAACTGGAAAGAGAAGCCGCGGCGCGGCGTATCAACCTGCATGGAAGAGAATCCAAGGTCCATCAATATGCCGTCAACCTTATCTACGCCATGCGTGTCCAGAACCTCATCAATGTCAGAGAATCTTGCAGTAGAGAAAATAAATCTGTCGCCGAATTTTTCCTTGAAGTCATCGGCCAGAAGTTTTACCTGCGGGTCGCGGTCTATCGCTATTACTTTGCAATCTGCGCTGTTAAGTATTGCGGCCGTATGTCCGCCTGCGCCAAAGGTGCAGTCAACGTAAACACCGCCATCTACCGGGGCAAGCAGCTCTAGCGTTTCTTTCAGCAGTACCGGAATGTGATGTTCATAGTTCATTTGTGCAAAATACCTTAACGTTTCTGCTTTTTCGTAAATATAACTGTAGTCGTCAAGGCAATGATCGTTGATGTTAACAAGATATCTCATCTCAATCGACCTTCGCCTTAGCCATTAAACTCAAACGTCCACGGTTCTGCTTCGCAACATCGCGGGCATTACGTGCATATTTCTCGTAAGAATCCGGATTCCATATCTCAAAGGTCTGGCCTTTACCTACAAACAGCGCCTTATCTTTCAGCTTTGCTTTCGTTACCAGCTCTTCGGTCAGCGTTACGCGTCCGTCAGAATCAAATCCAAGTTGTTGGCTTTCGCCCAGAATGGTCGCGGCAAATGCATCGCGCTCTTCACTGTACGGATCCATAGAATCAATAGATTCAGATATCTTTACCATGCGCTTCATGCTGCATGCTTCCACGCATTCATGCACGAATGATGGGTAGGCTACAATTCCGCTTCCTTCTTCAGCGGCAATAACAGAGCGGAAGGATGCCGGAACAGAAACGCGTCCCTTGCTATCTATCTTGTTTATATATGTGGAAAGAAAAATGCCCACGTTTAACAACCCTTCATCACTACAAGGCAGAAAGCCCTGTAAAAAACCCTAAAACCCTTGTCCTGTCTTATATTTTCCTACAAACCTTTGAAAATCGTTTTATGGGATAATATGGGACACTTTGGGAGAATACCCATAAGTTATGGTAATATCAAGTAAAAAGATGGGGCAATATGCAATTAAAGCGCGGTAGCCGCGCTTTATGTGTTTAAGATGATTGTTTGGAAACCCCCAAAAAGTTAGGCCGGCCAAATTCGGGGGATGAGGTTGAGCCGGCCTATATCGTATAACTTCTGCTAGAATTTAAAGGTCAGCTCTGCGCCAACGCCTTTTGTTTTCCTGTCGTAGCCGAAGTTAAAATAGCTTTGGTCAAAGAAGGTCTTTTCTTTGTTTTCGCTGTCAAACAGCTTTGTTTCTACGTAAACCTTCCTGCCGTAACGTTTAAGATCAACCATCACCGGCTCTTTTTCACCGGTAACTTCGTTGAACTTATTTATGCTTATCGCGCCGAGGGATTCTACCTTCTTGGCGTGACCGTATTCATTGAACCTTATCTCGTCTGCGGTAGGTGCCCCGCGAAGTGCCGCAACATCTATTGCATCTACATAGTCTAGCTTGTTATCTGCGTAATCGTAGGCGGCGCAGGCATTAAGGCCTAAAACCATAAGAGCATATGCGAAAATATTCTTCATTTCTCTTTTCATCCCCAAGTTTATTTTACCATTTTAGTAAAATTTGAACTTTATTAACTATATCTTAACATATTCTGAGGGTAATGTCACGCGCTAGGGCGTTATTATGGGTTTTTAGCGAACCCGCCTATCATATTGTATTTGCTGTGTAAGCCTGAGGTATTTTTACAAAAAATAGGGGCGTGAAAAATATTTTTTATTGCTTGCCAGGTGGGGGGTAGTTGTGGTATAATGCGCATCTCGGAAAGGCTCCGAGAATTCCCAAAAATTAACTATTGATTAACTTACGCCCTGCTAACCTATTGTTTTGCAGTAATGTGTATTAAGATACTATCTTAATTTCGCCGTTATCAATGGCGTTGATATATTCCATCATCTCATTTTCATATGCAAATAGCGCAAACGACCCGCCTGTATGCATGAACAGAATATTGCTGCCTTTTTTGAAAGTGCCGTTGCGTATAAGTCCCAACATTCCTGCAAAGGCCTTGCCTGTGTAAACAGGGTCAAGTATCAGGCCTTCATGGCGCGCAGCCAGTACTATGGCCTCCTTCGCGCATTCATTAAGTATGCCGTAACCTTCGCCAATGTAATCTTCTTCAACCAGAATCTCATCAAGAGTAAGCGATTTGAATCCCATTATAGAAGCAATATTATCCACTTCGTCTTTCACTTTGCGTTTTTGTGGCTCAGCTTTCTGGCGAATACTTATGCCGGTAAGTCTTGCTTTGTGGTTAAGTGCTGTAAATCCTGCTGCAAGGCCTGCATGAGTGCCGCTGCTACCGCTTGTTACAACAACTTCTTCAAAGTGCACGCCCATTTCTTTAGATTGCGTTATCAGTTCTTCTGCGGCCTGCATATATCCAAGAGCGCCGATAAAATTAGAGCCGCCGCCAGGAATTATATAAGGCTTGCCGCCTGCTGCCTTTACCAGTTCAACTTCTTTGTTCATTTCTGCTGCAAGATCTGCGCCGCCTTTAACATAACGTACAGGAGTGCCAAAAAGATGGTCCAGCAATACGTTGCCGGTTATCTCATAACGCGGGTTATTAACTTCTATGCGGCGTTCCAGTACTGCGCGGCATTTTAGACCGGCCTTCGCTGCTGCGGCTGCCGTCTGACGCACGTGGTTAGATTGTACCGCGCCAACGGTAATAATAGTATCAGCGCCTTTCGCAATAGCATCGCCGATAAGGAATTCAAGTTTGCGCACCTTGTTGCCGCCGCCTGCAAGGCCGGTTTCATCATCACGTTTTACAAACATGTTCACGCCGAAAAGTTTTGAAAGATTTTCCAGTTTTTCGATAGGGGTTGGCAGGTTTGCCAGTTTAGTGCGCGGAAATTTCGAGAGGTCCATGAGCTGCCTTGTAATAATATTGGGAGGATATCATCTGCTGAAAGGGATTGATGCTTCGCCTTCTGGCTTCGCACCCTTCCGGGCAACTCAGGCTTTTAGCCTTCCGTTGTCCAGCTTTTCTTCCTGAAAAACTGTCGAACAGGCTTAGTATCCTTATCACTCCATATGCATATATATTTGAATAAGCTTATGCTTATTTAAATATATATGGCGGACGGAGTGGGATTCGAACCCACGGTACGATCGCTCGTACGCCGGTTTTCAAGACCGGTGCCTTAAACCGCTCGGCCATCCGTCCGAGGGCGCTTATATCATAACATAGGGGTAAATCAACAGTAATTAAGCTAAAAATAAGCCAGTATTTTTAACCGGCTTTTTGCCTATACCTGCTTGGCTGCTTCGGCCTTATCTACCTTGATATCCGGAGAATCAGGGTTCAGCTTCATTTCATAATGTGCCGCACCTGCCGGTATCATCGGGTAAACGTTCTCGGCTTTATCTGTAAGCATATCCATAACCACAGGGCCGTTATGCTCCAGCATCTTCTTCAGGGCGCTTTCAACATCGCCTGGCTTCTCGCAGCGCATACCTTTAATGCCGTAGCTTTCTGCCATTTTCACGAAGTCAGGCAGGGAATCCATATAGCTTTCAGATTTCCTGTCGCCGTGGAAAAGTTCCTGCCACTGGCGAACCATGCCCATATAGCCGTTATTCAGTATCAGCAATTTCACCGGAAGGCGGTATTGCAGCATGGTCGAAAGCTCCTGAATATTCATCATGATAGAAGCTTCACCCGTAACGCAAACAACCGTTTTATCAGGATTTGCAATCTGCACACCTAGCGCTGCAGGCAGGCCGTAGCCCATTGTGCCAAGCCCGCCTGATGTCATCCAGCGGTTAGGTTTGTTGAAATCAAGGTATTGCGCTGCCCACATCTGGTGCTGGCCAACATCTGTCGTTACAAAGTAATCATCTTCTTTCTTGAGAAGGTTATTCAGCGTATCCAGTACATATTGCGGACGCGGAACTTTTACAGAAGGCTTGTAACCGAATGAATTCACGGCGCGCCATTCTTCAATCTGCTTCCACCATTTCTTTAAGGCCAGCTCATCAGGCTTGTAATTCTGCTTCTTCCACTCATCTATCATCTGCTGCAGAACGTGTTCAGCATTGCCGATAAGCGGTATATCAACCTTAATGTTCTTGTTGATGGAAGATGCGTCGATATCAACATGTATCTTCTTGGAGCCCACAGAGAATAGGTCTTTCTTGCCGGTGATACGGTCATCAAAACGCGCGCCTATGTTTATCATCACGTCGCATTTCGCCATGCACATATTGGCTTCCATACTGCCATGCATGCCCAGCATCTTCAAAAATTGCTGGTCAGAAGTAGGGTAGCCGCCAAGGCCCATCAGCGTACTGGTTATCGGGTAACCGGTCAGGCGAACGAATTCTGTAAGTAATTCGCAGGCTTTCGTGCCGGAATTTATCATGCCGCCACCGGTGTAGAACACAGGCTGCTTGGCTTCCGCTATCAGCTTTACTGCTCGAGCAATATCGGCCTCTGGGGCGGTTGTTGCAGGCTTGTAAGAGCGGTGAGCTTTGATTTTATCTGTGGTAGAAAATTCAGGATCTCTAAGCTGTATATCTTTCGGAAGATCGATAACAACAGGGCCCGGCCTGCCGGAGCGCGCTACATAGAACGCTTCGCGTATAACTTCCTGTAACTTGGAAGGGTCTTTCACCAGATAGTTATGCTTGGTGCAATTCATGGTAATGCCAACAGTGTCGGCTTCCTGGAACGCGTCCGAGCCGATAAGGTGCGTTGCAACCTGGCCTGTAAGGCATATCATCGGAATAGAATCCAGCATCGCATCGGTAAGCGCGGTTATCATGTTGGTCGCGCCCGGGCCAGATGTCACCAGAACAACTCCGGTCTTGCCGGTGCTGCGTGCATAACCTTCAGCCGCGTGGCCTGCGCCCTGTTCGTGGCGAACCAGAATGTGGCGTATCTTCTTCTGTTTGAAGATAGCGTCATAGATAGGCAGTACCGCACCACCAGGATAGCCGAATATCACCTCGCAGCCCTGCTCGTACAGGGTGTTAAGGATAAGTTCAGAGCCGTTCTCCGGTTTCGGGAAGGGCAGGTCGTGCGCGGATACTGTCATATTGGAATAGTTTGTTTGCACAGATTCTATACTTCAGAAAACGCCTGAGTTCAAGCTTTTTTGCGGCAATTTAAACAGGATAGCGGCTTTATCGGCCGTTCAGGCGGGTGGTTAGATTATTGCAGGTAAACGGCCTCAAACTTCGCCAGTGGAGCCATTTTCGCACGGTTAAGCTGCAATATCTGGCCGTTTATGATGTAGTTGTCCACTCTGCCAAGCATATCCATGAACTGTTGTTCAACTTCCATGCCGCCGCCCATGCAAGCCATCATCGTAGACATGCCCTCGGTAAATCTTATACCGTTCAGATCGCTCAGCTCATAGCTGCCGCCTATATGGTTGCAGCCGCCAGTGCCGTGATAGCGCT
Source organism: Rickettsiales bacterium (assembly GCA_035909535.1). GTDB lineage: Bacteria > Pseudomonadota > Alphaproteobacteria > Rickettsiales > UBA8987 > JAMHZE01. The sequence goes on along the minus strand of JAMHZE010000072.1, from coordinate 17,289 downwards.
TTTCGTTCTCATTCAGTGTTATGTTGGGCATTTTAGGCAGGCCGCTTATCGGTTTGCCCATAAGTTCCACCAGTTGCCAGTGTGTGTTGGTAAGGGTTGCAGCAGCCGTTTTCTGCTCAGATGAATTCGCTGTAGAAGCCCAGATGCTAATGGTAAGTGCCAGTGCAAGTGTCAGTTTTTTCATGACGGCTCCTTTTAAGCGTGGCCTTCAGCCCGTTGTCTAGAATATGCCGAAGATCTTTCTTTTCTGCTTATCGTCTTTCTCTTTCAGCTCTCCTGCGCGCTCAAGCGGCATAGATTCGTTGAATATGCACGCCATCTGGTTACCGAAGCGCAGTGTGAACTGGCTTGTTACCATTTCTATCACAACATAGCCGTTGTCAGAAATACGATAGTTGATAAGTGCTTCGTTGCCATCCGGCAGAACCTGAAATATGGCAGGGTAGTCTGCATTTATATCGCGGAATTTGATATAGGTGAATTCACCATCGTCAAATACTTCAAGCGGAGATACAGCTTTAGCGCCGCTCATAGTGTAGTTCATGTTCAGCATTGGTTTGTCTTTTATCGGGTCTGGCACGTAGCTGTTAAAGCTTGTTACATCAGATGCGCCCGAAAGATCAATGAATCCGGAGTAGTTCTCGTCAGTATCGCCGTAGATAAAGCTGGTAGAGAAAACCAGTTCAGGGTCATCCAGTCCTTTTGCTTCCTTAGAGAACATTTCAAAATAATATATACGAAGGCTGGTTATGATGGTCATGTTGGTGGTTGCTTCCAGCTCAACTGGTTTAAGGAACAGCCTGTGACCAACAGGGTTTATCTGCCAGCCATTCTGGTTACCCATTGTTATACTTAGTATTTCTTCGCGAGGGTCAAGATCTATGCGCGCGGCATACATCAAAAAGCCGGTATATTCAAAGGCAGTGTTGGGCTGGTAATTCCAGTAGCGTAGTCTGCTGTCACCGGGAAGTTGAGAGCTTTTTTGTGCGGCCATAACTTCCGGCGCAGCGAATACAAACAGAAGTAGCGCAGGTATGGCAAATCTATTTAACCAGTTTACTCTCATAGCTTAAAACCTTAAAATTCAAAGGAGTGAAATCCCCTTTTTCGAAATTATATTCTATTGTCTGAAAAGACAAGATAATCTTGGATTGCCATTCGGATGTTTTGCGTGTGCCTGTGCGTTCAATTTCTGTGGCGGTAAAATTTGCCGTCACCTGATATTTCTTTATCGAGCTTTCCGGTTGTTTACCGAAGTTGTCGCGGAATCCTACTTCTTCGTTCAACGGCGCTATATCAAGTTTTTTTGTATCCACTTCAATTTGACGTTCCGTGTTTCTGCGGTAGCGCATTATCAGGCTGTCGGGATTGCGGATAGATATTTTATCCGTGTAGTAGCCAAGTATCTCCGGCGATGCCAGTGTTTCTATCATGTTGCGGTTGATACGCAGGCGTTTGAAGTCTTTTTTATGGTCGTAGCTTTCTATTGCTTCAATGAACCTGCCGGAGAGATACCTTATATATACAAGGTTAACATCAAAGTCGCGGTTCTGGCTGCCCAGATAGGTAATACGTGTAGAAAAATCAGCGGCGCTGGATATCTCCACCTGTACCGGCAGGCTTTTCTTTATAGGTTGAATTGCTTTATAATATGTATAGCAGAACAGCATCAGCAGTATAAGGCCGAACATCAGCATCAGCATGTAGGTGCGTTCAACAAAGCGGTATATATATTTACCCAGATACCACTCGCGGGCCTCCTGGAAGTACTCCCCGGATTCTACTTTTTCCGCCAGTTCGCGGTAAGCCTGTTTATCGCTCAGATCCATATCAAGAAACTCAATAACAATAAATACAGTAAATTAACAGCACTAGTTGAACATATGGTTAAAAATATGTTGAGATTAACTATAATAGTAGGTAAGTTTACGCCACAGGGTCTGGTCGTTATACATAGTAGCTGCATACCCCGGAATAATGTAAATTTTTAGTTAATTTTTCATTAATTTTGTAGTATAATTGAAAATAGCTAAATACGCAACTAGTAGGGTAGGTCTGTTCTGTTGATGGCCAAGATGTGGAAAATATTGCGAGTATTTACCGTGATAGCGGTTTCCATACCTGCGTTTGCCCAAGTTGGCCCCCCTTACAATCCCGGTCTTTCTTTTCTGCCAAAGGCTATTATTTTTGGTGAGAGGCTATGCAGTCCGCATGATCTTAACACAAAGCCTAATGTCAGGATTGTTACTATGCGCTTTGCTGACATTGGACTTGGCTTGAATTGGTGTAATAACCATGAGGATGACTATAACGAAGGGCAGATACTTACGTATGAGGATGCAGAAGCAGGTAATCTCGTAAAAGGTAATCCCGCTGAAGGTGAGAATGAGGATACAAAGCAAGACTGCCTCACCCTGCAATTCCTCTGGCAGCCAAATCCTTTAAAGGCGGCAAGGTATATCGGTAACATTAACGATAACAGTGTTGCTGACTGGATATGTGACAATGCTACGGTGGTGGGTTGTACTGCTGCCCATACTTGTGATTATCATTATAACAATCTGGATTATGACGGTGCTCCTAATGGCGCTAGTGGTGATACAACCCCATGGCAAAATGGTAATGATGGCGATATCAGGAAGGAGTTGAAAATAGTCTGTAAAAGACACTACCGGGAAGTTAAAAAACAGTTAAGCAATGAATGTCAATATATCGGCGCCTACCAGACCAGTATAGATCTTGAGGCTTCCGGTTCCGGCTGCGGTAATATCCGTAGCCAGATACAGGCTGTTTTCTTTCCGGACTTTGGTACCAATGGTGATTGTACCTATGACCATACATGGACAAATGCTGCACCACCATACACTACTCACTTTGAGAAGGGCTGTACAAAGACCAGCCGTCTAGGTCAGAAGACGCCAATATTCGGCGTAAAATTCCAGGTGGAAGATGACCCTGCCTGTCAATATCACATAAGGGATGGTACAAAAAACAGTTGTGCAACCTGCTTTGAAGATAGAGCGAATTGGAATGATTCCAGCCACACTAACGATGCTAACGATCCAATGCGTGACCCTGTTTTTAACGTCACAAACACTGCGGCCGCTCTTGCTGCCGGTGGGTTTATCAAGCACCAAGGGTGTGCGCCTCAAGCATCTTCAAGGGTTCTTGGCACAATAGGTGGTAATGATGGTGATTATAATCTGAGTGATGTTATCTCCGGTATCACAACAGAGCCGCTTAGTATATTGGTGCCGGAATGCGTACTTGTTCCGGGTGAAACAGGGGCAGATTACGATAGGTTCGAAAATCATGACGTGGCGGATTCTCCGCAAAAGCGATACGCGTATGATGTTATAGATAAAACCTACCAAGATTCCCAGTTCCCGCCAGATCTTGCTGCGCTTAACAACACCCAAAGCGAAGATAGATACGATGACAGGGGAACCCCGCAGCGCAGCCGCTGGCTGAAATACGATACGCGCAACCCGTATAAAGGTAACTGCGGTCGAGGTAAATTCTTCTACCGCGATCTTGAAGCTAAAGATTCTAATCTTTTCTCTCTGGTGGATCCTGCCTCTCCGGGTTATGATGGTGGCAGGGCGCAGCGTTTCAGAAGTCTGCGTATAACAGATAACGATATCTGGGAATCCCGCACCGGCTGCTACAATCCGGAAGAAAGATTCGTACACCTTCCTGCAGGTGTTGTTACAGAAGAGATAGAATACTATACTCCTAACCGTGCAACCTTCACCTTTGAAGGAATGAATGCCGCTACAAAACTTCAGCTTCTTTCCGACCAGGACTACGTAGATAAATATCTTGATAACATGATAAGGACGCTGAACGTTCTGGATGATATGTCAGATCCGTGGGACGAGCCGAAAAGGCAGTACGCTGGCCTGGGCGATATAGCATCAAACCCTCTGCAAGTTCTTGAATCTGCTGCACTCGGTCGCCAGGGAACAGATCTCAATGAAGATGGCATAGCAGATCCTGTCAATATAGATGTAATGCAGCCTGTACGATATCTGGTGCCGAATGACAGGATACTAATGCGCCACCCTATGTGCCAGACAGATTATACCGATGGTCTGGATCCGCTGAACCCGGATTGGGGTGAAATGCTGAAAAAATGGACGGCGAGTTTCAGCAACAAGCTTAACAGCTTGAAACTTTATGCAGATGATAGCAGGATAGCGCAAGGTGCGCTGCCAATGTGTTTGGGTAATGATATTCTGGATGACAGGGATGCCTTCTGCTCGCATTATTTAGACAGGCAGAACCAAGCTACAGATCTTGGTATCAACAGCGGTATAACCCTGCCTGTAAATACAAGTAAGAACTACTACCAGACGCGTTATGTGTTCGACTATGGCAGCTTCTGCTGGAAGCCTGATAAAAAGCCATACATGCTCAATCCTTCGCAGGATGATAAATACATGCCGGTTGCACTTAAAGGTCCTGAACCTACTACAGAAGATGGCGACCCGCTAATAACGCAAAGCTCTGATGTGTTCGGCAACGATATCTATTTCCGCAATACAGACCACAAGCGCTCGCTGCAAACTCATTACGCGGGCAGAATGCTTGCGCAAAGCGGTACCGGCGAGCAGGATGATCCTTATACTTTCAGGAATCTGGAAGAGTATGGTTATCGTGATGTTGCTCTCGGTCGCAGTAATGGCGATCTGAATCTTAACCCTAACAATATATACAGGCCAGATTCTGAAGATACATTCTCCGCTTCTGCGCGCGATCTTCCGGAAAACATAGGTCGAAAACAAAAGTTACAGCAGTGTCTGAGGCTTTTCATAGAACAGTGGGCGTTTGAAGGTGACAGGGGTGCAATAGTTCTGGATACCAACTATAAAGTTCAAAGTGAACTTACCGGCGCAAGAAGAACTGCAGATGCCAGCATGTGCCAGTGGGTTGCGTATTACGACACTTCTGCCAATTACGGCACAGAAAAGTTTGAGTTCCTGGATCCTTCTAATGCAGATAACCAGCGTAACCTTTATAAAGCAGCAATGCTTTTCTATTTTGCAAAAGTGCAGGAGGTTAACCAGAAGTACCGTGAAGATAATAATACAGATGATAACGTGTACAATTCGTGGGAGATACCCGGAGAGTTCAGCCTGGGGTATACATCTCTCGGAGACCAGCCTGTATTTTCAGTATCCACTTCATGGAACAGCATAATACCTTCAGATTTCAATCCTACAGATTATCTCTACCCAAGTATGTCGGGCCCTACGGCAGATCCTCAAAGGCTGAGGCCTGATTCACGCAATAACAACGCTCAAAGCGCCTTTGGCAATCCTCTTAATAACATGAATGATGATGGATTCAGAAGGCGTCGTGGTATGAGGCCGGAAATATTCGATTACTACAACTTCCTTGCAAATAGTGCCCTTGCCGTAATGGAAGAAGGGCTTGATGTAACTAATGCTACCAGAGTTGGTGATGGTAATATATTTGGCAGGGAGCTGGAGCAGTATAGCGGAGCTACAGATCTGGTTGCTGCAATAGGTGTATCGCCAGAAGCAATGGAAACCAGCCTTTACACGCCAACACTCAAAATCCCTACAGATTCTGGCGGCTCTATAGATCTCACCAGTCTGTCCGGCTCTGGCGGCTGGCAGATAAATATGGAGCGTCGTAATTGTAATTCAGTTGTCCCTCCTCATTTCTGGGGTGATGTAATAAAGCCATTCAGTAATGGTAAGTGCGATATGGATAGGGGCGCATTAATGGTCAACAGTATTGGCCACTCTCTGCGTCAGAACGAGGCTCTTACCGTGATAGATGACTTTATGGAAACGATGGGTGATGCGCTCGGTGTCGATATGGATGGCGGGTTTTCAGGCCTTCTTGAAACCATTCTGGGTAATATCCTAGACCCAAGTTACAAACACTGGATGACGACCAACATTAACCAGCCTATCACTTCTCTTATAACGCCTGTTCCTATGCTTCCGGTATTCGCATTCGGTTTCAACCAGGATAAGAAGGTCTACATTAAGGCAAATCTTGAACTTTTTGAGATACCTCAGTTCGGCCAGGACCCGTGGCCGCTTTCAATTGAAGATGCGTGGCTTTCCCGCGCTGGTGGTGAAGCAACTATTGGCTTTAACGTTGTAGAAGAACGCTGGAAGGGTAACTGGGCCGGTAATGAGCAATATTTCCAGACGCATGATCCTGCTAATGATGGGTGGACAGTGCCGACCCTTGAAGAAGACCAGACTGTTCCTGTGGCGGACAAAACCCAGCAAAGGATTTATAACCACTTTAACGACACTTATACAGAATGGAAAGAAAGGCCGAAGAACATTACTCCTGATATCAAGCACGGCATGATAGTTATGGATGAGCGCAGTAAGTCATCCGGTCGTGAATGGGTAGAACACACCTGGCCTGCACAAAGCTGCATGCACAGCCTAAGAAACATTGATAATATGCTTGATATTACAGGCATGCCTTACGGCATCAATATTCCTTTAATAGCTGGCGAAGGCAGCGCTATAAGCATGGTAGATAGGATCATGAATCCTAATTTTATTCCTCCTACACCAGGATTCATACCGGATCTTGACCAGACTCTTTTCAACTATGATCCTGCCAACCCTCCTCCTGAAATAGCCAACCTGCCATATCTATGGAGCAAGCACGGCCAGAGATATTACGAGACAACAGATCCTGGTTTACAGAAGCAGTTTAAAGATGCTTGGTCGGTTGAAGACGATATAAACATGGGTCGTATACCTATACTTAAGGTAGATACATCCGATCCTAATGGCGCTAATCCTATAATGGGTGTGGGTGCTAAAAAAGAATTCGGTGGTTTTGTTTATGATGATACTCAACCAAGAATATTCAAATGGCTTCCGCATCCATGGTCTATCTCTGTCGGCCTGAGTCAGGCGTTCTGGTGCGAGTTCGAAGTTCCTTACAACCCGTTCTTTGTAGGTAAAGACGAAGGTCAGTTCCACCGTACACCTAACAAGTCGCACTGGGCAATAAACGCGCAGAAGGGTATGGCAGTAGGCCTAGAAGCAAACCCGGTTCCGGAAGATGCTAAACCTAAGCTGGAATATTACCGCGTTGAACGTATACGCGATGCATGCGGCCCGTATGGTATGCGTTCTACCTGGCTGGAAGATCCTAATAACGAGCTGGCTTTATGGCTGCTGGGTGAAGATGATTTAAACAGTTCAAGGGTTCAGTCGCGCTGTTCCGGCTGGTTGGATATGTACCGCAAGGGTGTGCGCGATCCTAAGGTGGTGGCATGGAGGCTTCCGCGCTTCGACTATGAATTCCTCAAGTCATTCCTTGAATGTACCGGCCCTGTTGTAGAGCCGCGCAATCCATGCGCTATAAACCAGGAAATGCTGGATCTGAACAATAATGAAGCTCTGTGCGAGATAGGTAAAGCTCTGGCGAACGTAGCACTTAGAACCTATGCCGGTGATAAAATGGCTATAGAATGTATGGGCGCTAAAGTTCAGGCTATCGCCAGCGGTGATGGAATATCAATAACTGTGGATGTCGATCTGCCGGAAGGAAGCCCTATCAGCTCTGACGAGCTGAACGGCATGATAACCGATAAGGTACAGGGCGCGCTGGGAGATACTGCGAATGGTGTAGATCTTGGCTGTATGGCAAGGGGCTGTAAATATAAAGATGGTACAGCGGCAAAACCTTCAGAGCAGATACTAAATAACGTTATAAGGGCGTTAGATTTCGCGACGCGTGGCGATACATTCTATGGCTATGATCATCAGGTAGATCCGGATGATGTTCCTGATCCAGAAGATGAAGCGGGTGGTGGTGACGGCGGTGATGGTACTCCTATTCCTGGCGGTAATCCTCCTGGTGGCGGTGGCCCTAATGGCAGCGGCAATAGCGGAGAGGATGACATAAAAGCATATATCGGCAGCGATGATCATGAGGAGGAGATCCAGCAAGCAGCGTCCAACTGGTCAGCCTGTATGAGTGGCGCAGATATCATGCTCAGAATGAAGGCTTGTATTAAATGGCTGAAACCTAAAGCCGCAAAAACATACAAATATCTTACTCTCGGCAAACCGGTGATAAACGGCGTTTCCAAGTCGGTCAATATGGCGAATACGGTTGTATCCATGTCTACCGGATGGGATGCCCAGATTGTAGACCGCGCAGCAGAAAACACACTGAAGAACCAAGCTATAGCAATATGTAAGGAAGTAAAATCCTATCCTACTCCTAATCCTGTAGCGCAATGCGATTGGACCGATGAAGATTATAAATGGGAAGTTGGTGTTGACTGGCCGCTTGATGGTAACCACCAGCCGGTACGTTATTCATTCGAAAGCAGTGATGGGCAGCAGATACTGAACCTGGATTACGCGGACTGCATAATAGATACGATGGATGATGTTAAAACAGCGCAAGATATGAAGCGCAAGCTTACAGAGATCGCGCATTTCATGACCCACTCGCCGCTGGAACAGCTATTGCCGGTCCTTACTCCGGTGGTTGGTATAGTTAATATGGCAGTTATCGTAGTTAACTTTATTGCCGGTGAAGATGTAAAAGAATGGGTAACAAAGCTGGCGCTTGAGTTTAACAAGATACATGCTTATGCCCAGATAGCCGATGTTGTGATGGAAGTACTGGCTAAATTCATCACGGGCGGCACATATACCAATCCAGAGCTGAATATAAACAGGAACTTTGGTAACGGTATGATGGGCGCTGTCGATGGTATGACAGCGATACAGGCTGCATGCCCGCAAATGCTTAGTTCAGCTTGCCTGAATGCGCCAGCCCCTGGTCCATGCGATGAAAATGCCCACTGGGCCGCTCAGGAATGTCAATGCGTTACTCCAAACGAGTTCAACACCTTCCGTAACGTTATGACCGATAACCAGGTGGTAAACAAGGTGAGGGACATGGTTGGTGATGAGGGGGTAGATTGTGAGGCTGACCCAGGTGCTACCGCGTGTGAACTGGAATTCCTGTTCGGCCACCATCAGGATAATATAGAGACCCTTAATAAGGTGAATAATACCTATAATGATGTACATGAAGGCCTGGAAAAATTCCTTGAGGCGCTATTCAAGGTTGAAGGTCTTCTGGAAACCGCAGAAAGCATACTAGGTGTTGTTGGTGGTGGTCATATAGGCGGAAACAATAGTAGTAGCGGTGGCGGTGCAGAAGGCGAAAATGGCGGGCCTAGTGTTGGTGTAAGTATTGGGGGGCCTAATAAAAATATAGGTGATCCTAAATACCAGCTGGAAGGCTTCAGGGATTGGAAGGCGCATTCGGTTCAACGCGACAAGTTCTGGCTGAGAGAAGATGGTAACAATATGGACAAGCCAGACTATGCCGATAACGAGCCGTTCGGTTTCTGGTGTAGCTGTGGTGAAGATGATCCTAGAACTACAAGGTGCCGCGAAGACTTCTGTACAACAGAACAACACGTTCTAATTGTAGGTCGTAACTTTGGTGCTGATGACGGCATAATGGATAAGATAAGAAATGTACCTGGTATCGGAACCATTATAGACAGCGTTATGGCTCCTGTTGAAAAACTTACAAAGCCTATAGCAATATCTAAAAAGCCTGGTCCGTTCAACAGGTGGCTGCAATGTTACTATCAGGCACGTGCAAAATCATGTCCTATACTTACAAGGGATATCTCTGATACTCCTGCATATTCTACTCTGGTAGATCCGTTCCCGCTGGACAGAGAACAGCAGGCGGCTCTGCCGGAATTCAGTGGCCAGGGGCAGAACTTCAACGTATGCGATGCAGATTCTCCTACCGGTATTGGCGATAAAACGCTGGATCAGTTCCTGCGCTGGTCACGCGAAGAGCCTAACCACCTTGCACGTCTGCCGGTGTCTTTCGAATCTGCCGGTGGTGGTTATAAGCACGAAGATATGGTGTTCTACACGCAGGTGCGCGACTACGAACCTCCGTATATGGAGCTTGCTGTACCATTCCCGATAGATCTGGTAACGCGCGATTGTCAGACGGTGATGGGTGCAGATGGTACTTATCATTGTGCAAATACAGATAGGCCAAAATGCCCTGATATATTATCCGTACCTCAGGCGTGGGATCCTGTTACAGGCAGTTGCCGTGCGGAATACAGCCCTAATACGCAAGACTTCACCAACTCTCTGGGCGAGATAAACCAGCGTGAAGGTACAACTGATATAGATTACCTGAACCCTAGCAATCAGGTGGATGAGTTTGCTGCAGCGGAAACATACAAGAAAGGTTTCAGGTCACCGCTTCTCAGAAAATCAGATGCTTCTAAAATAGAACCTACCAGCGATAGGGATTGGTCACACTTCACGCCTGGTCCTGCGGGAGAAGAAAGGTTGCATGACTTCACAAGACATAACTATTCCAGCCTGTACATGAAGTATATCAAAGGTCTGTATGCGGCGGCGAAGGGCTTTAAACACGACAAGAAGGCCGTAGCCCCTCAGGCGCCTGATTCACAGATAACCGTAGAAAGAGGCTCGGCGGCATTCTGGGAAGATGCGAAGAAAGATTACGGTATAAACCCACGCTCGCAGGATGCAATAGTAGGTCCGCGCGGTTGTGATATAGGCGGCTGGCATGAAATGATGCTTTATCAGGCAAGGTGTATCAGATGGTTCAAGCTCAACTGTATATGCGATTACGATAAGACATTCGCGTCTGGTAATGCTATGTCATTCGCTCTGAACCGTGCCGGTATGGAATTCAATGTAGCAGAACCTTCACTGGGTGATAACATAGATAAATTCCAGACAAGGATCGCAAAAGATGCCCGTGGCGATGTAATATACGCGCTGCAACCTGGTCAGGATCGTGAGGTTACCGGTCAGGTAACGCCGCAAACAGGCAGAAGCGAAAAACGCTCAGGCTTCTTCGGCGGCATGTTCAACTGGGTGTTCGGCTCTCCGGAAGATGCAAGGAATACACCTGCAATGCAAGTTGTCCGCGATATCTATGGTACGCCTGTACTTAAAGGTCATAAAAATATTGAGGTGCGAACCGGTGCAGTACCATTCCCACTTGCTAACAAAGGCCATATAAGCCCTGAATTTGCTTACTCATCAGGTACGGCGCACAGGTTCAAGGGTCTAAGCAACGTAATGGTGGGCGACATAATATACTGGGACGAGAGTATATCTGCAAAGGTCAACGGCAAGCAGCTAGATGCTGGTTATCCACGCCATATGGCATATGTAACAGCGGTTGATAGAGGCGATGATGGAAGTGAAAACCACATACCTCGCTACATAAGTATAGAAGAGATGAACTGGGGTAAAAATCTTGACTCATGCGGCAACACAGATATGTGGGGCAAAAAAACCAGCCGTGTTATACACAACCCTAACATTAAATATAATGTCAGCGTTAACAGTATAGTAGAAACCAATCTGACCGGCCAGCCTTCAACAGTTATATTGCCGATGCGCGCAGGTAGCCCTGTAGATAAATACGCATCGTGCCAGAATGCAGATTGGGCAATGTGTGTTGAAAGGTTCTGGGATCAGGTATCGGTGTATCGTCCTTATACTATATCTCTGGCGCAGTCCGTGCAGGAAGATAGTAATCAAATGAACATAACATATAACGTTCAGCAAGATCCTGCATATACTCAGGCTATATGTTCGGCTGTTTCCGCGGCCTTCCCTAAAGTTCTTTCTGAATCAAGGCAGAAAGTGATAGCCTTAGAAGCAGGTGTTCCGCAATCTGTTATAGACAAAGGCATGCCTTCCGTAAGGCAGTATGTAAGACAGAAGATAGAAGAGGGTGCAGATGGCTACGATCTTAACGAGGTAATGTATCGCGGCGATAAATGGAAAGTGTTCGTAGAGAATCACAGCCTGTATGCAGCAGATGAGGTGGAAGCCTTCCTGAGCAACCCGCTATTCGGTGCTCTTGATAGGTGTGATCCTCCGGCAGAATTAAGATCTAACTACAGCAGTGTTATTACAGATGCGATGAGAAAGTCTGGCGTAAGACATAATCGTCCTGCCCAGCCGCAGCCAGATGGTCCGGTAGCGCAAACACCGCCTGATGATGGAGGTTGATATGAAAGTAACAATACTTGTGATGGCCTTTATTTTGCTTTCGGCAAAGCCGGCCATAGCTCAATATACCGGTACATATCTGGGGCCTGCTCCGAAAGAGCATGCTCATAAATCTCAGAGAAAGCAGGATTCCACGGGTGGGCTTCAAAGGGCTGGCGGTATAAAAGCTACAACCAGTTTTCAACTGACAGATGACATAGCGCTGGGCGTGAGCCGTAATGATATCAAGAATTTTATCGGCTCAGATATGATGGGTGCTTGTGCGTCCATGGGCTCCAGCTTCGTCACGGAAGATCACGCACTTTGTCAACAAATATTAACAACTCCGCATGTACCGAATATTCCTAGTTCTGCTAATTAATCTTCTGCCGCTGCTTTTTATAGATGCAGTTGCACAAGGCATTTCACAGTCTGATGACTGCGCTACAGTTATGGCAAAATTCTCGAGCTCTGATGTTGGCGCAACAGACAAAGAAAAGGAAAGGATTCAAATGTGCATGGGGTTTTGTGAGGCATCCCCAAATTTTTCATATACCAGAAAATACTGTGGCGTAGACCAGTGTATATCTCAAACTGCAATAAGTGGAAAGCCTTCAGTGTGGTGCTGCCGTATGGCAAGAACATGGGGTAGCAAGCTTGGCGCAAGAACAAACCCGCTTGCAGGTGTTTTGGCGCAATGCAGTGGCCGCCAGTATGATTTTTCTGATTGTACAGGAATGATCAAGAATACCGGCACATTAAGTGAGAGATGCTGTACAAAGCTTTCCGACATCAAAAAATTTGATGCGGAGGCAGGCGCTTTGGGCGACAGAATATGCGGCTCCCGCAGGGCAGCTCAAGCATGTAAGGGGCAGTTCACCCAATCTAAAGGTTTTACCAAGGCATGCTGTGAATATGCAAATTATAACGGCGGTTTCGTGGATACTCCTGCCTTCATGAACGACAGACCATTCGCAATGATGCTGGAAAAAAACCTTAGTTCCTGCAATACTGCCAATAATAAAATAGCTGATAGCGACACAGCCATTTGCATGAGAAGTTATAAAAGAACAGGGCGTGCCACAGATGAATGCTGCCGTGCATTTTATAATGGTACGCTAATACCTGGCGCAAAGGGCATAGATTTTAATGTGGTAGATTCTTACTGCTTCCCTGATAACTACCGTTAGTCTTATCTTTATACGCGCATAATTGTTTTACTGCGCAGCGATAACACTCAGGCTTGCGCGCCTTGCATACATATCTTCCATGCAGTATCAGCCAGTGATGCGCATGCATCAAAAACTCTTTCGGCACAACTTTGTTAAGCTTCTCGGCGGTCTTTTCTACTGTGGTCTCTTTTACTAAACCAAGGCGGTTACTCACACGAAACACATGTGTATCAACTGCAATAACAGGCACGTTATAAAAGTTGTTCAGAAACACATTCGCGGTCTTTATCCCCACGCCGGGCAGTGCGCGTAAGCTATCAAAGTCCGCAGGTACTTTACCATCATGCAGTTCTATAAGCTGCTCAGAAAGCGCTATCACATTCTTCGCCTTGCTGTTGAACAGGCCGATGGTCTTGATATATGTTTTCAGTTTTGTCTCGCCAAGCTTCAGCATCTTTTGTGGAGAGTCGGCGATCTTGAACAGTTCTTTCGTTGCCTTATTCACAGAAACATCCGTGGCCTGCGCAGAAAGCGCTATGGCAACCAGCATCGTATAATCGTTGGTATATTCCAGCTCGGTCTTTGGTTCGGGTTCTATCTCCCGAAATATCTCAAAGATGCGGGAAATGTCAGTCTTCTTCATGCCGCTTCTTTACTGCATGTATGTGGTGTTGGCTCGGCAGCCTGCTTTATCTTGATGCCTAAAGAGCCCAGAAGTTCAGCATCTTCGTTTCTATCCGGATTATCAGTGGTAAGCAGCTTCTCACCATAGAATATAGAATTCGCTCCGGCTAAAAAGCACATCGCCTGCATTTCCTTGCTCATATTCTCGCGTCCGGCAGAAAGCCTAACATAGCTTGCCGGCATCATAATACGCGCAACTGCAATGGTGCGAACAAACTCTATCGGGTCAACATCGGCATTAATATCCAGCGGAGTTCCCTCAACCTTTATCAGCATATTCACCGGCACAGATTCCGGATGCGTTTCCATATTAGCCAGCGTCATCAGCATTTTTGCGCGGTCTACTTCCTGCTCGCCCATGCCAACAATGCCGCCGCAGCATACTTTCATACCGCTCTTGCGAACATTCTCAAGCGTGTCCAGCCTGTCCTGAAATGTACGTGTGGTTATCACCTGTTTATAGAACTCCTCAGAAGTATCTATATTATGGTTGTAATAATCCAGCCCCGCATCACTTAATGTCTGTGCCTGTTTCTCGCTCAGCATGCCAAGGGTCATACAGGTTTCCAGCCCCATATTCTTAACGCCGCTGATAACTTCCGCCAGAACAGGTATGTGCCTGTCTTTAGGGCTGCGCCATGCCGCGCCCATGCAAAAACGGCTTGCGCCCATATCTTTTGCTTTCTGCGCTTCGGCCAGGATCTTATCTTTATCCAGCAGCTTCTCTGCTTTCAAGCCTGTTTCGTAGTAAGAAGATTGCGGGCAGTATTTACAGTCTTCCTCGCAGCCGCCTGTTTTTATGCTCAGCAGCGTGCTTGCCTGCACCTCATTGGCATCAAAAAAGGCACGCGTTGCCATCTGCGCTTTAAATATAAGGTCATTAAGTGGCTCTGCGAACATGCTTTGCACTTCTTCAAGCTTCCAGTCGTGTCTTATTTCAGGAGTAAATTGCAATCTCACCTCTATTGACTATAGTTGCATGGTTTATAGCACCAAACTCCACTAAATCAAATGACCAATTTGAACGAAATACTGGGGCAGAAGATAGCCCGCCTGCGCGAGGAAAGCACTCTGCGTACGCTTAAAGATACCGAAAGGCTTAAAAAAGGCCATATTGCTAGGGCAGGGGAATCGCTGCTATCCTTCAGCTGTAACGATTATCTTGATCTTGCGCGCGATAAACGCGTTATCAAAGCCGCCAATGCTGCTGCTACCAAATACGGTGCAGGCAGCGGCGCATCGCGCCTTATAACAGGTAACCACCCGCTTTATACCGAGCTGGAAACCAACCTTGCCCGCGCTTTGGGGGCAGAAGCATCTGCGGTTTACGGTTCAGGTTATCTGGCCAATATCGGTGTAATTACCGCACTGGTCGGCTCAGGCGATCTCATTCTCGCCGATAAGCTCAGCCATTCCTGTATCATAGATGGTTCTCAGCTCTCCAACGCAGAATTCCGCCGCTTCGAGCATAACGATCTCGCCAAGCTGGATGCAATGCTCGAGCGTCACCGCCGTAATTACCGTAATTGCCTCGTTATCACAGAGGCCGTATTCTCTATGGATGGCGACGTACCGGAAATGGAAAAACTCTACGAGATATGCCGTAAGCACAATGCATGGTTGCTTACAGACCACGCTCACGACATACAGCACTTCTCAAACTCTACGCCGCAGCGCGATAATCATATAGTAATGGGTACGTTCTCCAAGGCTTTCGGCAGTTATGGCGGTTATGTCGCCGGCAGTCAGGAGCTGGTCGATTACCTCAAAACCGCGTCCAGAAGCCTTATGTTCACCACCGGCCTGCCGCCTGCAGTGGTTGCGGCCTCTATAAAATCGCTGGAACTGGCTCAAGCCGAGCCGGAGCGTGCCCAAAAGGCTCTTACTCATGCGGAGTTTTTTCGTAAAGCTTTGAAAAATAACCTTAAAAGCGCTGATATGTGCAATTCCAGCACTCAAATAGTACCGCTTATAATAGGCAGGGCTGCCCAAGCTACTGAAATATCTGCCCATCTGGCTCAAGATGGCTTCCTGGTGCATGCCATACGCCCGCCAACCGTACCTGCAAATACCAGCAGACTGCGCTTTTCTTTCTCTGCCGCGCATGATAAAACCAAAGTGGACGAACTGGCAAAGCTGATCATTAGATATTTCAATGAAGACTGATATAAAAACTAGCATCTCACGCAATTTTTCAAAAGCGGCAGAAAACTATAACAGCACTGCAACCATGCAGCGCGATATAGCAAGCGAACTTGTTCGCTATGCAAAGCCATACACGCTTCCGGGTATGGTGGCGCTAGATATGGGCTGTGGCACGGGTTTTGTTGCTTCCGCGCTTAAGCAGAATATAGTTCAGCTTGATATAGCTCCGGGTATGTGCCGTAAAGCATCAGAACTTTCCCCATCCATCTGCGCAGATATGGAATCTCTACCTTTTGCAGATAATGTATTCGATACCGTATTTTCCTCCAGCTCCCTGCAATGGACAGATATGACAAAGTCCTTAAGTCAGGCGCAGCGCGTATTGAAGGAAGAAGGGACATTTGCATTTTCTACTTTCGGCTATTACACGCTGGCAGATATACGCAATTGTTTCGGTCTCGCTAAAATGGAATCAGGCATGCGTCCGTTCCACACCCGCGCCGAAGTAGAAGCTTACATAAATTATTGCGGTATGAAGGTAGAACTTTTTGAGACCGAGAACATCCGTGTTGAGCACCGCACACTGTCTGATCTTCTGTGGTACATGAAGGATATCGGCGCGGCGGCAGCTTCCGGCGGCTCTTCTACTCCGCTTACAAAAGAAAAGCTGATAATGCTTGAACACATATATAAAAAGAATTTCAATCCCGATAAAGTAGTAGCAAACTGGGAGATACTTTACTTTATATGCAAAAGGTCCTGATAACATCATCCGGTACAGGTATCGGTAAAACGCTTATTACCTGCGCGCTTACAACAGCGCTTAAAAGCAACGGTAAAAAGGTTCACGCGCTCAAACCGGTAATTTCAGGTTTTAATCCAAACATCGTCCCTAATGATGTTTTTCATATCTGTGAAGCACTAAATATAAACTACATAAAAAGCGCAGAAAGAGTATGTATGGCAAGTTTTTTGCCACCGCTTTCACCGGATATGGCTGCGCGTATGTTCAAGGAAAAGCAGGTGGATTTCACCCGTCTGCTTAAATTCTGCGAAGGCAAAGCACATGAGAAAAAAGATTTTCTGTTGATAGAAACAGTAGGCGGTATCGCCGTTCCGCTTAATGATGAATACACTACGCTGGATCTTATAAAAAAGCTTAAAGCCCGCGTTATACTTGTGGCTGGTAACTATCTTGGTTCTCTTAGTCACACTATTTCAGCCTA
>JAMHZE010000071.1:0-5820 GCA_035909535.1 Rickettsiales bacterium | reverse complement strand
AAAAGGAATACGAAAAAATACTGGAAACAAGTGATGCCGACATATCCCTGTTATACGAAAGGCAGCAGGAAGTGCAGGCAAGAATAACAAGTCTGTTGAGAAGCCGGGATGAAAAGCGCTCGGAATTCGAAGAGGCAGTGAACAAAGATTTTTAAAAGAGAGAGAAAATGGCAGCCAAGAAAAAGTCAGTAAAGAAACCAGTTAAAAAGGTTAAAAAGCCGGTGGCAAAAAAACCTGCTCCTAAAGCAAAATCCAAGCCTAAGGCCGTAGCAAAAAAACCGGTAGTGAAGGCAGCGGTTAAAAAGCCACTTACAGCGGTGCAAAAAAAGGCTCTGCAAAAGCAGAAAGAAAAAGAAAAGGCGGCCCAGCAGGCGCAAAAACAAAAAGATAGAGAGCTTAAACAGGCTCAGAAGCAGAAAGAGAAAGAAGGTAAGAAGCAGGAGCGTGAACATCAGCGTCAGCGCGCCCGCAACGCCAAAACCGCAGAAAAGATAATGGCTCATGCCACCGCTTCCCAGAAGGAAGGCGGCAGGCCGGAAAAAGATGCTCCGGTAAAAACCAAGGAAGAGATCAAAAAGATACTCGAGAACGTTGTTGGCAGCCTGGTTAAAACCGCCGCTAAAAAGAAGGTCGTTTCCATAGATGATGTTAACAGGCAGATCCCTAAAGACCTGGTAGACCCTAACTTCATCGAAAAGATAATCGAGGAATGTGCAAAACATAACATCAAGATCCAGGAAAAAGCTACGGCTGAAGATGATTTCGATATGGATGTTGAAGAAGATGAATCATTCACTTCTGTAGATCAGGAATCAGAAGGCGCTACTGAAGGCGAGGGCACAACAACTACAGCGGCCGCAGCAACCGGTAGCCGTACCGATGATCCTGTGCGTATGTATCTGCGCGAAATGGGCAACGTAGATCTTCTTTCCCGCGAAGATGAAGTAGAAATAGCCAAGCGTATAGAAGAAGGTAAGAACAAGCTTATAACCGTTCTGTGCGAAAGCCCGCTTGCAATGCGTAGCTTCATATCATGGTATAACGATCTCAATTCAGGAAAAATCCTTCTACGCGATATCATCGATGTCGAGACCGCTTATGCAAAAGAAATGGGCATAGTTCTTGGTTCTGAGGAAGCAGAGAACATTCTCCCTATCAAACAGGTGGTAGAAGAGGACGACGAGGAAGATCTGCGCAAGAAGAAGAAAGAGAAATCCGGTGGTGGCAAGGTAGATGACGAAGTAGAAGCCGAGCGCCGCAAGCAGGAAGAGGAAGAAGCAGCGGCCGTGGCCGAGCTGGAAAATGATGATGAATTCGGTAACAACGTTTCCATCACCATCATGGAAGAGAAGATAAAGCCTGTGATAATTGAAAGAATGGGCGATATCTCCGACCTTTGTGCAAAAACGCTTAAATACCACGAAAATCTTCTGCGACTTGCGGTAGATGGTAAAGAACCTCAGCCGAAGGACAAGAAAACATTCGATGGTAATATCGTTAAGCTGGCAGAGAACATTAAGGAGATATTCCTGAATGACCCTTCTCAGCAGAAAATAATCAGGGAACTTTACGAGAATAACCAGAAGCTTCTTCGTTTTGAAGGTAGCCTGAAAGAAGTTGCTGATAAGTACAAAATAAAGTTCGACGACTTCCTTTCTAAATATCTGGGCAATGAAATGAACCCGGATTGGCTGGAAGATCTACGCGATTCTAAAGATAAAAAATGGCAGGATTTTGCTAACCTGAATGCAGACAAAATAGTCCGTATCAGGAAGGAAATAGCTTCCGTTGCAGAGAAAATGGGCACAGATATCTCTACATACAAATCTATTGTATCTGCTATCCAGAAATCTGAAACTGAGACCAAGCGCGCCAAAAAGGAAATGATAGAAGCAAACCTGCGTCTGGTTATTTCCATCGCGAAAAAATACACTAATCGTGGCCTGCAGTTCCTTGATCTTATCCAGGAAGGAAATATTGGTCTGATGAAAGCGGTAGATAAATTCGAATATCGCCGTGGTTATAAATTCTCCACTTACGCAACATGGTGGATACGTCAGGCAATAACCCGTTCAATAGCAGATCAGGCGCGTACAATACGTATCCCGGTTCACATGATCGAAACGATAAACAAAATCGTCCGCACATCACGCCAGATGCTTAATGAAATAGGTCGTGAACCTACTCCGGAAGAGATAGCTAAAAAGCTTTCCATGCCGGTTGATAAGATCAAAAAGGTGATGAGAATTGCGAAAGAACCTGTTTCACTTGAAACCCCTGTGGGTGATGAAGATGGCAGCTTCCTTGGTGATTTCATCGAAGATCAGAACGCACTTCTGCCGATAGATTCTGCGGTACAGGAATCTCTGCGTGAAGCAACCACAAATGTTCTTGCATCACTTACCCCGCGTGAGGAAAGGGTGTTAAGGATGAGGTTCGGCATTGGTATGAACACCGACCATACTCTGGAAGAAGTTGGTCAGCAGTTCTCTGTAACGCGTGAGCGTATCAGGCAGATAGAGGCGAAAGCCCTGCGTAAGCTTAAGCATCCAAGCCGTGCAAGAAAGATGAAAGGTTTTTCTACCGAGTAACGTATAAATTCGGGAAGATTTTTTATTTGTCAGAAAAATTATTATAATTTTTCGGTATGCAAAGCCGTTCAATTTTTCTTGTCATATTTTTCTTGTCATATCTTAAAATCAGACCCATAACAAAATGTGTAAATTTGCCTTTAAAGGCGATAACTAATGGCGTTACCGGAATTTGAGGAATAGTCTGAAATCATTTATCCTGTTCTTTACGTTGCTGCTTACTTTCGCTGCGGCGCCTGTAGTGCTGCTCTATGCCGGTCAGGCTGGTGCAAAGCCGGTTCCTCCAAGAAAACCTTCATCAATAACTCAAGCCGCGGCAGAAAAATACCCGGGCGTGCCCGTATCTAAACCTGGTACGGTGGTTCGTTCAGCACCGGCAAGCATAACACCTTCAGCTGTTGTTTCCTCTCCTGCTCCTGCCATACGCCAGTCTCCCGGTGCTATCACGCCTCTAAAATCGCCTGCGGGTAAGGTCATATCTGCAAATCTTGTTACGAAAGACCCTTCTGTTAAACAAAGAACAGTTGCAGTAACTACGAATAAAAGCTTTGAGGCCCTGCTTGCAGATCTCAGTTTTAACCGCAGTCAGGTAGCCACTCTTTCACAAAAACTATCCCGTAATGCAGATTTTCAGGTTTCTTCAGCTAAGGTGGGTCAACAAATAATACTTACCGAGAAGATAGAGGGTAACAAGCGCAAGCTTATTGCCATGCACATACCTCATGGCGGGCATATGATAAAGGTATACAAGAACCGTGCAGGTATAATAGAGGTAGAAAAGGAAAGGCGTGAGCAGCAGGCAACTCCTGTAGCAAGGTCACGTTACTTCTTCAAATCCGGTATAGTGCAAACAAACATATCCCAGCTTGGTACAAGGCTTAATGTTCCTTCTGCCGTTACCAATAAGGCCATACGTGTTCTTAACGGTAAAATAAATACTGCGCAGGTAACGCGCGGCGATAAGCTCGATCTCTTCTACGAGTACACATATAATGAATCCGGTCAGCAAACAGGGCTACGCCTGTTGTACCTCAATCTTGTTCATAAAGGCAAAACCACAGAAGGTTTCCGTTACTCTGTAGATGGCCGTGATACCGGTGAGTTCTTTGATACAGCAGGTAATTCATTCACTAAATCCATGCTGGCCAGCCCGCTGCGCGGCAGGCATAAAATATCCTCCGGCTTTGGTTACAGAAGGCACCCTATACTCGGCAGGCGCATCCTTCACTCCGGTGTTGATTTTGCCGGTCGTAATGGTGAGCCTGTATATGCCGCTGGTGATGGCACTATAGATAAAATAGGTCGTTTCGGCGGTTATGGTAATTACATGCGTATCAAACACGATAACACATGGAGCACCGCCTATGCCCATATGAGCGGCTATGCCCGTGGTATGCACAGGTGGAAGCGCGTTAATAAGGGCGAACTCATCGGTTATGTCGGTTCTACCGGACGTTCTACCGGCCCGCATCTGCATTTTGAACTTCTGCAAAGTGGCAGGGCAATAGATCCTCTGCGCGCTAAACTTCCTGTTGGCAGCAAAAAACTCATGGCGAAAGAACTCTACAGCTTCCGTCAGGAAACCAACCGTGTAAGAACGCTCATAAATCAGGCGAAAAACAACCAGTAATCAAATGCTTGTGTTAGGGTAAAATAGGGCTTTAAAAAGGCGCTATTATATCTTATAACTTCAGGCATTTAGCAGGGAACTATTTGTAACAGATAGCTTATGTCAAACTTCAATCGGCTCAGTGATCTTTTAAAGCTTGAACTTAAGGGCAAGCGCGTGCTGCTGCGCGCAGATCTCAACGTGCCGATGATAAAAGGCAAGGTCTCCGACCGTACGCGTATAACCGGCCTTGTTCCGACCATATCGCAACTGACTGAAAAGGGCGCAAAGGTTATCCTTATATCGCATTTTGGCCGCCCGAAAGGCAAGTACGACAGCAATTATTCTCTTGCCGTTCTGGTAGATGATGTTGCGGCAGAATTAAAAGAGCATACAGGCCGTGATATAGAAGTTAAATTCGGTGTAGATTGCGTCGGCGCTCCCGCTGAAGAAGCCGTGAATGCTCTTAAGCCGGGCAGTGTAGTTATACTGGAAAACCTTCGTTTCCATGCAGATGAAGAAGAATGCGGAGAAGAATTCTCCCGCTCTCTCGCCTCGCTGGGCGATTACTATATTAACGATGCATTCTCATGCTCGCACCGCGCTCATGCTTCCATAACAGGCGTGGCAGAACTTCTCCCTTCCTATGCCGGTCTGCTGCTGGAACGTGAGGTAGATTGCCTTTCAAAAGCTCTGTTAAGCCCGGAAAGGCCAATGGGTGCCATAGTAGGCGGCTCAAAAATAAGCAGCAAGATAGACCTGCTGAACTCACTGATAGATAAGGCAGATTACATCTTTATCGGCGGCGGTATGGCCAATACCTTCCTATATGCCCAGGGTGTGGATATCGGCAATTCACTATGCGAGAAAGATGCGAAGAAGAAAGCGCTGGCGATACTCAAAAAAGCTGATGAGAAAGGCTGCCGCATTCTGCTTCCAGTAGATGCCACAGTGGCAGAAGGCCTTGAATCTGGCCGTAACTGTAAAGTAGTGGCGATAGATAAAGTGCCATCTAAATTAATGATACTAGATATCGGCACGCATACAGTAATGCAGTGGAGCGAGGTCATCGCAAAATGCAAAACCATAATCTGGAACGGCCCTGCCGGTGCGATAGAATTCCCTCCGTTCGAGAACGGCTCTATAGCGCTTGCGCGTTATGTTGCTTACCTAACGGGCAATAACGGCCTAAACTCTGTTGCGGGTGGTGGTGATACCGTAGCGCTCATAGCCGCCGCGGGCCTTAAAGATTCCTTCAGCTATATCTCAACTGCGGGTGGTGCATTCCTCGAATGGCTGGAAGGCAAAAACCTGCCGGGCATCAAAGCCCTTATAGATTGCGTTGAAGAAGGCAAAAAGGCAGCGGTACGATAGTCAGCCAATATAATTTTAGCCGATAGCTTTCCTGATATCTTTAGCGAACTTAACGCAGTTCTTTACGGCGTTCTTTCTATCTTTCTCGATAATATTAATGAAGGCAGAACCTATAACTATGCCATCAGCTGCGGTGGCGGCTATTTCTTTTGCGCCTTTGGCATCACGTATACCAAAGCCCACGCATACAGGCAGTTTAGTTACTTTTTTTAATCTCTTAACAGCCTTATCAACTTCATTTTTCGC